>CAITNQ010000261.1 GCA_903893785.1 uncultured Gemmatimonadota bacterium
GCTGGCCTGCGTGGGCACGGTCAGCCTGGAACAACTGGTCATTGACGACGACCTGTACGGCCACCTGTTCCGCCAACTCCAGGGGTTCGCAGTCGACGAGGAAACGCTGGGCGGCGAAGTGATCCACGCGGTCGGGCCGGGTAGTTCGTTCCTCATGGAAGACCATACCTTGGCCTACTTCCGCACCGAGCACTACCGCTCGCCCTTGGCCAATCGCCTGAACGCGCCAACGTGGGAAGCCCAGGGGAGCCGCGACGCGCTCGACCGCGCCGCATCCCAGGTGCGCGACCTGCTGGCGGCACCCGCCGAACCGCTGTTGAGTGATACGCAGCTGCGCGACATCGCGAGCCTTGAGCGGCAGGCCGAATCAGCCCTGGCCCAACTCGAGGTACGCGCCTGAGCCGACGCCCGACGCTGACCGCGGTCGGCCACTGGCCTGGCCCCGGGCGGTCAGAGACCGTGCCGCGCCCCCCCAACGGCGGCGGCCCAACCCGTCCTGGCAGATCACCGTCCCCTTACTGGCGGCGAGGTGAGAACCGTGGGCCCAGCCATCGACGGCGCCATCATCGTGGTCTACTTCGTGGCCATCGCCGCTATCGGCCTGTACTTGGGGCGGCGCGAGAACAGCCTGCACGACTTTGCGCTGGCCGGCCGTCGGGTCCCATGGTGGGCGGTGATGGCCTCGATCATCGCGGCCGAGACCAGTGCAGCCACCTTCCTGGGCGCGCCCGGAGAGGGGTACGAGAAACGCAGTCTGGCGTACGTGCAGCTGGTGCTGGGGGTGATCATCGGCCGGGTGGTCGTCGGCTACGCCTTCCTCAAGCCGTACTACCGCTACCGCGTGTACACGGTATACGACTACCTGGCCATTCGCTTCGGCCCGTTGACGCGCAGTTACGTGTCGGCGCTCTTTCTGGTCATGCGGACGCTGGCTTCGGGCACGAGGTTGTTCGTCCCCTCGCTGGTCATGGTGCTGGCCTGGCGCCTGCTGGTCGGCGGCCAGGCAGGGTATGACCAGGCCACGGTGACTGGGGTCGCGCCCTATGCCGCGGCCATCGTGGTGCTGGCGGCGCTGACCTGCGTGTACACCGCCGCGGGCGGCATCAAAGCCGTCATCTGGACCGACCTGATCCAGGCGGTCCTCATGTTCGGCAGCGCCCTGGTGGCCATCGGGGCCCTGCTGCACCAGGTCGGTGGCCTGGATGCGGTGTTGCAGGCAGTGCCGGCCCTGGGCCGCCTGGACGGCTATGTGGTCACCGGTTTCGAGGCCGACCGCCTGGCGAGCTGGCAGCAGCAGCACGGTCTGACGAGCATGGGCCCGGGTGACTATGTCAGGCTCATCGTGGCCAGCGACTACACCGTATTCTCGGCCATCATCGCCACGACGCTGACCAACATGGCGGCCTTCGGCACTGACCAGGATATGGCCCAACGGCTGCTGACGGCCGACACCCAGGCCAAGGCACGGCGCAGCCTCATCAGTGCCGCCTGCATGGATCTGCCGATCGCCGCGGCGTTCACCTTCATCGGCATCCTGTTGTACGTGTTCTACCAGCAGGACCCCACCTTCAAACCCGTGGCCAATGCCGATGTGTTCGGGGCCTATATCCTGAACGTGCTGCCGGTGGGGGTCCGTGGCCTGGTGCTCGCGGGCGTGTTTGCCACCGCCATGGGATCGCTGTCAGCCGCTCTCAACGCCCTGGCCACCAGCGCCACCAACGACTGGTACATCCCCGGGCCGGGGCGCCATCGCACGCAGGCCGAGCACGTTACCGCGGCGCGCGTTTTCACCGTGGTGTTCGCCGCGCTGATGGTCCTGATCGCGGTCGGTTTCGCCTATGCCAAGGTGACCGACCCGAGTGTGCGAATCATCCCGGTGGTGCTGGGCATCGCCGGTTTCATTCTGGGCCCCATGCTGGGTGTGTACCTGGTCGGCATGTTCACGCGGAACCGCGGTTCAGACCGCGGCAACCTGATCGCCATTACCTGCGGCCTGGGGGCCACCATCGTCTGCGGCGACCTGCAGGTGACGCTGGGCAATATGGTTGCCTCGGTGCTGCACCTGGGGGTCAGTTTCAGCCGCCCGGAGTGGCTCCCCAAGGTCTCGTTCACCTGGTTCGCCATGCTCGGTGCGCTGGTGGTCGGCGCCGTCGCCATGTGCTTCCGGACGCCGCCCGACGTGCGCCTGGCGGCCGAGGCCCGGGCCCGCCAGGCAGCGGCGGGCGACGATCGACCCCTGGCGCTGCGCGACGACTGATCGGCCGCCGGGTGGCGGGCCAGTTCGCGCCCCGGCCGATGGCGGCAGGGCCCCACGGCACACGTCGCGGCGATGGGGTCGGCGCCAACGGCGCGATCGCAGTGGCGGTACCATGGGCGCGGCGCGGGTTGGCGACAGCCGCACGGCGGGTCAGCGACGGCCTCGCCACCCAGTGGATCGCCTGCCGGCGGCGTCAACCGGCCAGGGGCGCTCCCAGGTCTAGCAGCGCCCGACGCAGGGGCTCGGCATCGGCCGGGTCCAGCCGCGGTCGGCCGGCGCGACAGGGCCCCCCGGCCAGGCCCAGCAGTTCCAGCCCTGCCTTGAGGGCACTGGTCCCATTGCGACGGCGGATCTCGTTCAGGGCCCCCAGCGAGGTGTGGATCTCCATCACCCGGCGGTAGTCCCAGTGCTGCGACGCAGTCCACATCTGGTCGTACAGGCCCGGCACCAGGTTGGACAGGCTGCAGGCAACGCCCGCGGCACCCAGCAACAGGTAACAGGGCGCCAAGGGATCGCCGGCACCGATGATCGCCATGCGGTCGCCAACGCCCAGGACGATCTGGCGGAACTCGTCCATGTTCTCGCGCTCCTCCTTCAGCGCTACCACACCAGGCACGTCGGCCAACCGCTGCAGCAGGGGCACGTCGACCCACGCGTCGGCCCGGAACGGCATCATGCCGATGCCGATGGCCTGCGAGACGGTGCGGTAATACTCCAGCAGGGCGGGCCCGTTGGGGACGGCGTCGTCGTCTGGGAACAGCAGCACGCCATCGGCGCCGACCGCCTCCAGCTGGCGGGCCCGCGCCGCCGATTCAGCCGCGTTGCCGTACACGCCGGCATACACGGCAATCCGGCCATTGGCGTGGGTTGCTGCGGCGCGCGCCACCTGCAGGTGCTCGGTTTCGCTCAGATCCCACAGCTCACCGACCCCGCCGCATACTACCACGGCCGGCATACCACCGGCGATGAGGTGATCCAGGTTACGCCGAACGCCGTCTTCGTCGACCCGGGTGCAACCGGCGGCGTCGCAGAACGGCGTTGGGGCGAACACCACCATGCCGCGAGTCCGGGTGGCCAGCTGCTCGGTTGTCATCACGCCTCCGTCGGTGTGCAGGTCATTGTTACGGGTTGCCGGCCGGCCTCCCGGGCCGCCCGACCGGACGGCCGAGTCTGAGCCGATCCCACAGACCGGCGCCGCAGGCCCAGCCGTCGCCGGCATTGCCCAGCAGGATCTCATCGATGTCGCTGTCGGGGTCCAGATCAGGGAAGACGGCTAGGCGCCGCTCGGCGCCGTGTGGGCCCGCGTAGAACGCCACCTGAGCGTCGACGCGGGCCAGCACATAGTGCACCCAGGCCGTCTGCGGCCAGGCGCTGCCGCCGGCCCCCACGATGGCCTTGCCGCTGGTCACTTCCAGCGCGTACAGCCCGGCAGGCGCCGAGCCGCGCGCCCGCAGTTCGATCAATACGGGCCAGCCGCGTTGACCGGCGGCTTCGCGCCCCAGGCAGCGCAGGACCGGGAAACCCTCCAGATCCACCGGGGCCTCGGCAGCCGCCCGGTAATGGAACTCCAGCACCGCGTCGCTGCCCGCAGCGGGGCGGTCGGTGGGCACGCGGAGCCGAACGAACCCCTCGTCGCCGGCACGGGGGCAGCGCAATGACAGGCAGTCGCCCTGGTCCA
>CAITNQ010000262.1 GCA_903893785.1 uncultured Gemmatimonadota bacterium
CCGGTACATCCTCCCCATGCGGGACAACATCGCCGATGGGGTGGAGCTCATGGCGCAGGCCCACCACTTCGACGGCATGGTACTGCTGTCCAGTTGCGACAAGAGCAACCCGGGCGTGATGATGGGCCTGGCCCGCGTCGACCGCCCGGCGATCTTCCTGGGTGGCGGCATGGGTCACCAGATGTGCCCGGGCGAAACCCTGGGCACGGCCATGAGCATGCAGTGCCTGGCCGAGGCGCTGGGGATCGCCCTGCCCCGCACGGCCACGACCTACGCCAACTCGCCGGCGCACCGTCACCTTGCGCTTCAGTCCGGGCAGCAGGTAGTGGACCTGGTGCGACGCGACATCACGCCGTCGCGCATCCTGACGCGCGGCGCCTTTGAGAACGCCATCCGCGTCAACATGGCCATCGGCGGGTCCTATAACACATTCATCCATCTGCCGGCCATCGCCTACCAGGTGGGCGTGACGCTGACGGCGGCGGACTTCGACCGCCTGAGCGACAGCACACCCTATCTGTGCAGTCTGGGCCCCAATGGCCCCTGCGTGCTCAGCCAACTTGACCGCATGGGCGGTATCCTGGCGGTCATGAAGGTATTGGAACCGCTGCTGGACCTGGGCGCCATGACGGTGACGGGCAAGACAGTGGGCGAACTGCTGGAGCGCGTGCACATTGACTGGTCGCAACTGCCCCATCCGGACGTGTTGCGGCCGCTGGACAACCCCGTGGGTGCGGCCGGAGGACTGACCGTGCTCCGCGGCAACCTGGCGCCCGAGGGGGCGGTTATCCGCTCGGCCGGCGTACTGCCGTCCATGCTGCATTTCGAGGGGCCGGCTCGCGTTTTCGACTCAGAATACGACGCTATGGCGGCCGTCGCCCGCCGGCAATACGAAGCGGGCGAGGTACTGGTGATACGCAACGAGGGCATCGTCGGCGGGCCGGGCATGCCGGAACAGTCCTGTGTCGGTTGGACCCTGGACCGACAGGGCATGTACGACAAGGTCTACCTGGTCACGGACGGACGGTACTCGGGCGCCTGCCACGGTCCGTTGATAGGGCTGGTGACCCCGGAAGCCGTCCTCGGCGGCCCCATCGCCGCGGTGCGCACCGGTGATGTCATCCGCGTCGACGTGACCTCCAAGCGTCTCGAGGTGCGCCTCACCGACGAGGAGATCCAGCGACGTTTCGTCGGCTGGCAGCCACGGCCGCCCCGCGTGACGCGCGGTTTCCTGTCGCGCTACGCACGCCGGGTGGTGCCGGCTCTGCAGGGCGGTTACCTGCCGGACGAGGGTGGTGCGCCGGACAGTGGCCCGGCACGCTGCGCCTGAGCCGGCCGGCCTTGCAGACGGCGCCAGGGCGCGACGGCATCACCGCTGTGCGGACCGCCCGGCCGTCGCGCCTCCGGTCGTCCGCGCGCCCGCAGCCCGCCAGTGGCTGCCTTCGGTCAGTGGCTGCCTTCGGTCAGTGGCTGCCCTCGGCCTGGGGCGGCCGGTTGGCCTACTGGCGGCTGAAGACGGGTACTCCGCACGGCAGGGCAACCGAACCGGTGTGGTGGAATGGTGCCGGATGCGACTCTGGCCAGGCTGCCGAGCCCCTTACCCCGCTGGCCTGGATGCGCCCTTTGTTCCCCCTTTGCCTTGGCCGCCAGGACCGAAAGGAACCCAGATGACGGATCACGATCCCATCACCGGCCTGCTCGAAGCGATCGGCCGCGTCCGGCTGCGGATCACCGATATCAAGGTGACGCCATTGACCTACCGGCGACCCGATGGCGGGTACCTGCACGAGTGCGGCCCGGTGGTCCTCACCCAGTACCACTCCGGCGTGCTGCAGCTGTTCACCGACGCGGGCCTGGTGGGCATCGGACCAGCAGTGCAGGAGACGACTGAGTCGGCCGCGCGCCTGCTGGGGGCCAATCCCTTCGATGCGGTGACGACCCGGTTGAGCAGCGGCCTGGACATGGCCTGCTGGGACCTGATCGGCAAGGCCCTGGGCAGACCCGTGTACCAGCTGCTGGCCATGGGTCACACGCCAGAACCGCGCGTGCATGTGTATGCCAGCGGTGGCGTGCTGTGGACCTATTACGACCGCGGCGACGGCCAACCGTACGGCGTCGAGCAGTTGATCGACGAAGCGCGGCGCTACCGCGAGCTCGGGTACGACACCTTCAAGTGGCGTCCCGGCACTGATTGGGAAGAGGCCGGCATGAACGCGGCCCGCCTGGGCGAGGTATGCCGCCGCCTGCGTGAAGCGGTCGGGCCTGACCTGGCCCTGGGTCTGGAGAAGAAGGGGTACGACTCGTGGACACTCGACGAGTGTCTCGAGATCGCGCCGGTGCTCAGCGACCTGGGTTTCCTGTTCTTCGAGCAGCCCATGGGGGACGAGGGGCCGGCCCAGTTCGATGACTACCTGAAGCTCAAGGAACGCATGCCCGGGGTCATGCTCTGGGGGGGCGAGCGCTTCGGCGGTCTGGCCGAAGCCCAGCCCTGGCTGGAGCGGCGGATCTACGACGCCGTGCAGCCCGACGCCTACCACCTGGGGGTGACCGAGCTGTGGCGGATCGGCCGCCAAGCTGCCTGTCACGGCGTCAAGCTGGTGCCCCACAACTGGAGCTCCAGCCTGGGGACCGTGGCCAACTGCCACGTGGTGGCCGGAACCCCCAGCGGCCACCGGTGCGAGTTCTTCCTGTACCCGAACGGTTTCCGGGACGGGCTGCTGCGCGAGCCGTACCGGCCGGTGGGCAGTTATGTCGACCTTACCGACGCGCCCGGCTTCGGCGTCGAGTTGGTCGACGATCCGGCCGCGATCTTCCCCCACCACCCTGGACCGACCACCGTGGCCAACCCGCGTTTCCCCCATGCCTGGGAGCGGGCCCGACGGCGCGAGGAAGCCGTGCGCCAACGCTACGCAGTCGCGTAATCACCCGGGCTTGCTGCGGCCCCATCGATCCCTTCCCGCGGAGACCTGCAGATGCACGTGGATCGTGCGGATGTCGGTAACTACTACCCTTGGTTGCAGGCGCGCGCGGACCGCGCCGCCCGGTCGCTGTCGTACCTGGCACGCGCCTGGGCAGAGCCAGAGCAGTGGCGCACCACCGCGCGCGCCAAGGTGCAGGAGCTGCTCGCTTTCGACGTCGAGGCCGCCCCGTTGGCGCCCGAGATCCTTCAGAGTACGCCGTGCCCGGGTTTCGTTCGTCACGCGGTGCGCTATTGGATCACCCCAGACCGGCAGACCGAGGCCTATCTGCTGATCCCCCAGGGCCAAACCCGTCCTGGCCCGGCAGTCATGGCGCTGCACGACCACGGCGCCTTCTACTACTACGGGAAGGAGAAGCTGACGGCGTGGGACGGAGCGCCCACGGTGCTGCGCCAGTTCATCGGTGAAGCCTACCAGGGCCGTCCCTACGCCGACGAGTTGGCCCGCCGGGGCTATGTCGTGCTCTGCCCTGACGCCTTCTATTTCGGTTCGCAGCGCCTCGATCTGTCCACGGTCTCGGAATGCTTCACCGACCCGCATCCGCAACTGCAGGCTACTGACCCAGACGCCGCCATCGCCGCCTTCAACCGGTTCGCCCACGCCCACGAGCAGGTCATCGCCAAGTACCTCTTTGCCGCTGGTACCACCTGGCCCGGGGTGCTGTTCCAGGGCGACCGCGCCAGCCTGTCGTATCTGCTGACCCGGCCCGAGGTGGATCCGGAGCGCATCGGGGCCATGGGGCTCTCCATCGGCGGGTACCGCAGCGCCCATCTGTTCGGCCTGGACCCGCGGGTGAAAGCCGCCGTGGTGGCCGGTTGGATGCCCAGCTACCCTTGGCAGATGCGCGACGGGTTCCGCCATCACACGTGGATGGTGTATGTGCCCCGCCTGCTGGAGTACCTGGATGTCCCCGACACCGTCTCCCTGGCCGCGCCCAAGCCGCTGCTGGTGCTTAACTGCAGCCAGGACAGCCTCTACTCACTGGCTAGCATGCAGGCCGCCGAGCACACCCTGGCCACGGTGTACCAACGGCTCGGCGCCGGGGAGCGCTTCGTCTGCCGGTACCACGACGTGCCGCACTCCCTGACCCTGGCCATGCAGGAAGAAGCCATCGCCTGGCTGGAACGCTGGCTGTGATCCCCAACCGCCAACCCGGGTTCTGCCAGGCCAGGGATGGCGCGCCTCGTGGCTATCGACGGCCACGAGTCCATGGCCGATTCCTGGCCGCGCGGCTCAACCGAACCTTGCTGAGAGTTGGCCCACGCCCTATACCTCAACGTATGCTCTCCCGCTGACACGGACGCACAGGGAAAGGGACAGGCATGGAACTGATCGAACTGGCAACCTCGGTGGGTACGGTGCGGTTGCGGGCCGCGGACATGGCGGTCGTGTCCATGCGCGCCGGCTTCGATCCGGACCAGGAGTTCGCCGCAAAGACGGACCACACGCCGACGTTCGTGCTGGGGTATTTCGACGCCAAACGCCGCTACCGCCACCTCGATTCGGGTCGCTTCAGCCAGTGCCGCGTCACGCAGTCAGTCAGCGGCGGACGCCAGACGGTGACGGGGGTGTTTACGGGCCTGGATGCCTTCGATGCCACGGTTACGGTTACCGCCGCGGCTAGCCCGGACAGTGCCTATGTCGACTTCGGCGTCAGCCTGGACAACCGCAGCCAGGTGCAGGTACTCCAGGTGCAGTACCCCTACATCATCTGCCGTTTCCACCTGGACGGCACCCAGGGCGCCGAGACCATTGCGCTGCCCCACGGCTATGGCAGTGGCCGCATCATCAGGAATGCCGGCGACTCGGTCTTCGATGGTGGCGGGTGGTCGCGCCGGCTGCGCCCGGACGCAGCGCGCTCCTGGGAGCTCAGCTCCAACGCCGGCGGCATCGGCATGGGTTCGCACTACCCGGGCATGCAGTACGCGCAGTTCATGTGCTACTATAACGACCGCGGCGGCGTGTACCTCAGTTGCGACGACACCGCGGCGAACGTGAAGCTGTTTCTGCCGTTGGACGCGGGCGACGTGCTGCGCCTGGGTCTGGCGCACGTGGGCGACTGGCCGACCAACGGCGCGCGACAGCTGGAATACCGCACGCGGCTGACCTTCTTCAAGGGCGACTGGTACGACGCGGCGGACCTGTATCGCTCGTGGTTCCAGACCACCTCGTGGTACGTGCCCATCCAACGGCGGACCGACATGCCGCGGTGGCTGACCGAGTCGCCGGTGTATGTGACCATCCGCCCGGTCGGCATGATCGACGCCGGCCCGGTGAAGCCGCTGGCGGAGTTCCTCCCTTACGAGAAGTGCATCCCGCTGTTGGAGAACATCGCCCGCCAGACCGAGGCGCCGTTGTGCATCATCATGATGGGCTGGGAGAAGCGCGGTTCCTGGCTCTTTCCCGACTGCTTCCCGCCCGCTGGCGGCGAGGCATCCATGAAGCGGTTCATCGAGATGGCGCGCGAACGCGGCTGGCGCGTGGGCTTGTTCGGCAACGGCAACAACTTCTGCATCGAGAACACCTGGGCCAGGGACGACAGCGGGTACGAGCTGTATGACCGCCTGGACGTGGACCGCTTCGCCTGCATCGAGCCCGATGGCAAGGTGTGGGACGCCCACTGGGGTTGGCGGCCGGGGGTGACCATGTGCCTTTCCCAACGGCAAACGCTCGAGCTCTCCATGGAGTACGTGCGCCACGTCGTCGAGGATTGGGGCATGGAGTCGCTGCAGTTCATGGACCAAAACAACGGCGCCGGCGTGTTCCCCTGCTTCTCGGACGAGCACGGTCACCCGCCCGCACCGGGCAAGTGGATGCAGGACGACATCGTCCGGTTCACGAACGCCCTGCGGTCGGTCACCGCGCCGGGGTTGGAGGTGATCCACTCCGCCGAATCAGGGCTCAACGAGGCGAGTCTGACGCTGTTCCACGAGACCGAGCTGCGCATCTACCCGCCAGAGTACAACAACGACTACATCCCGCTTTACCAATACCTTTTCCACGACTGCACAGTGCTGCATTCGATGATGGGGTTCGGGCCCGAACCCTACCACCTGGCGCTGCGAACCGCGGCTTCGTTCATCTACGGCGGCATCCCGGGCGGCGTGCTCAAGGGCGACGGCAACCTGCTGGACCTCGACACCGTCAACTGGGCGGAATGGTTCCCACCGGTCGAGAACCAGGACGAGGCCCTGCGCATGATCCGCAGTTGCACGGCCATCCGCCGGAGCCGATTCGGCGACTACCTGGTGCTGGGCCAGATGCAGCGCCCGTTGGCGGGGTTCGTGGCCGATCGGCATCGGTGGACAGACCCGCGCGGCGGGCGGCAGGACCTGGCCTGTGTGTTCCAGTCCGTGTGGCAGAGCCCGCAGGGCGGTACGGCGGCGGCGCTCGCCAACTGGCGCGACAGCCCGCAGACCGTCAGTCTGTCCGATCCGCGCTTCGCCGGCGAACGGGAACTGACGTTGTGGTGCGCCTTGGAGTCCCTCCAGTCGCAGCCCGTAAGCACCGCAGACGGCCAGATCACCGTGACCTTGCCGGCGCTGTGTTGCTGTGTGCTGACCGCGGACTAGACTCCAAGGGCGGTGGGCGCGCCGGCCGGAGGGTTGAGCCCGCCTGCGTCGAGCGCGGCATGCAACGCCCGGGGAGCGATGGCCCCCGCGGTCATGGCCGGTATGACAGTCGTGCTATGAAGGCCGTCGCAGAAGGAAGCGGTGGCACCATCGGACAGTGTCAGGGGGGCCCGGGTACGGGCGTCGCCCAACGGGACCCGGGTTAGGAAGCGAAAGCCTTCGTCGAGCACCTCACAGCTCAACTGGACATGGAGACGCTCGGTTGGGCGACTAGGTGCCTTGCCCACGCGGCCTGGCCGCCGAAGGCGGCGGCTCAGGCGGTCGCGGGATGCGGCAGACCCGCGACCACGGCGGCGGATCCCGTAGGCAACACTAGCCGGAACGTGACGCCATCTCCCGGGCGGTTGTCCACCTCGATGCGGCCATTGTGGCGAGCCATGATGCCCTGGGCGATCGACAACCCCAGTCCCGTGCCCTTACCCACCGGCTTGGTAGTGTAGAAGGGCTCGAAGACACGCTCGGCGACACCATCGGGGATACCACCGCCGGTGTCGCTTACGGCGATCCCGCACTCACCGCTGCCGGTGTCGGTGAGGGTCGAAAGCCGGATGCAGGCCTGCCATGCGGGGGGCAGGGCGTCGTCTCCGGACCGGTCACGCTGCACCCGGTCCTGCAGGGCATCGCGAGCATTGGCTAGCAGATTGAGAATAACCTGCTCGATTTCGAAGGGCCAGCCGCAGCAGATCACCTCGCTGTGCCCCAACTCAGGGTCGAGGGCGATGCCTTGCGCCCGCAACTGCGCTGCCATCAGCTTGAGCGCGCCCTCCACCGGTTCGCTCAGTCGGAACCGCTGCGGCTCCTTGCTGCCGTGGCCGCGTGAGAAGGCCCGCATGTGGTCGATGATGCCCGTCATCCGGTCCACCTGGCCGACGATGTCCTCCAAGACGCCGCACAGTTCCTCGCTGCTGTACTGCCAGCCTGA
>CAITNQ010000263.1 GCA_903893785.1 uncultured Gemmatimonadota bacterium
GGGCGATCGGTCTCGATCGAGTCCGCTTACCGCCGATTCCCATGGAGCGCCTCTGGGCCACCTTTGCGGCGAGGGCTGCGGGTGTCGTGAACCCTGACGCGCTGCGCGAACTAGATGCTGCTTGGCGCGGCCTCGCGAGCCCGCGTCTCTTCGCGGAGGCCTGTCTGCTCGGGCCGGCGCTGCGTGGCTTCGCTGCCGGCGGGTCATTGCGGACCATCGGGCGACCGGACGACGCTGGCTGTTTCGCTTCACTACCGCTGTCTTTCCCTTTGCCGGAGCGGTTAGCTACGGAAGTTGGGGCGCGCTGCCGATTGGCCCTTCAGGAGGCGCGTCTGAACGGAGATCCGCTGGCCGCGGTCATCCAAGACCTGCGGGCGGTCTGGCCTGGCGCGCTCACGGAGATAGAGCAGTGGCTCCGTACGCGCCCCAACGCGTTGACGGCGGAGGGGGCGGCGCACTTGCGCGGGTTGCCCGCCGACGACCCAGACCGCCGCGACGAGTTGGTGGCGCGTTACGCGCCCGTCGACCCTGGTTCGGCTTGGCAGGGGCTTGACGGTCTCGAAGCTTGGGTCGCGGATTACGCGCGCTTTGCCCATAGCGGATTCTGTCGCCGCACCCTTCCCGCCGGCGATGACGCCGATCCTGCGGACGGCTTCGCCCAGTGGGCCGCAGCGAACGTGTCCGTGAGCTACAATCATCCAGAGTACGGGTACCAATACGTCGCCAGGCGGGTGGCGCGCTTCCTGCAACAGGGGCGGCAGGTCATCCTGGTGCTCGTGGATGGACTGGCGCACCATGTCCTCATCGAGATGCTCCCCCGCCTTTCCGCGCAACTCGGGGCGTCTCCGACCTCCCAACACTCGGTTTTTGTGCCCGTGCCCACGATCACCGAGGTGTGCAAGGCACCCGTGCTGACCGGGTTGACGCCCCAGCAGTGCGACGGGGCTAACTTGGAGTCCCTGCTTCTTCGCAGCTACAGGCTGTCGGCCGAGAAACTGCTGCTGGTTGATAGCTGGCGTGAGGCTGCTCGCGCCCAGGTTGACCCAATGCACCGCTTGATCGTCTACCGCGAGAACGGCCTCGATCAGAGACTCAGTAGCTGCGCCAGCTACGTCGAGCTCTTGGACCAGCTACGCGACTTGGCGAACACGATCGGCGAGCGGATCGCCTGCTGGGTGCGTGACTGCCAATACCACAGCGGCGCGCAGCCGGCGGTATTGGTTACCGCGGACCATGGTTTCACGTATGGTCCGCGGCCCGAGCGGGGCGGTGAGCCAGCGGACCGAAGACACAGCTTGATGGTGCGGTGTGCCACAGAGGAACCGGACATCGCGCGTCGGTTCGCGGGCCGAGACATGGCACACCTGTGTCGGGATGCGTACTTCCTGCCCCGGAGCTACGTAGCTGCTACTTCGCGGCACCCGGGCCAAGGTACCATATCTGGTTGGGCGATGCAGCACGGAGGGCTGCTTCCGGAGGAAGTCATCGTCCCTGTGGTGGCCTGGTTCGGTGGCCCGGTACCGGTGCTCTTCCCAAGTGTGCACCCGCTGGGGGATGCTACCAGAGCGATCGATGGTTGGCGGTTTGAGCTTGAGGTCGTCAACGACGCTGACACCGACGTTGCTGCCGTAGCTGTCCATGTCAGCGTACTCGGCAGCAGCGTAACCTGGTCGGGCAAGGTGAGCGCTCTGCGCGCACGCCAGCGATGCACGTTGCCAGTTACCGTGAGTGGCGTGAGCCTGCCGGACTCGCAACCGCTGCGCGTGCAGGTTGAGATGCGTGCTGCCTGCGCCCAGGGTGGTGCCGAGGAGCGGTTACCGCGCGTCCTGCAGATCCCCCGGTCGGCACAGCTCATGGAACCCACGGCTGGCCAAGTGGCGTTCGAAAGCATGTTCGGGAGATGATGGCCACGATGGGCGACACAGCGCTCGACCGCAAGATCATGACCGAGTTTGGGGCGCAGGCGGTGGACAAGCGGGTCGCCAAGCAACTCGGCATATCGGGCGACGACCGGCACATCCCACGTTACGTTCTCGACTGGATCGTCACCTACCTATCAGCGCAACCCGACCGGGCGTCCGACCTAAGTGCCAGGGTAGCCCAGTTCGTGTCTGATCACCTGCCCACCAAGAGCGAACGCGAGGCTGTTAAGTTCCGGCTGACCAGGGGGCAGGTGGTCACCGTGCTCGACGCCGTCTCAGTCGAGGTCCACCTGGACCCGCCCGCTTACTACGCAGCGGTACCATGCCTGGACGAGAGGCGGGTACTCGTCAGTGCGGAGTTGATCGAGAGGCACCCGGCCCTTCTGGCTGGCAACACCTGGGGAGCTGCTCGGCTATGCCTTGACGCCAAAGAGCAGGCCATACGCATGGTCGAGTTCCACCCGATGCAGACGGGTCGGGTCTCGCTGGAGGCGTACCGCGCTGCTCGGCGGGCGTTCTCCGTCGAGGAGTGGCTTGCCCTGATCGTCCGGACTTTGGGGTACGAGGCCGACGCCTATTCTGAAGAAGAGCAGCTGTGGCTGGCCGCCCGGCTCCTGCCGGTGGTCATGAACCGCGTCAACATGATGGAGCTTGCGCCGCCAGGGTCGGGCAAGTCGTACGTCTACAACAACGTGAGCAGGTACGTCTGGTTGACCTCGGCGCAGATCACGCCGGCGGTCCTGTTCTACCATCGCGGGCGACGGACGCCGGGCCTCCTGAGCAAGTACGATCTGGTCGTGTTGGACGAGGCGCAGTCGATACGTTTTAGTGACCCGGCGGAGATCCAGGCGCAGTTGAAGGGCTACCTCGAGCAGGGGGTGTTCGCGCGTGGCGATGTGGAGGCGACCGCCGAATGCGGGCTCATGCTCCTCGCCAACATCGAGCTGTTCCAGGACTACGGTCACCGGTTCAAGAATGGGCAGCCGGCGTTCCTGCCGGCGCAGCCTGACTACATCCGGCGTCTGCCTGATGTGTTCCTCGATCCAGCGCTACTCGACCGGTTCCATGGCATCATCCCGGGTTGGCGTATTCCGCCCTTCGAGACCACCCACGAAGCCAGCGGGTGGGGCTTGAAGAGCGATTACTTCGCCGAGGTTTGCCACGCGCTGAGGGGTGCCGCTGACATCTCCCAGCGCGTACGCCCTGCCCTGGGTTACTCCGGGTACAAACGTGACTGCACGGCGGTGGAACGCCTGGCCTGCGGGCTTGCGAAGCTCCTGCTGATCGATCCCGACCACCCGCGCTTCGAGGCGTTGGTCGTGGCGCCAGCGGAGCGCCTGCGCCTGTATGTTCGCGAGCAGCTGAGTTCCCTGGACCCCCATGCATATCAGGCGGGTCTCCAATGCAGACGTGGCGACCGCAGCGGAGCTGGGGGGGCGGGCGAGGATGTCGGGAGCTACCGCCTCCGCGAGAGACTGGCCGAGGGCAGCACCGCGTGCGTGTTTCGAGCTGTGCATCGGGCGACCGGGGCCATCGTTGCCGTGAAACGTGTGAGAGTTCCGACCGATGGCCGCGAGTGCGAATCTGCCGAACGCGAAGTGCGAATGTACGAGCTACTTCGCGAATTGGCCCACCCCAACATCCTGCTGTTCCACGAAGTCGTGCGCACCCCTGCAGGCACCTGCATAGTCATGGAGTACGCGGATGGCGGCTCGCTGTGGGACCTGGTTGTTGGGGCCGATGGCCGGGTTCGGCGACTCTCACCCCAAGACGCGGTCCGCGTCGTCGCGCCGATTGTCGACGCGGTCGGGGCCATGCACCAGTTGGGTGTGGTCCATCGCGACATCAAGCCGCAGAACATACTGCGGTCTGACGACCAGTGGAAGTTGGCTGATTTCGGCATCAGCAAGTGGGTGAGCTCCGCGAGTACAGGCGGCACGTTCCAGGGCGCACACAGTGCGCCGTGGGCTCCGCCCGAGCAGACCGAGGGCGCACCCGCGCACCCCTCGGCAGACGTTTACGCTCTCGGCCGCGTGCTGGGCTTCCTGCTCACTGGTTCGAAGGAGAAGAGGGCGGTACAGGGACTTGATGCGCGGTGGCAGGAACTGCTTGGACCCTGCCTGTCTGACGAGCCCGGTGATAGGCCCTCTGCAGTCACGATGGCGGGTATGCTGGCCGACAGAGATGTCTGATTGCCCCTCGCACCGGCGTCGTTCGGTTACCCACAGGGGTGCACGTCAACCAGGCTGCTTCCACGCGCGAGCGTTGCCGCCCCAGTTGGTGGGATGCGTTTCCGCGAGTCTCTGGTTCCGAAACAGCGCACCAGGCAAAATGCCGGCGCGAGCGGCCAAGGGGCCCGTGCCGGCGAACAGGCAGCATGCGCTATTCATGGACTAGATGCCGGTACCCCCGCTAAGCCGCAGGAATTGGCGTGCAGCAGCGAGGTTTCGCTAAGGGGTTCGATGCGGTGGGCTGCGTAGCAGCTCAATGCTCGCGCCAGCGCGGGGCCCGGGCGGTACGGGCGGCCAGACCCTGGCTGACAAGGCCCCGGGGCGAACCAGACTACACCATACGGTCCCTATCGGGCCGCGAACCGAGGAGTCCGGTGGTGGTGCCGCATGGGCCGGTTATACCGGGCAGCGTCGGTGCTGCGCACACCGCCCAGCGGAAGATGCGGCAGGTGGTGAAGGCGGCGGGCAAGCCGGTGTACCGGTTAGGCAGGTCCTCGAGGGTGGGTATCGGCGTGAACCGACCGTTGCGGACGGTGAGGGACCAGTTCTCGAAAACATAGGAGTCGGTGGTTCCCTCCGCGGGCACGATCGCGGCGTGCAAATTGTGTGCGTAGTTCTGTTTCCGGGAATACCCTTGCCGCGCAACGCCACAGATGTAGACGGCGCCGTAGGTCCCGGGTGGTTCTTCATCCAAGACGAGCTCGCCCTGAGTGCGTAGTTCACTGTTGTGGCCACTAAGTCGATGGCTATACGGCCCGAGGAGGCACCCCGTGCAGTGCGCCGTATCTCTAGTGGCCCGGACGTATTTCGCCCACAACCACTTGAATTTCCTCCCATCAAGGTTGTGGGAAAGACGTATCGGCAGACGGTCGGGTTCCATGTTGGTCGCTCCACAGTGGTCGGTGAGGAACAGCCACGAGAAGCCCACCAAAGTGGGTCGCTTCGGCCCCCAATGTCCCTGATGGGTTGGAGCGCGTCAAGCGTGACATGTCTTGGGCCTAGGCTGGCCAGCACCCGCACGAGCCCATCGTGGTCTACCAGATCGAAGTGCGCCGGCAGGGCCATGGCCCTAGTCCGGAAGCGCGCTAACCTTGGCGCAGTTCGGTGTCTAGACCGCGGTGCAGGGACCTCGACTGTCTTCCCTGCGCACGGCGATGACGGGCTGCCCCCGCCTACTGGCGCCGGTTGGGGCGGTTGAACTCGGCGACGTCTTCCCAGCGCAGCTGCAAGGCGCGGTATTCTCGTTTCCCTCTCCAGGTCATGTCTGGCCTGCGGCTAGGCCCGCAGTCGATCGCGCCTTTGTGGTGTGTGCGACCAGCGATCCCGCCTAGCCTGGAAGCCCCTCGGCCCAATCATCGACGGCTAGATCCCTGGCCCCAAGGTCCGGGCGCCCTATCACGGCGCGCGTTTCCTCACCAAGCACCCGGCGCAGGGGGATCGCGCGGTAAGCCGCGATCTGTGCCGCGTGTCGCCCGTGAGGGCGGTCGCCACCGCGACCGGCTATTACACGGCTGTTGCGTACCGGCCCCGTCAAAACCGCGGACCAGCTGATCGCGTGGAGGACGGCCCGGCCCGTTGTGCCGGGTATCACCGAGCCCGGTTGAGCTCGCATCCGGGGCTCTGGCCAAGAGACCTGCATGACACACGTCTCCATAATGAGCGGGCCGAATGAACCCTTACCCGGTTCAGGGCGCGGCGTGGGCGATACCATGCCAGCCGATCGGCGAAGCGGTGGCGGGTGGCGTGGGCCAGTACACCGCGCCGGATTCGCAGCCCTCGATTGGCTGCGCCGGCAGCGGAGCGCTCACCACTCCCGCGACGCGGCATCCTTGGCGCGGCGATGCACACGAACGAACAGCTGCCCAGGTCGGTATTCCAGCTTGTGGCTGTCGTCATAGCCGATCAACGCCCTCAGCCGCCATGTCACCGGGCACCCGTGCTGGCTGGCCGGTACCTCGACCTCGACCACCACGCGTACGATCTACGGCGGCCGGGGAATTACCCCGCGGTCCGTAGGCCGTCTGGCCCCACCACAATATGGCGCGGGCCGCCCGGTCAGCCGATGTCTGTCACGACGGCTACGGGGAGCAACCGCTCCATGTCCTGCTTGAGCGCGAGCGCTCCGGCCTCGCCGGTACGTCCCTCGTATTGGCCCTGCTTGCGCCAGTCGATGCTCCCACAGGCACGCACTAAGGCGCGGACGTTCTCCCAATTCACGCCGACCCCCTCCGCGTAACTGCGGCTGAGCACGTCCGGCCCCATCAGTGACCACGCGATGTAGCCCGTCAACTCGAGCAGCTTGTACTCGAAGTCGGCCCTCCCGGCAGTGTTCACGTCACCCAGTTTCTCGATGTCCGACCATGGCTCTTCAAGCTCGTCGGCGATGATGGTCCAGTAGCGCATCGCGCAGTCAAGCCGCGCGTCTTCGCCCAGATCGACCAATTTGCCATGGTTGAACAAGCGCTTGATGCCTTTGGCGACGCTGTTCAGCGCGAAAAGCACCTCCCGGCTCATCTGCGTCCGCGTGATGCGGCCTCTGAACGGGCTGTCTTCCTCTTCGTTCAGGGCCCACGCGATTCTGGCCTCCATCTCATCGCCTAGGAAGGTCGTCAAAGCTTTCGGGACGCCCTTCTGGGTGCTGTTGACGGTGACGAACTCCTGTACCTCGTCCTCTCGCGTCAGGTCCTGAAGGGCTATGAAATCGATAGGCCGGACTTGCGACTCCTCCTCAAAGAGGGCGATGTACCCGCCAACCCGATGCTGCCCGTCCACGATGGCTGCCGGGTTCTCGACGACAAGCAGGCCATAGTCCGGCCGGTCCTGGTCGGGCACGAAACGCCACCACTGCCTGATAGAGAGCAGCACGGGTGGCACAACCGAGTTGGGGTGCTCGGCAAGGAACCGCATGAAAGCGCGCATCCTGCTGCGCGACCCAGGGCGCTGGTACCCCCCCTCATCGCTCTCCTGAAGGTAGGTACGGGTGCTTCGCTCGATCACGGGGACGAATGTCACGCCCTTGGCTTTATCCGACATCACTGTGCCAAAGTAGTACACGCGCGTACCCATCACCTTCCGCACTACACCGGCAATCTCGCCGAGAGCCATCTCGGTCCCTCCGTCGTCAGAACGTCGCTGCGCGAAGCCTCATTTAGCGGATCTCCACTGCCGGGACGTAACGCAAAACCACAACGGGCACTTCGTACGAGTCGCACACCAGTTTGAAGCGCCAGGGATCCGGCGTGGCCACGAAGCCGTCGTCTTCACATAGGTCCGCCTCGTGCCAACAGATCACGAGCTTCGTCTGCTGTGGCGGGTGGTCATGGTCGAGGAACGCTGCAGCACCGAACTCGAATTCGACCGGGGCGAACCTATTGTACGCCTCCTCGGTACCGAACCTGAAGTCAGCCAGGGCATCAATGTCCGATTGTGCCGTGTATTCGAGAACCTTGCAGTCGAAGGGCAGAGCGCCCTGCGCCTCAAGTTTCATGTAGAGAGCGACCAACTCGTTCTCGGAACACGGTTCGCGCATGAGGGGTATGCTGTTGACGCGGACCATCCGCGAGTACCTGAGTCCCTCCTGCCTGTCGGCAATGCGCTGTGCTGCCGCAGACCGTCGCCATGCGGCGGATAGCGTCAGGTACTCGCCATAGTCACGGCCCGAAGCCACGGCCGTGGTCGCGTCTGCGATGGCCATGAGCAATGTGCGGAGAAGGGCTGTGTCGGCAGGCCCATACGCGGTGTACCACTCCATACACTTTACGTCGACCTCGATGCTCAACCATGACTCCCTAGCGGGGGCCAGCTGGCCGATGAACTGCGGCCAGCACACCTCTGGATTGATGACGCCGTACGTTCGGTGCCTGAGACTGTTCTCCTTGCGTTTGGAGAGCCGCGGTGACATTCGCAGAGACATCTCGCCCAACAGGGCGCCGCTCCGATCTTTGAGCGGCGTGCGGACGCCGAACGACGGGCAGGGATCGGTGCCGGTGTCGTTACGCGGCCGGGCAACGTCGTACCTGAACCCAAACACGTCAACCTCAACGCGGCCCTGTCCCGCCGCGAACGAACTGCTACCCAACCAAGTGTTGGCGAGAAGCCATTCGGTGAGTTGCGCTTGCCGGTGCATTATGGGCGGGCCCTCGAAACCGATCACTTTCAGCGCGCCGCCGACCTCCTCCTGGGTCCGACGCGTGAATGCATAGCTAGTGCTGCGGCCGTCACCCGGGGCATCCAGGAAATCACAGACAAACACGCCATCCGTCAACCGCACGGCTAAGGAGTCGCCCCTGTAGAGTGATGGAAGGCGGCCGTCCAAGATGCGAAGGATCTCGGTGTCCGAGAGAGGCGGCGTGCTGCCGATATGAAGGTGGTTGCGGTTTGAGCGATCGAACTCAATCCGGATGTGCCAGGTCCGGGGCGAAACGGCGTTTAGCACGCGGAGAGCATCGATCGGTTCGGCGCCCAGGCCATGGCGCACTGCCGCGCGTGTATTCTGGAGCTCGATATCCCGGCGGAAATCCACCCCGACTACCTCTTGTCGCTTCGATACGGTGGCGAGTCGTGCCGCCGCAGTGCCTCCACCTGGTAGCGCGCGTATTTCTCTGTGCTCTCCTTACGAAGGCGCAGGCGCAGGCCGCGGAATCCACCATTGGCTTGCCTGAGGGGCTCGATCTGCTCGGCAAGCGACTTTGCGGATACGAACAACAGATAGGCCAGATCGGTGGCCGCAACGCGGACGGCAACCACAGGAACATAGCCTTGGAAGGTCAACTTCACGGTGGGTTCAGCCGTGATCTCAAGCTCGATCCAGCCCGTTCCAACGTGTAGTGAAGGTAGTGGATCTGGAGCAGTGTCACCCATGGCGGTCGCTGTCGGGCCGGGTCGACCAGGCCATGTTCAGTTTGGCGGGCCAACACACGGTACTCTCAGAACACGCGCTACGTCGCCGATCTTTGTGGGCAGGGCGCAAGGTCCCCATGCCACGGGCGTCGGCCTCGAACAGATTGCGAGCCACAGACAGCAGCACGCACCGTGATGGCGGTGCCGGAAAGGGCCATCGAGGGCGCGGCCCATGCCACACCGCTGATGGATGCGACCCACGCCGGACATGGGCCCCATAATAGGGCATAGCCACCCAACGGCGCAAGGAGCAGCTACCTAACGAGTGGGAGCAGGCGAATAGCGCGAGGCAAGACGGCCGAAACGATACCCGCTGGTGCGGCGGACGACCGGCACCGCAACCGCCGCACGTTCCGCAGGACGTGGGCCCCAGATACCGTAAGCCCTTCGTCAAACCGCAAACCGTCACAGCTGCCCGCAGCCAGGGCCAAGCCCACGGCGCCTCACAGATGGCAGATTGCGCATCCCTCAGCGAGGTCCGGCAGAGGTATGGGCTCACGCCGCGGTTGATCTGCGATCTGCAGCAGGGTCCGCCCATCGACCCAGGTGTACCTGGAATCCCCGCCATTCACCCGTTCATAGGCCAGCGCCCGCTCGAAGAGCGCCGGGTGAACGTCACGCAGGTTCTGCCATTCGCCCACCTGCTGGTAGAAGCAGAAGTAGCACCCCGAGCGTGAGCGCCACTGGTAGTAACCCGGCAGGCCTAACCCCGACTCCGAGAGGATCGCCTTGACGTCTGCCAGAGTGATGCCATCATCGCGGAACGGGTATACCGGGACGATGTTGGGGCGCTGCGACAGGACGGGGGGTTTGCGCGACTGGTACCCTTCGCGGTCTTCATCGCCGCGGATCCCGATGTAGCTGAAGGCGTACCCGGTGCCCACGTAGCGCTCGAAAGGCTCGATCTTGAGGACCCGCGTACACCATCGTGCCCGCGGGTTCGGCAGGAAACCGCCGTAAAGCTCGTTTAGGTACATGTCGAACGGCGTGCGGCCTGGTTTGCGGGCGACACCCAAGTTGTCCAGGGCGTTAAGCCGCTTGACTTCGGCGCCCAATAGCGCCTCCAGCCGCTCCAGGTATTCGTACGTTTCGGGCAGTTCGCAGCCGGTGTCACAGAAGACGTACTCAACCGGGAGCTGCGGGTAGTGCTGCTTCATGTAAAGAGCCAGCGCGGTCGAGTCCTTGCCGCCAGAAAGGCTGACAATGTGCTTGATGGAGTTGTCACCCATCGCCCCTAGCGCTTCGGTCATCTTAGCCATTTGGGACCTCGGTTCTGGTTTGGGCCAGGGACGCAAGCATCTCAGCGGCCTCGCTGTCACCCACGAGGTTAGCCAAGTGCGCGTACATGCCCGCCATGCGCCGCTGCACCAACCGTGCAAGGCCAGCCGACGCGGGCCCGTCTGGACGAACTGAGGCGCTTCGATCCAGGGCGCGTTCTTCGACTTCCTGGACCACGGCGTGCAGTTCTCGCTCGAACTGCGCGGCTGTGGTGTCATCCCACCGCGCCACAGGTCGGCCGACTAGCAGGCTCGCGAGAGAGTCCACCAGCTTCGTGTCCGACCCGTAGCGCATGGCCATACGAGTCAGCAGGCCTTTCGGCGTACCCGTTTCCGGCATTCCAGCGACAAAATCGGGAGGAAAGCACTGCGACCATGCCAGTGCACAGGCACGCAGGCCGCCGTTTCCGCCGGCGGGAACCCCGAGGACGCGCCGGACGGACGCAACGGCGCGATCGGCATAGACCTGGGCAACCGACATCAGCTCGCTCTTGCACGCCTCAAGGGCCGCCATCAGCGGCTGGAGACGCTCTATCGGATGCCCCACACACGCGGGCACCTCGGCCAGGATGAGGCTGACGGGGTCGCGTTCGCGCTGCAACAGACGCTGGAACCTTGCCCCTTGCTCACTCAGCTGGCGCGTCGTCATTGAGGCTGGTGGCAGCTGGACTTTCCACGCCTCAAGTGCGTCGTAGCACAGCCGGATTAGGTCCGCCTCGGGCACCTCGTACGGTGGGCCGGCACTGAAGCAGCGCTGGAACGCGCGCAGGTATTCCGTCTTGGTAACGTCCAGCGCGAGAACCGCGATGCGGTACCTTGCGGGCGAGCGGAACATCTCCTCTATCGTAGACGGTAGAAGGTCCGACACGTAGTGACCATCTCTGGTCACCGACAGGGCACTGCGGAAGGCCACCAGACCTGCAGTGAAGAGCACCGGCATCACGCCGGCGCGAACACCATAGGGTGGCTGGCTCAATTCGTTAATGAGGTACTGAGGTTCCTTGGGTGACGCGCTCGGTTCAGTCAAGAAGAGATGGATCCGGCGCCATACGGCCCGCAGGCCGGTGTCGGCCACGTCTTCGGGTGGCGCGAAAGCCCACCGGCCGGTCGGCAACTGCCGGTACAGCCCGGTCTGCAGCAATACGCAACGAAAAACCGAGTGGTCGGGAAAATTACCCACGATCCCCAGCCGCTCTTGCCCGCAGCGCTCCAGGAGCGCCAGGAGAAGCTTCTTCCGCGCGTTGATGACGACAGATGATGGCCGGCGCCGGACGATCATCTCATTGTTGATGCGCGGCGTAAGGCCAAACACTCGCCGCATGATGGCCGACAGCGCGACCCTCAGCTCGCGCGCTGACCGTGCGGGCAGCTCCTCGCCCAGATACAGCCACCGGCCCCCATCGGTTCCAGGGAGGACTAGACGATCGAGAAGCTGCTGCAGATGCCCCCTGGCATCGTCGGCCATCTGCTGCAGTTCCACCGTCACTAGCGGATCGGTGCTAACCAACTCGACATCGGCCTGCATCTGCAGGAGGCACCACACCTCGAGAGCGGCCTCCCTGATCGGGAGCGGCTCGCGCGGTAGCACGGCGACCATTCGATCACTAGCGAGCTGCCGACGAAGCATGGCCTCGGCGGACGCCAACTCGTCCTGCGTCTCTGCGAGCACGTAGAGCACTTCGCCGTCGCTATCGATCGGCAAGGGAGTGACCGCGTGTTCAAGGCTGAAGTGCCACTCGAGACCACTGACAGTGATGTAGCGACCACCAAGGTACCGCCGTACGCAATACTCGTCGTTGTATTCCGTGGGCAGCCAATACGGAGGCCGGGCCTCGTGAGCCAGGAAGGTTGAGCCATCGAACTCGTCGCGGTGGCGCGCCTTCTCTCCGTCTAGGCGCGTCCGCAGGTCCGCGTCAGTGCCGTGCCAGACGGTGACCTCGTCGCTGTGGCGACGGTGCAGCAGGAGCTTGCGCCCGACCAGTGCCTCAACTACCTCGGTGGCGGTCCCTGCTGCGCCATACCCTTCGAGTGCCAGCATGAGCAGCTCGCGCCGTGCGCGCGCCCGTTCGCCGCTAGTTCCGAGGCCAAGCAGGCACGCGGCCTTGATCGCCTCGGCTTCCTCGTCGGTCTGCGACCGCGACAGTGCGCTCTGCGTCTCAAGCCAGCGCCGGTAGGTGCCGCCGACGGCCGTATCGGCGCGCATGACCGGTGAGAAGAAATCGTAGAGTGCTGCCGGGGTAACAGGGGCGTCCAGCGGCAGATCATACAGGAAACCGAACAGCGTGCGCTCGTTCTGCGCGACGCGCGCGGCAAGGCGCGGCAGCAGGTACAACGTCACCGGCTCCAATGGATAAGCGTGTTCCAGAAGCCGGCAGACATCATCGACGGGCATCTTCCCGAACAAGCGCTGCTGAAGGCAGCGGCGCGCCAACGCCATGGTGCGGTCTGCGGCGGGGCCGGGGCCGGGCCGACGTCGACAAACCACGTCAGCGATCAAGCGGTACACCTCGGCGCTGTCGTCGATGTATTGGATCGTCTGGAAGCGCCCTTCTATCTTGGTCCATTCGGAGCGCACCGACTGCGTCATGGAGCCAGCGTATTGCAGGATATTCTGGTGAAGGAGCAGCCCGACGGTGACGGGGACCTGCGTCTCGCGGCTGGCGAACTCGGCCAGCGACTGTATGTCCGCCAACTCAACGGTGCGGGCTTCGCGCAGCAGCGTCTCTAGATGCCGCCCGAATTCGTCCCAGATCACCAGAATGCGATCACAGCCCGACGCGGCCGCCCCTGCCGCCAATCCCTCAAGAAGCAGGCGCAGGTTGTCCTGCGTTGTCCCTGCTGGGGGCGCCAATGCACCAAGCTGACTCAGAAGCCCTAGCCGCTTCATGCTCTCGATGGCCGCCGCGTGGAGGGCGGCCGGCACGTTCGGGCAGTGCCCATGCAGCGCGAGCACAAGGCCGTGATGGTCTGGCCGCCGCTGGCGCTCCCTAACTCGATCGGCAAGCTCCGGGTTGGCTTTCCTCAGCCGCCTCCCCACCGCCGCCAGGACCCGCTGCGCCGACTTGGAGTTCTCCACCACATGGAGCGCGTAAGCCGCAGTCAGCGACTTACCGCTACCGTATGGCGCCACGATGAAATGAGCCCGTGACGAGCCTAACCCAAGGAGCGCTTTGGTGATCAGCGCGGTTTTCGCCGTGGGTTGGAAGTGCTGGATACGCTCCGGCGCTGTGGCGTCATACTGCACGTTGATCGAGCGCAGGAATGGCTCGTCGGCGGCGTGCTGGCTAGCCGATTCAGGCGGCATCACGTGCCTCCAAGCCGACGGACAGGTAATAGCTTCTCAGCCATTCGCCTGGAGGCGAGCGCCGCGCGCGAAGTCGCCGCTCGCCCGCCAGTCCGGCGATCTGGATGGCGCCGTCGCTGACGGCCTCTGCGCGGACTACGGCTTCGTACAACGCTTCGGGTCCCATGCAGAGGACGCGGCCAGCGCTTCCCGGACGCCTCGCCGCGTCTTGGATCGGTACATCGAGGTATTCGGTTGGGCCGGTCGTGTCGGGGGTGCTGTTGACGATGTAACCGATGAGCTGCCAAGGGGCGTCTTTGCCCCCCTGTTGGAGCTGGTAGTACCCGCTGGCGCGGTAGAAGCTCAGCAGACCCAGTTCGGCGAATGGCGACTCGCGCGCTTCCTCGGGATCGGCTGGCTCAGCTGGGATCGCTCTGGCATAACTGCTGAAGAGACACCTGAGATCCCGCTCAAGGGTCCGCTGCGCTGGCATCCTCACCTTGCGTGCCTGCAGGTGTCGTATCAGCGCCTCGAGGCAGACGCCCTTGTCAAATCGTGCCAGGCTGAAAGTGTTGAAGAACCAGCCCCAGGCGTAGGCGTGTTCAGTTGACGCAAGCAGGGCGGCATGCACTGCCCACCAAGTGCCCGCCGCCGTGAAGTGCGGGTCGTGGCGACGAACCAGGTGGCCCAAGGCAGTAGGTTGGAGTCTGGCGACCTGGCGGCCTTTTGGGGACGCGCTTTTCTCAGCCAGCCCGGTCGCGAGTAACCAGTGTCGGATCGACTTGGCCATGTTTTGGCCTACCCCAAGCCAATCTGCCGCGTATTCGTCAACAAGCTTCTCCGGCTCGTCGTGTACCATGCCGAGCCCTTTGTGGAGCCAGCCCTCCCTGACCGCGAACGTCTCGTGCCCGCCGAAACGCACTATGGTACCTCCGCCATTATCCGGTTAGGCGCCAGCCGGCGACCTTGCGCGCGCAGCTGTGCAACGGTAGCAGCCAAGACATTGACGGCGTGGTCCACCTCGTGGGCTGTGTTGGCCGTACTGAAGCTGAACCGCACACTCGAGTAGGCCGCCGTTTCGTCAAGGCCCATCGATGTTAGAACGTACGACGGCTCAGGCCTGTGGCTAACGCATGCAGAGGTCTGGGAGCACTGGATTCCGGCTTGGTCCAACCGTGCCACAAGCGCTTGTCCGTCCACACCATGCAACAGCAGGTTAGAGGTGTTGCATACGCGTGGCGACCCACCGCCGTTGACTGTTACGTCGCGGATCGACGCACGCACCGCCGCCTCGAAGCGATCCCGTAAAGCCGCCAGCGCGCAGATGGCCTCGCTTAGGCCGTCTGCCCTCAGGGCGGCCGCAACCCCCATGCCGGCCACACCAGGGACGTTCTCCGTACCGGCACGGCGCCCCGCTTCTTGGGCACCGCCGTGCAGCAGAGGGCGAACGCGTCGACCCGGGCGCATGTAGAGCACGCCCACGCCCTGCGGGCCGTGGAACTTGTGGGCCGACACAGAGGCATAGTCAATGGGTTCCTCGCCGAGGCGCAGAGGCAACTTGCCAACTGCCTGGGCCGCGTCCGTATGGAACGGAACTGCGCGGTCCGCACAAAGCCGCCCAATCTCCGAGATGGGCTGCATGACGCCCGTCTCGCTGTTGACCCATTGGATGGACACCAACGATGGCGCGCCCGCGACTACATCGCGCAGCGCGCTCAGATCGATGACGCCGTGTCTGTTCACGGGCAAGAGGACGACCTCGGCGCCCTGCGATCCGGCCCACTCGAGCGCCCTGAGGATAGAAGAATGCTCCACCGCACTTGAGACGATGCGCAGCCTGTCGCCGCGGACCAACGTCCCTCCCGCGATGACGGTGTTGTTCGCTTCGGTGGCTCCGCTAGTGAAGGACAGGGATTCGGGCGCGCACCCTAGCAGGCGCGCGACATCACTGCGGGCCGCCCTGAGGTACCCACGGGCGGCAGCACCGCCGGAGTGCGAGCTTGACGGGTTGCCGAACTCAGCGCCCATGGCCGCCACAACGGCGCCACAGACTTCAGGCAGGGGGCGCGTTGTCGCGTTGCCGTCTAGGTAGATAGGCTGTCGAAGACCGGGCATTTTCCCGACGGGGTGGCGGCGCCCAGCCCGGCGAACGAACCAGGGAGAGCGGGTGCCGGCGCCTAGTAGCGTGTGTGCCTGGTAACTGGTCACGCAGCGGGGGGCGAGGGGACCCTCCGCGAGCAACGCGGGCTGCAGCAGTATACTCCGTTTCTGGGGAGAGGGTCAAGGACCGGCCCGCTATGGCGTGCCCTTCGCCGGCCCGGCTCCACCAACACTCGTTGACCCTGCCGACCCGTATGGACTAGCTGAGCCCCTGCACTCCTGCGCGATGGCCAGCTACGTGGTCTTGCTCCCCCGGGAACATAGTGCACAATAGGGCACTTGTCCAGGTTTGCCTATCCGGTTAGCGCGACGTTGCCGGCACGGAGCGCCCGAGCTGGGGCGGTAGTTGGCCAGACGGTCCGCCGCCCAATCTCAACGCCGTGTCGCGACGGCGACCTGGAAGGTCGCCGGTCGCAGGTGCCGCGTCGCAAGATCCGGGAGGTTGGGTTAGCCGGTTGGGTGTGGCGGTCTCGATTCCATGGATAACAAACCGTTCCGCGGGACGGGTCATCACTGCGCCTGCTGTGGTCGTTGCTGCTGCTGGCACCCGTGAGTCCCCGCACAGGGCGGAACTGCACCTTCGCCGGTAACCCGGCGGCACCAAATGCCAGCGGCTGGCCCTGCCGGCAGTGCATCAGGCCTGCCAGCACAGCAAGTCAGCGCGACCGCCTGGCCCGTTGGGTGCTTGGGTCGCCCGTCGTCGCAGAACGGGATGCGGCCAGTGCCGAGGGCGTGCGGTGCGTTGCCCGACTGAACGGGCGGCCGTCGGGCCAACCGAGACCGCCTGTGCCCCTCTCGCCGACTAGGGCGTCGCCGCCCCAGTCGCCGGCAATGGTGGCCATGGGGGTCAGGCGTTCGCAGTTGGCCGGAGCCAAGGTGCCGGAGAGCCGTCCGCGGCAAAGGGACGCGGCGACCCCTTCGAGGGCTGGCGCAGTGATCGGTTGTCGCGGGAAGGTCCCGCGGTCACACTACGCGACCAGGAGTGGCAGACGCGGCCCCAACGCTTCGGGCCGTTGCTCTCCGCGCGCGCCGCCCGCCTTTGCCACGCTGGCTGCGTGCGCCGCGGTCCGCGCCGGACTCACCGGCCACGCCAACACCACACCACTCCAAGCGTGGGCAATTCCTGACCATAGAAGTGCGAGTGCATCCGCTCCGGGGTGTGTCAGACCCCCATCCTGCGGCCGGCCGGCAACCGCCTTTCACCCCGCGTCGGTGGGGCGGCAGCCGCGAGCGCCAGACCGCGCTCGGCTGGGTGGCGGTCGTGCGGATGCAGTTACCGCAGCCACGGCTCTGACCGTGTTCCACGCCCACGCTGCCCGAACCCTACGGCCGCCATCTGGCCGCGCCGGAGCTCTGCAGTCCGCCGGCAACGGCCCCGGCTGAGGCGCTGCTGCCGGTCCATCACGGCGCCAGCCCGGGGTTCAGGCAGACCGGTACCCGAACCCGGCAACAACCGGTGGCGCTGCCAGAGCACACGCCTGCAGGGAGGGCTCGGAATACCCGGCCGGGTCGTGGCCAGGGCAATGGTGTCGTGCCACCGCTATCTTTGGTTGGCTTCCGACACAGCCGTTACCAGCGGGTGCCAGCTGCCTGTGGTCCTGGCTTGACCCGGCCAGCCGCAACCCGCGCCCAACGCCGCGAGCTGGGTCTGAATAGGGCGGTTGTCGGCCTGCGGCAGCGGCGCCCGTCGGCCGTGGCGCGAACCAGCTGCGAGCCTGCCGAGACACCGCGCGGCCACGTTCCAGCCGCAGGTGCGCCGGCCCTTGGCCCACTTAACACCGGAGGTATTTCCACCCATGTCCACACCCAACAACTGGCAGCGTTTCTTCGATGCCCATGCTCCTTCGTACATGCGCAATGGCTTCACCGCCAACACGGCTTGCGAGGTCGACTTCTTGGTGGAGGAATTGGCTCTGCCCGCCGGGGCCGCCATCTTGGACATCGGTTGCGGTACGGGTCGGCATTCGGTCGAGTTGGCGCGGCGTGGCTATGCCTTGACCGGCATTGACCTGTCGCCGGGCATGTTGGCGCAGGCAGCGGTGGCGGCGCGTGAGGCCGGGGTGAACGTGGAGTGGCTGCAGGCCGACGCCACGCGGTTCTCGCTACCGGCCCGGTTCGCGGCGGCCATCTGCCTGTGCGAGGGGGCCTTCGGGCTACTTAGCCAGACCGACGACCCCATCGCGCAGCCGCTGGCGATCTTGAGCAACGTCTCGCGCAGCCTGGTGCCGGCTGGCCGGATGGTGCTGACCGCGCTCAACGGCGCCCGCATGCTGCGCCGATACAACAACCAAGACGTGGCCGAGGGGCGCTTTGACCCGGTGGGGCTGGTCCAGTCGGGCCACTTGGCCCCGGTTGAGGGGGCGGTCGCGATCCCGACCCGCGAACGCGCCTTTGTGCCGACCGAGTTGGCCTTGCTCATGCGCCTGGCGGGGTTGTCGGTGCGCCATGTCTGGGGCGGCACCGCGGGCAACTGGGGTCGGCGTCCCATGGACCTGGACGAGATCGAAGTCATGGTGGTGGCCGAGAAGACGGGCGCGCCGCTGGCCGACGCCTGGCCGTCGACCACCGGGTGAACCCGCGCCACGGCGGGCCAGTTCACCGGATTCCGCCAGGAGATGGCGGCCCGGTCAGCCGGGCTGCGGCAGGAAATGGCCGGCCATTCTGCCGGATTCCGCCAGGAGATGGCCGCCCAGTCAGCCGGGCTGCGGCAATAAATGGCGGCCCAGCCAGCGGCACTCCGCCAGGAGATGGCCGCCCTGCGTGCCGAGGTCAAGCACCAGCTCTATTGGACCATGGGCACCATGATCGCGCTGGCCGGCGTCATGTCGGCGCTCCAGCGGCTCTGACCCCGCCCACCCGTTGGGCCGGGGCGTTGCGGCCGGTCAGGTCAGCGGCGCCCGTGGCCCCGGGCGGTCTGTGCCCGTGACCCTCCTGTTGCCGTGACCGGCCCGCCGGGCTAGCGTTACCGGGCCAGGCGGAAGCGCAACGACACGATCGACTGGTCCGTGACCCCATAGCCGTCGTCTCCGCCAACGTGGCCGATCACCAGCACCCGGCCATCTGCCAGGGCCACGGACCGTGGGTAGTACCCGGTGGCCGGCCGCGGCCGCAGTGTCTGCAGACCATCGTCCAATGCCAGTGGCTGCCAGGTACGGCCGCCGTCACTCGTCCATGACAAGCCCGTGGTGGCCACGTGCAGCACCTGGCCGCCGGGCGCCGTCACGAGCTCGGGGTGGCCACTGTGGGGGAACGGCGCGGGCTCCACGTGGGTCGGCCGCCATGCGTCGCCGGCAGCCACCAGCCGCGTCTGCAGGCGGCAGGGTCCGCCCGGGGCCCGGTCGGCGCGCAACACCGCCAGCAACTCGCCGCTGTCCAGTTCGGCCCAGTCGAACTCCTCGGTCAGGCCCAGGGCTTGATGGTCTTGATGCGGCGGCACAATGGCGATCGGACCCGACCAGTCGCGCCCGTCCGGGTCAGATACGAACAGCGCTGGCTTCGAGTCGCGGCTCCAGTCGCCACGGGTGTCGTTGGCGCCCTGGATGCGGAACAGGCCGCCGCCGGCCAGCACGCGGCCGTCGCGCAACACGCGCAGACGTTTGGGCCAGAACAGCCAGCCGGGCTGGCCGCAGATCAGCTCAGCCGGGCCCCAGCTGATGCCACCGTCGGTACTGCGCTGCAGGTACCCGTCATACGGCACCGGGTCGTAGGGCAGGTACGGGCCCCAGACGCCGCGCAACAGGGTGCCGTCAGACAGGGCCACGGCACCCTCGCCGGTAATGCCATTCATGCACGAACGGAAACAGTCACTGGCGGCCCACTGCCAGGTGTCGCCCCCGTCCCGCGAGCGCAGGTGCACATTGGCCAGTTCCAGGCCCGTCATGTCATAGGCTTCCGCGGCCATGGCGCCTTCGCCCTCGCCCACGACGGGTGGCCACTCGAGCCGGTGCCGAACTTCGGGTGGTGCGGCAGGTCGACCCGCGAGGGGGCCAGTGGCCTGCGTGAAGCAGCACATCAGTTCCGTGCCGGGCATGGCCCACAGGCCGCACCAGCTGGTAAAGCCCGGGTACTGCGGCGAATGGTAGACGAAACGCCGCTCGATCTCGATGGCTCTCATGGCTCACTTCCTCTGGCGATAGGCGCCGATGCGGCGGCCGTCCAGGCTGCGTGCCGGCCGAGCGCCCGTCGCTGACGGGCAAACGCCCTGCGGTTGCGTCCCCAGGATGCCGGCCACCGGCGTCCTCCGGGGACCGGCGCCGGTCCCCGGAGGACGCGCCGGCCGCTCGCCGGCAGGGCCCGGTCCGCTCGGCGCGGGGCTGCCGTTGGCCGCGTCAGCGCGGGTAGTCGATGCGCACGGTGTCGAACATGACCAGCCCTTTGGGCAGGTACTGCATGTCCACGCGGTAGTCCTTGGCCGCCCACCGGCGGTCGGGGTCGTCGACCTCGCCCACCGGGACCACCCGCAGCGGAAACAGCACGAAGATCAGGTCGACATTGACGTCGCGCAGGACCGCGGCAATGTCGCCGTAGCCATACACGTCGGTCAGGTCGTGGCGGGCGCCCAGGCAGGTCCACTGCGCCGGGTCAGGCGCCAACTCGATGGTTTGGGTTGACCACTGCGGGGTCACTGTGAACGGCTGGGCCGAGAGCACGAAATTGGCGGTGGTGTGGGCCAATCGAGCCTGGGCCAGCAGTAACAGGCGCGCCCCGCCCAGGTCAAGCTGCGGCACAGGCCGGTGGTTGTTGCACAGCGGCCCGGCCAGGTCCAGGGTGCCCCGCAGCCGTACCGTCAGCTGGGCATGGGTCAGGTTGGTGCTGTGGCCCTCGGCCAGGAAGCGGTTGACGCCGTGGGCCTCGGCCGGGAACTGGCGGGCGGCCTCTGGGTTGGTGAGCAGGTACATCAGCAGGTGCAGGTACCCGGCTCCGGGAGGGGCATGGTTGGCGTCTACCGTCCATGGACTGTAGCAGCAGGCCATGCCGTCCCAGACCGGCAGGGGGCTGCGGATGTCGGCCACCCAGCCGGCGGGGCCATCGTCGAAGGTCTCAAGGTAGGTCCTGGCCATGGCCTGTTCCTGGTTGCGGGGGCACGGCCAACACGCGACACGATTGTCGGTCAGCCGCTTGCCCGGCACGGACGCCGCGCCAGTGGCCGGGCGGCGTGGGCTACCTGTGGGTGGCCGTCCGCAACGATGACGCCCACTGGGGCCGCCATGGGGTGCAAGATCGCCGGGCGGCCCGCCGTTGACAAGGGCGGTCGACGGCGGCGTTGACGGACCTGCGCGGGCGAACCCCCGGCGCCCTCGCGGCGCGCTGGCCGCAATGATGCGTAGCTCGTGTACGCTGCCGGGCGGGCCCTGCCCCGCCCGCCTTGACCGGCGCTGGGGCATGCCTTATTCGTCCGTCCGTCGCTGGTCTGTCGGAACAGTCGGCACCTGCCGGCGCTGCCTGGCGGTCGACAGCGCGCCGGCCGTAACGGGCAACCCACGGGGGCCAACAATGTCGGTGTCCAGGGCCCCAGGCGGCATACTGCTGGCGCTGGCGCTGGCCATGGTTTCGCCACGGATAGGGGAGGCCAAGATGATTGTTGCGGCTGCAGCGCCTGACAGCGCGGGGCGCCGGCGACGCTTCGCGGCGCGTGATTCGGCCGAGAACCTGCGGCGGTTGGCCCAGGCGCTGATGCAGGCGATCGATCCCCAGGTGCGCGGGGTGAAGAAGGGTTTCGCCCAACGGTACCACGAGGGCCGCTACGCCGAGGTCCTGGCCGCGTACCGCGACTTATGTTGTCGCCAAGCTCCTGGACCCGGAGCAGTACGGCATCCCGGCGGCCAGTGTGGCTAACGCGGCTCCGGGCGCGCGCGGCGGGGCGCCGGCCGAGGCCCTGATGCAGAACGTGCTCGTCGTGCGCGACCTGCGGGTCCAGGTCGGCCAGCCCAGGGCGATCCACTGGACCTTCGTGCCGCCTGACTGGCAGGCGCAGCCGTTGGCCCCCGGTGAGCTCGAAACGTCCGACGAGATGACCAGCGACACGCCCTTTCTACCGCGCGTGGAGCGGTGGCGCAAAGCGCCGGCCTACTACGGGCGCCACCTGGCGCGGCCCGCCTACTTCGACTCCCGGCTGAC
>CAITNQ010000264.1 GCA_903893785.1 uncultured Gemmatimonadota bacterium
CAGCGACACGCCCTTTCTACCGCGCGTGGAGCGGTGGCGCAAAGCGCCGGCCTACTACGGACACCACCTGGCGTGGCCCGCCTACTTCGACTCCCTGCTGACCGCGTACGCGGCTACCGGCAACCGGGCCTTCCTGGGCCCGTGGGCTGCGTACCTGGACGACTGGGCGATGAACCAGAAGGCCGACGCCGACCGGTCGCCGTACAACATCCAGCTGTACAAACCCCAGGAAGTCGAATCCCTGGCTGCCTTTACCGCTGGCCTGCACCCCATCGAGGTCGTCTATGCCGACTTTCGCGGCGGCAAAGACGACATGTACTGCCCCAACCAGGAGTATGGCTGCGTGTGGCCGGGCGACCGGCCGGCGTTGCGGATCTCGGGACCGGGCTTGGAGAAGCAGGAAGCACCGGCCTGCCTGCTGTGGCGGCAACCCTAAGCGCCGGGCCCGTCATGGCCGCGCCGCGGTCGACACCGTGCGGCGGTGCGGGCCGCCGTGGCCCCTACGAGGAGCGATGGCTATCACGTACCTGATCCCGGTCCAGCCCAGCGTCTGGGCCTTCACGCCGGCGCCGGCGGGTTCCGTCGAGTTGGCCGCGCCTTTTGACGCCAGCCCCGTGCACCGCAACCGCGTGGCCGCGATCTTGGCGCTCTTGGGCTCGGCCGCGAGCGCGTCGCGCCCTCATACGCGGCTGCTGGAGATCGGCTGTGGCGCTGGTCATGTCGCCGCGCGACTGGCGCGTGCCGGGTACGATGTCACGGGTATCGACATCCACCGGCCGTCGGTGGACGCGGCCCGCGCCTGCTACCCCGTACCGCGTCTGGCCTTCGACTGTGTGCCGGTAAGCGCCGTGGACCTGCAACCCTACCCGTGCCTTGTACTCACCGAGGTTCTGGAGCATGTGCGGCTCTGGGAGCCCATGCTGCGCGATCTGCACGCCGCAGCCCGGCCCGATGCGCGCCTGATCGTTACCGTGCCCAATGGGTGGGGCGTCACCGAAGTCCTCTGCCGCCCCAGCTACGGTCTCAAACGCTGGCCCGTCGGCATCCGCTTCGTGCAGGCGGTCAAGCGCCAGTTGCGCACGCGCGACCTGACCACTGCTGATCCGGGCACGCCGCATGTCCACTTCTTCACCCTTGGCCGCCTGGTGCGCGGCTTTGCCGCGGCCGGTTGGTCCGTCGAGGCCTGGGGCCGCATGTTCTGGCTCTGGCCGGCCTGGGAGACGTTCTTCTCCGAGCGCCCGGCGCCGCCGGCTTGGGCGGCGCGCGATTTCGCCCGCTCGCAGCGTCTGCCGCCACGGCTGGCCGCGCTGTGGGCCTTCCGCCTGGTCAAGGCTCCCGCGCCGCGCCCCCGCCCGTGACCTGACGGGGTAATCCGCACCGGCGGAACTGCCGGCTGGGAGCAGATCCCGGCTCCGGCACCGCGCCCAGGGGCGTGCCCTGTCGGCGTTGCTGCCGCGCCCTGCGACAAGCCGCTGCCCCGAACTCCGAACTGCCTCGCACCCGTGCCCCGAGGCAGAACCACCTTGGCCGGTCCCCAACGCGCCTTCCTGGGCCTGAGCCGCGGCGCTCCCCCTTGACCTGTCCCGGCGGGTGGTCCTCTCTTACTGGGCAGTCGGGCCAGTCAGGGGTGGCCGGCGGGCCGCAGATCGGTGCCGGCGGCAGGCCCGGCCGTGGACGTGAGCGCCGGCGATGGGAGGTGATCCGCATGACTCTGGCTCAGCAGCGCGCCCGCTTCGAGGCCACCCGGACAATCCATGGAAGCGCCAAGCTGACCTTCCATGGCGTCGATGGCTTTGACGTGTACAACCCGTCCATCCCCTTCGTCCGGGCAGGCCGTGAGTTCATCTTCGGCCGCGTCGAGCGGCGGCACGAATGGGCCCGTTCCTGGGCCCGCCTGTTTGCGCGCACAGGCCCGGACGAGTGGACCGTGGTGCCCGATTCGATGATCTACCCGATCGAGGACCCGTACGTCAGTGTCATCGGCGATCATCTGGTCATGGGTGGCACGCATGTGGTCTGGTATCAAAAAGACTTGAAGTACCACGCCTGCTTCTACCGCGGCACGCAGTTGGACGACCTGTATTACTTCACCACCGGCCCGGACAACATGAAGGACATCCGCCTGGTGGAGCTGGCCGACGGACGCGTGGGGGTCTTCTCCCGGCCCCGCGATGCCTCTATCCACGCCACTACCGGTAGCTACTCGCAGATCGGCTTTGCCGTCATCGATAGCCTCGACGACCTGACGCCGGCCGTGATCGAGGAGGCACCCTACATCCCGGGGATTTTCGAGCCCGACAGCTGGGGCGGCTGTAATCAGGTGTACCGCCTCGCCAGCGGGCAGTTGGGCGTCGTCGGTCACATCTGCTACCCCGCCGCCGATCCCGCGGGTTCGTACAACGTGTACATGAACATGTCTTTCGTGTTCGATCCGGCTCGGCACGAGGTTTCGGCGCTGCAGATCATCGGCACGCGGACCTGCTACCCCGAAGGGCCAACCAAAGTCTACGGTACGAAGGATACGGCCTTCACCGCCGGCATCGTCATGCGTGCGGACGGCCGGGCCGACCTGTACAGCGGCCTCAACGACTGCGAAGTGGGCCGGGCGGTGATCGACTATCCGTTTGCCGGCCACGGGGACATCGTCACCGGCTAGCTCTGCCCATGGCCCGTGGGTGGGCCGCGTTGAATGGGCCTGACGGCCAACGGCGAAGCCGTCGAGCATGAGTTCGGGCCCGGCGCCTGGCGGCGACCCGCACCGCCGGGGGCAGCGCCGGCGGCGCCTTCGCGGCGTTGCCCGCGCCGGCAGCCGAAGGCCTGCGCCGGCGGGTCGCCGACGCGGTGGGCTGGGGACCACCAGGAGGAAGCCATGCGAGCACTGGTCATTGGCGGCACGGGGCACATTGGCACGTATCTGGTGCCGCAGCTGGTCCAAGCCGGCATGCAGGTGGTGGTCGTGAGCCGTGGCCAGCAGCAGCCCTACCGCCCGGATGCGGCCTGGCGCCAGGTGCAGTATTGCGAGGTGGACCGCGATGCCGCCGAACAGGAGGGCTCATTCGGGACGCAGATGGCGGCCCTGGACCCCCAGGTGGTGATCGACCTGATCTCCTACACCCGTCCGAGCACCGCCCAGCTGGTGGAACCCCTGCTCGGCCGGCTGCAGCAGTTCATTCACTGCGGCACCATCTGGACCTACGGGTACTCCGAGGCGGTGCCCACCACCGAAGCCGACCCCAAGCGGCCCTGGGGTGACTATGGGGTGAACAAGAAGGCGATCGAGGACTACCTCCACGAACGCTATCGGCGCGACGGCTTCCCGGCCTGCATTTTCCATCCCGGGCACATCGTTGGCCCGGGTTGGGAGTTCATCAACCCGGCCGGCAACCGCAATCCCGAGGTGGTGCGGGCCCTGGCCCAGGGGGACGAGGTCGACCTGCCGCACCTGGGGTTGGCCACGCTGCACCATGTGCACGCCGCAGATCTGGCCCACCTGTGCCTGCAACTGCTGGTCCACCGCCAGGCCACCCTCGGTCACAGCTTCAACGCGGTCAGCGAACGCGCTGTCACCCTGCGCGGCTATGCCGAAACCATGGCGGCTTGGTTCGGTCGGCCAGCTCGTCTGCGCTATGTGGAGTGGGAGACGTGGCAGCAGGGGCGTTCGGCGCTGGATGTCCGCCTGACCGGCGACCACATCACCCACAGCCCGTGCCACAGCATGGCCAAGGCGCAGCGCCTGGCCGCGTACCAGCCCCGCTACACTTCGCTGGGCGCCGTGCACGAAGCCCTGAGTTGGGCCATTGCCCACGGCGAGTTCGCCGACCTGCCTCGCCTGGGTGGGTGGGCACCCGACGCCGCGGGTCGCTCCTGACGCACAGGGTCCCTACCTTGGCATTCACAGACCATCCGGCCAGCACGGGTGGCCCGGGTTTTCGGCCATGTGGTTCTCGGCTTCTGGCCAACCAAAGTCAAGGTAGTCGCACCGATCGCACCTGAACCCGATGGGTTCCACGCCGCCCCCGGCCACGGCAGCCAAGTCAGCATCGTCGATGCCGGCGCGATCTTCCCCTGCCGTGTCTGCGGACTCCATGGCCGCGCCCCTCCCTGGGGCTGGTGGGCCGGTCCCCGTGCCGCGTTTGCCGGCCGCTGCGGTACGCTTCGCGCCATGCACCTGACGAACTTGGGCCGCGCCCCCCGGATCAGGGTATCGGCGAGCGGCCCGCAAAGCCGGGGTGACGCCCCTCAACCAAGGAGAGCGTGGGTAGGGTTCGCGCCCAGGTGGTCGGCCCAGAGCTTCTCGTCACAGGTGGTGAAGGCGCAAGTGGGGACTGGGCACACGAACCATAGCGCGTTCGGTCCGACCGCGATGTCGCCTGACCGTGGCAAGTCGGCGTGGTCTTCGGTCTCAGCTCCCCCTCCCGTCACGTTGGCCAGTGCCGCATCGCCCAGTACCTTCCCTGCCTTATCGCCCATGGCGAACCCTTCCTCCTCCCCAAAGGGGGCATCCGGCCGCGCCCGGCCCTGCGTGCCCGCGCGCACTGCGCCCTGTACCGCGGCCATCGATCCGGTGCTGTCCGCGGGCGCTGTACACC
>CAITNQ010000265.1 GCA_903893785.1 uncultured Gemmatimonadota bacterium
AGGCCCCGGACCGGTGCCCGAGACCGATTGCGCACGTAGCGTGCACGCGATCGCGGCCAGCACCGAAACAGAAAACGCAACCCCCTGTCAGACAAGGGATTGCGCTTCTGCTGATCTGGCTCCGGCGGTAGGACTCGAACCTACGACATGGTGGTTAACAGCCACCCGCTCTGCCAGCTGAGCTACGCCGGATCAGTAAAACGGCCCGAAAACATAGGGCCTGCTGCTGCGCGTGTCAAGACCCCGCCCCCACGGCCGGGCCCTTGGCCGGCGTTACTCGGCGTAGTGTTCCCGCAGAAGGTCGCTGCGCGATGGGTGCCGCAGCTTCTGCAGCGCTTTCTCCTTGATCTGGCGGACCCGCTCACGGGTGCGCCCCACGTACGCGCCGATCTCTTCGAGGGTCATGGGCTCGTGGCCGTCGAGTCCGTAGTACATGCGCAGGACGCGCGCCTCGCCGTCGCTCAAGGCATGCATGGCCCGCCGGATCTCGTCGCGCAGCTCCTCATCGGAGAGCTGGTCGTCACTGGAAGTGGCATTGTGGTCCGGCAGCAGGTCGCCGAAGCAGCGGTCTGGTTCGGAGTCGTCACAGGGGGTTTCCAGCGAAACGGGCCGCTGTGCCAGGCGCAGGAGGGTGTCCATGTCGGCTGGATCCAGGTCCATCTCGGCGGCAATCTCGTCGGCCTCGGGCGGTCGGCCTAGGCGCTGTTCCAGGCGATTGAGCACCTTGTTGACCTTGGTCAGCTCGCCGATGCGGTTTAGCGGCAGGCGCACGACGCGCGACTGCTCAGCCAGCGCCTGCAGAATGGCTTGGCGGATCCACCAGACGGCATACGAGATGAACTTGAAGCCACGCGAGCCATCGAAGCGCTTGGCGGCGACGATCAGGCCCAGGTTGCCTTCGTTGATCAGGTCCGACAGCGGCAGTCCGAGGTTCTGGTACTGCTTGGCGACACTGACCACAAAGCGCAGATTGGCCTTCACCAGCGCCTCCAGGGCTCCCTCATGGCCGGCCTGGATCTGGCGGGCGATACGGATCTCCTCCTCGGCCGACAGGCCGGTGGAACCCTCGATCTCGTGGAAATACCGGTCGACCAGGGTATCGGTCTGCAGCATGGTCATGACGGATGGACCTCCTATGCCAGGGGGCGATAGACCCGGGCGACGGATCACCTGGGGAGGCGGCCACCGTCAACCAGTCGCACCACAGTACCCGGTGCGGCGAGACCGATCACATTGGGGAGGGGCTACAACCTGCGAACATGCACGAAAAACAGTCGTCCCGGGGGGGGAGGAACGTCCTGCTTCCGCTGTGGGGGTGCGGCTAATATAGACAAGTTTTTTCGTCAAGCAAGAGTGCCGCGTGATTTCGTTTACCGATTCACCTCGACGGTGCCGTCGGGCGCGCAGGTGAGCCGTTCACCGTCTCGCAGCGGCCACGGGGCCGCGCCGGCGCCTTGCCCCGCCACGGCCACGCTACCGTTTTCCACGCTGACCGCTGTCGTGCCGTCAAGGCGAACCACGGTGCTGAACACGGCGCCTGGCTGCCCGCTTACCACCAGCACCGGTGTGTGCACGCGGAACGGCCGGTCGCGGACCGTGGTCCGCAGGGCGCCGAAGCGAAGGAAAACGCTGTCCACCGACGCCACGTGTGAGGTAGGGTCGAGCTCGGCCAACACGGCCGGCGGGGCCTCCAGGGTGGCCAGGCCGGGGATCTCCAACTGCGCGCTCGGTGCCGCCGTTGCGGTGGGTGCGGCGGCGTCCGTCGCGCCAACGGCCGGACGCGCGCCGTCGGCGGGGCCGGGCGGGACGGCGGCGGCCAACGGAGTGCCCCCGCGGTTGGCCACTCCCCCTTCGCCGCCTCGCTGGCCGCCGCCTGCCCGGTCTTCACCGGGGGCTGACGGCGAGTGTCCGGCCGCCCACATCCCCAGCGCAACCGCGACGAGTAGCGCCGCGATGCCCGCCCCGGCCCGTCGCGACCACCGCGGTGGCGGCGCCACGCCCCAGGACCCCAGGTCCTCGTCGGCCTTCCCGTTGGCAGGCTCGGTGGCCGTGGTCATCAGGCGACCGATGGAACCCAGGTAGGTTTTCAGCCGACCCCGCTCGAAGAGCTCCCTGACGGCCGCCAGCACGTGGTCTTGGGCCGCCTCGATCTGCGCTGGATCCGCCGCTGCCTCGCGCTCCTCTTCCTCGGTGACCATCGACAGCCTTCGGGCCGACATGTTCGCCTGCAGGCGCCGACGCAGCGGCGTCGGGCACACCTGCATGGCGCGGGCCAGGGTGCTGTTGTCGACGCTGCCAAGCAGAACCTGCAGCTCGACATCGGGCAGGCGCATCAGGTCAGCGAACACAAACAGATGGGCCTGCACCTGGGCGACCAACGCCGCGTCGTGCAGCGCCAGGGCCCCCAGCAGTTGGCGCTGGCGCTCGGGGTCGGCTACCTGGCGGAGTATGGCAGCCGCCAGGCCCGGCGCGGCGTCGGGGACATGGCCCAGCGCGCGGGCCAGGGCGGGTCCCCACGCCGCGGTGTTGTCGCTGCCGTCAGTGGCTCGCAGATCAGACGCCAATCGCGCCAGCACCTGGACCGCCAGGGGTACGGGCAGCTGGGCCAGCAGTTGGCCGCTCCGCTCCCTGGCCGTGGCCGCCATGGCAATCGCCAGGAAGGCCGCGGCCCCGGGGTCATCGTCGATCGCGGGCGATGGATCGGCGGGCCCGATCCGGGTGGCCGGGTCGCCCTCGTCGGGCCGGGGTACGCCGCCGTTCGTCGTCGATCCCGTGGGCCGCCCGGCCGCGCGTGTCGATGGCACCAGATGGCGCAGCAGCGCGCGCGCGGGCGGATCCAATCGCGCTGCCGTCTGCGCCAGAGCCAAGGTTAACGTCGGGTCCACGGGGGCCTCCCGATTGACCGCGCTAATCGACGGCGACTACGGGGGCATTGACCAGCACGTCGACCCAGGCCGGGTCGCCGCTGGCGGCGAGTTGGTCGGCGGCGGTGGACAGGTTGGTGACCCGGTGGAAGGCCACCAGGTGCAGGACCCGCAGGAGCCACAGCGGCGAGTAATCGGCCTGGCTGGCATTGCCGGGCAATGAAGCCATCACGTTGTGGGTGCTGCCGGTCGCGTCGAGGGCGAAACCGCCCCCCAGCGTGGCGTCGTCGGCGAGGAACGCAAACATCTGGGTGGCTACCGGTCGGCCCTCACGAAAGGCGGCCCGTGCCGTGCTGCCCGGGTGCTCAAAAAGCAGGTACTTGACGATCTGGTGGCGGTACCAACCGTTCTGCGGCGCCACGGGCGTGGCCGGATCAAAACGCCGCGCTGCGTTGGAGCCCGGTGGCACCAAGACCGCATTCATCAGCGCCTGAGTTGGCGTGACGACGTACCCTGAATCGATCAGCGTCTGCCTCGAGGTGATCGTGTTGGCCACGTAGTTCGGGTCAGGCACCGCGACCTGGTGAATCTGCCACAGGTCGCTGTACCCGGTATCGCCCGGCAGCAGATCGAAAACCGGCAACTGTGCGGCAATCGGCGCGCCGCGTCCGTCCACCAGGAGGTAGACGGGCGGCGCCACCGCCGGGCAGACGTCGAACACATAGAACACGACGCGCTCGCCGTCCGGGCCGACGCCCCGGTGCAGGAAGCGGGGTCGGTCGAAATCCACCGGCTGGCCTGCGGCCGGCAGGTCCGGGTGCTCGGAACGCCGGAAGAAGTGCCCGGCCGCGTCGCTGAAGCGGTCTACCTCGGCCACGGCCAGGTAATCCGGGAAGGTCGCCGTCACGTCCAGCGCGCCGACTTCCACCCGGAAACTCAGTCGCGCCACCAGATCGGCGCGGATGTCAACTGCGGCGCCGCAGTTGAGCACCACCGTGCCAGCGGCGCTTCGCGCCAGCAGGGCGACCCCGGTCCCACCGCCCGTGGGCAAGGAATCGAGGCGCGCCGCCACGGCGTGCGCGCGCGAGAGATGATGCACCAGGGAGTCACCGTCGCCGGCTATGGCCACCCGTACCGAATCGACCTCCGGCGGGAGCTGCAACGCCACTTCCAGCGAACCCAACAGACGGTGCAGAGCCACTGTCGCCGACCGCGGCAGTGACCGAACCGCGGTCAGGGAGTCGGTGCCGGCGAAGGTGCGGACTCCCTGGTCGTCGAACGCGTCGACCGCCAGGCGCACCACGGGTGCCGGCACCAGGCCGCTGACTGTCGCCGTGATGCGCGTGCCGACCCGGTCCAGTTCGCCGTCGACGTGGCGCAGGGTGTCGCCGCCGGCGCCGATGGCCAGGGCTTGGTACCGCAGTGTGGCCAGGCGCATCGGCGCGGACGCGCCGGTGCCCGCCGGCAGCACGGCCACCAGTTCCATCTCGGCTTCGCCCGTGCCGTCCGGGTCGGCTGGATTGTCACGCGTGGGCTGGCCGCAGGCAACCCACAGCACCGCGGCGGCCACCAGCAGGGCGTTCCCTTGATTGGTCAGCCCGCGGCAACACCGAGCCGCGAGGCGGCCAGGACGCGGAAGCGGAGTCGATGCCACCGGACGTCTTCCCATGGGTCACCGGCGTCGTCGTGGGGGGCTGACCGCGCGGCCGGATCAGCGCCCGGCGCGGCGCTGGCTCTTCTCGATGCGGCTGCGCACGTACCAGACAGCCGCGGACAGCACGGCGCCGGCGACGATGGCGTAGTAGAGGAGCTTGCCCAGCCACTGCACCCAGGGGGCGGTGGAGACGGTCGTGATGACGACGAGGACGACGAACGCTCCCAGGATCGCTGCAGTGGTGACCCGGTACGCGAGTTGGCACCAGGCCAGGGCCTGGGGTGACCCGCCGTCTACGGCAGGCACGGGCGGTGGGCTTGGCACAGGTTCCCCCTTCGTTGGAGTCATGCAGCCAATGTAGTCATGGCGCACCGGTGGCGCCTGCCGGTGCGGGCAGACCGTGCGCGGCCACCCAGTCAAGGGCCTCGGTGCGGGCCTGGCGGTCCGCGGTCAGCACGTCATCCACCGTGGGCGCCGGGCCAGGCAGGGTGTGCGTGGTGACGTGTTCGACACAGGCGTGAATCTGCAGGAAGGCGATCCGGCCGTCGAGAAAAGCAGCCACTGCCACCTCGTTGGCGGCGTTAAGCGCCGCGGGAAGCCGACCTCCCTGCCGCCCCGCGGCATAGCACAGGTCCAGGCAGGGGAAGGCTTCCCGATCGGGCGCGGCCAGGCTGAGCGAACCCACCCGTTTGAGGTCCAGCGAGCCCAGGACGGAGGGGCTTCGCTGCGGGTGCGTCAGCGCGTACTGGATCGGCAGCACCATGTCGGTCGGGCCCAGATGCGCGATGATCGCGCCGTCGACGAACTCGACCATCGAATGGATCACCGATTCGCGGTGGATGACCACATCGATCGCGTCCAACGCAACGCCAAACAGCCAACTCGCCTCAATTACCTCGAAGCCCTTGTTCATCAGGGTCGCTGAGTCGATCGTGATCTTGGGCCCCATGCGCCAGGTGGGATGGGCCAGCGCCTGGGCCGGCGTGATCGCCGCCATCTGCTCGCGCGTCTGGCCGAAGAAGGGACCGCCCGAGGCCGTCAAGATGAGCCGGCGGACGCCCCGCCGGTCCTCGCCCCGCAGGCACTGCCAGATGGCATTGGGCTCGCTGTCCAGCGGCAGCACCGTGGCGCCGGCCTGCGCCGCGGTCCGCAGGACCAGTTCGCCGGCCATGACCAGGGGTTCCTTGTTGGCCATGGCCACGGTCCGGCCGCGGGCCAGGGCGGCCAACGTGGGTTCCAGGCCCACCGCCCCCACTAGACCATTGATGACCAGGTCAACGCCGTCGGTGGCGGCCAGTTCCACCAGGCCGGTGTCACCGACCAGGATGTCGGTCCCCGGCAGCTGGTCCCGGACCGGGCCCACATGCGCGGCATCCATAACCGCGACGCGGCGCGGCCGCCACCGTTTGGCCCGTTCCACCAGTCGCGCCACGCGCGTGCCGCCGCTCATGCCGACTACCTGGTGAGCGCCGGTCAGTCCCTCGAGTACCCTGAAAACCGAGTCGCCGATCGACCCTGTGGCCCCCAGCACAACGATTCGCGCCATGGTCCTCACCTTGCCTGACCGTTCGCCGCACCGCGGGCGGCGGTCCCGGAACCGCCGTCACTCAGATATCGAGCACCACCTCAGCCTGCCACCCGGCCGTGGTGCGAACCACGGCGAGCCGGTGCAGAGTTACCGCCTTGACTTCAGGGCCCAGCTGGTGGCGGGCCGGATCAGGCGCCTCGCCTGCCAGTGTGCCGCGCAAGCAATAGCCATGGTGCGGCGGCGCCGCGGCCGGGGGGCGAACAAACGGCCCGCCCGCGGCGGGCGTCAGGGTCACGCTCACGGGCACCAGCAGCAGGTGAAGGGCGTCCTTGGCGTAGAGGATCTCCTGCAGGAAATCGTGCAGCAGCAGGTCCAGACTGCTGCCCTCCAGCGACACCTGGTGCTGACTGGACGCCACCAGGCTCTCCACGGGTTCCACCATCACCGCGACCATGGCCCGGGCTGCGGCGGCGAACAACTCACCCAGGCCATCACCCCAGGCGCGGAAGGCCACGTCGGCCGTGGCCACCTCGGGCAGGTACGCATAGCCGGCGCTCATCCCTTGATGCTCCCAAGGGGGCGCAGGCGCAGCACCGGGCGGCTCAAGCCGGCCGCAGCGGCGACGCGGACTACCTGGTCGACATCTTTGTACGCGCCGCCCGCTTCTTCGGCGAGACCTCGCCAGGAAGCGGTGCGCACGTAGATGCCGCGCTCCTGCAGCTGGCGCTGCAGGGCCCGGCCTTCCCAGCGCTGGAGGGCCTGCCGGCGGCTCATGGCCCGTCCAGCCCCGTGCGCGGTGGTTGCCAGGGCGGCCTCGCTGCCCGCCGTGCCGGCCAGCAGATACGACCCGGTTTCCATGCTGCCGCCGATGATCACCGGTTGGCCGTACGGTCGGTAGGCCGCCGGGATGTCCGCCGATCCCGGCGGCAGCGAACGCGTGGCACCCTTCCGATGGACCAGCAGCCGCCGTGGCGCGCCGTCGACAGTGTGCGTCTCCAACCGCGCGGTGTTGTGAGACACGTCGTACACGGTGCGCAGGCCCAGGTCAGCCGGCGAGCGCCCGAATACCTGGGCGAAGGCTTGGCGAATGCGGTGCAGGATCACCTGCCGGTTGGCGAACGACATGTTCACCGCGCACTTCATCGCGCTGTAATACGCCTGGCCATCCGGCGAATCAAAAGGGGCGCAGGCCAGCTCCCGGTCGGGAACCCGTAATCCGTAACGCGGCCCCATCACCTCGACAAACGAGCGCAGGTAGTCAGTAGCCACCTGGTGGCCGAAACCCCGGCTGCCACAGTGGTACATCACGGCTATCTGGTACTCGTGGGCGAAACCGAACGCCGCCGCCGCCTCGGGGTCGAAGACATCGCCCGGGTGAACCACCTGGACTTCCAGGTAGTGGTTGCCCGAACCCAGGGTGCCGACCTGGTCCCGGCCCCGGTCTAGGGCACGTTGGCTGACATGGCGCGCGCTGGCGCCGGGGAAACAGCCTCCCTCCTCCGTCCGATGGAGGTCGTCGTCAGTACCGAACCCATGGTCAACACTCCACCGGGCGCCGCGCTCGACGATCTCCACCAAGTCATCCCGGGTCAGCCGGAGCGCACCGACGGCGCCCACCCCGGTCGGGATGGCGGCGAACAGCGCGTCGATCAGTTGGCGCAGCCGCGGCTGCACCTCGGCCAGCGTCAGGTCGGTGCGCACCAGTCGCATGCCGCAGTTGAGGTCGAAGCCGACGCCACCGGGGGATATGACACCCCCACAGTCGGGATCGGTGGCTGCGGCCCCACCGATCGGGAAGCCGTACCCCCAATGGCCGTCGGGCATGCACAGCGCCGCGCCGACAATCCCGGGCAGGGCGGCGACGTTGGCCAACTGCTCGAGCACGCCATCGTCGAGCTGCTGCGCCAACAGACGATCGGCGTACAACCGCCCCGGCACCCGCATGCCAGCCCGGGTGCCCGCGGGCAGTTCCCACAGGGTGGGGGTTAGTTGCCGAAGCTGGGAACGCACGAGGGGCTTCTCCTGGTGGACCGCGGCCAGAGCCCGGCGCCAGGCGGTCGGTGACGGCGCCTCAGTTGCGGCTGAAACCTTCGCGCGAGCGTCGTCCGCCTCGCCCGCGGCGGACGCCGATGCCCCGTGGCCCTTCGCGACGGCCCCGAGGCCGGCCGGTATAACGGACCGCCCGTGTCTCCCGGACGACCATGACCTTCACCTGACCAGCGAAGGTCAGCTCGGTCTTGACTCGCTCCGCAATGTCGAACGCCAAAACCTCGGCATCGTCGTCGTTGATCCGGTCGCCTTTGACCATGACGCGGATCTCGCGTCCGGCATTGATGGCGTACACATCTTTCACGCCCTCGAAGGAGTTCGCGATCTCCTCCAACCGGGCGATGCGGCGGGCATACCCCTCCAGATCCTCGCGCCGACCGCCGGGTCGGATGGAGGAGATGGTGTCGGCGGCCTTGACCAGAAAGCACACGGGCGACAGGCGCTCATTGTCTTCGTGGTGTTCGGCGATCACCTCCCGAACGACGGGATGCTCATTGAAACGCTCCGCCAACTCGATGCCCAGTTCCACGTGGGACCCCTCAAGCTCGCGGCTGACGGTCTTGCCGATGTCGTGCAGCAGGCCGGCACGCCGCGCCAAGCGCACGTCGACGCCGATCTCCGCCGCCAGCAGGCCGGCTAGCTGCGCCACCTCCAGCGAATGCTGCAGCAGGTTCTGGCCATAGCTGGAGCGGTACTTGAGCATGCCCACGTAATGGGGCAGTTCCGGGTGGGTGTCGCTGGCCCCCACCTGGGCGAGAGCCGCCTTGCCCTCCTTGATCATGTCTTCGTCGAGCTCGCGGCGGCAGCGCTCCACCACTTCCTCGATGCGCGCCGGCGTGAACCCGCCGTCGGCGATCAACTGTTTCATTGACCGCACGGCGATCTCGCGCCGCGCCGGATCGTAGGAGGAGAGCAGCACCGTGTCCGGGGTGTCGTCTACCACGACCTTGACGCCCGTGGCCTGCTCGAAAGTACGGACGTTACGGCCTTCTTTGCCTATGATCCGGCTCTTGATTCCCTCGCTGGGCAGGGTCACGGTGGAGGTCGTCATCTGCACTACCTCCTCCACCGCGCACCGTTGGATCGCCTGGGCAATCACCTTCTGCGCTTCCCGATCGGCTTCCTCCCTGGCCCGGATGCGCTCGGCGCGAATCATGGCGGCCATGCGCGCCTGCACCTCGTCGGACACGTGGAGCATCAACTGCTCGCGCGCTTCATCGGCGGTCATGTTCGCCGTCAGCTCGAGCCGCTGGCGGTACCCCTCGACCAGTTGCCCGAGTTCGTCCTCGCGCTCCTGGATCGCCTTCTCGCGGGTCCGCATGCGGCGTTCCTGGGTGCGCTGCTCGGCGGTTTCCTGGCGCAGCTCCTCGCGTTGGCTCGCCAGTTCGCGGTCACGCGCTGTGAGCGCCTTCTCGCGTCGGCTGATCTCTGCGGCCTGGCCCTCGAGGTCTTTCTCCTGGCTGCTCCGCAGGCGGTACCAGGCGTCCTTCTCCTCCAGCAGCCGCAGGCGCTGGGCGCGCTCGTCGTCAGCCAGTCGACGAGTGATGCGGTCTTCAGCCTGGCGCTCCAGTTCAGTTACCGTGCTGCGGTGCTGCTGGCGGCAGATCAGGTACCCCGCTCCCCCGCCAGCCAGCAGGCCGACGAGAGCGAGGAGCAGGCCAGTCAATTCGGGCGACATGTCAGTACCTGCATGGGGTGTGCCGTTCAGGGGTGGGCGTGCGCGGCGGCCCGGGCCGCGTCCGCCATCATCGCACGGCGGTGTTGGGGGTCCTGCCAACGGTGGCGGGCCGCCTCCGATAGCGTGTCGAGCGGATCCAGGTAGAAGAAATGCTGGCCGGGTTTCACCGCCGGACTGGTGAAAACCGAGATACCGTTGGTGCGATCGTAGTGTTCGAAGGAGTGCGCGTTCCGCTTACCGCCACCGCCGCAGGTGTCAACCACGAAGGTTGGCGTATTGTACCCGGCGGTGATCCCGCGGACCTGCTTCTCCACCCGCAGGGCCGTGGCCAAAGGCGTACGCAGCTCCTCGACGCCGCGGATCAGATCGTGAACAAACACGTAGTAGGGGTGCACGTTGACGTAACTGAGGCGCCGGATGAGCCGTTCCATGGTGGCGGCACTGTCGTTGACACCCCGCAGCAGCACCGACTGGTTGCGAACCGTGATGCCGCGCTCCATCAGCAGGTTCAGGCCCTGTTGGCTGATGGCCGTGATTTCCGCCGGGTGGTTGAAGTGCGTGTGGAGCGACACCTCCTGATGGCGCTGTCGACCCAGTTCGACGACCCGGGTCAGGGCCCCGACCCAGGCCTGGTCGGTCACCAGTTTCTGCGGCATGATCGCCGCCGCCTTGGTGGCGAAGCGCAGGCGCCGCACGTGATCGACCGCCAACAGCATGGTGCCGAGGCCTTCGAGCTGTTCGGGACGCAGTAGCGACACGTCGCCGCCGCTGATCACCACATCCTCGAGCTCGGGCCGGGAGGCGATGTACGCGGCCGCCTGCTCCCAGCGATGCTGACTGGCGCCGAAGTGGACCTTCTCAACTCCTTCGGTGTCCAGACCCACGGCGTAGGACCGGGTGCAGAAACGGCAGTACACCGGGCAGGTGTCGAGGGTCAGCAGGAGGGCCCGGTCGAGGTAGCGGTGCGTCAGGCCTGGCACCGGCGAGTCGCGCTGCTCGTCGAGCGCGTCGAGGGCCAGTTCCGGGTGGTCGGGCAGCATGGTCGACGCCACGGGTATGAACTGCCGGCGCAAGGGGTCGGCGTACGGGTCGCGCCAGTCGATGAGCGCCGCGATGTACGGCGAGACGCGCATGCTCATCGTTGACTTCTCCAGCCCTGCCTGGACATCGGCCAGGAACCCGGCATCGACGCAGGCGCCGAGCACTTCGGCTAGCCCGCGCACGTGGGTGATGCTGTTCTTGAGCTGGAACCGGTGGTCGTGGAAGGCGGCCGGCGCCAGGTCGGCATAGCCCGGGATGGCCCTCCAGAAATCGTCGTTGCGCAGGTCACGGTGCGCCAGGCCGGCCGGTTCCACGGGTGGCTTGAGGGCTGTCACCGGGGCGACGGCCGCGTCGGTCGCCGGCCGCCGCGGGGGCGTGCCCCCACCGACCCGTAACAGACGGTCGTCGGTGACCGCCGGCGTCAGATCAACGGTCATGCTTGCCGAGCAACTCGGTGAACTCATTGCGCACGCCTTTGTCGTGGAAGCAGCCGCGGATGGCAGAGGTGGTGGTTACGGCTCCGGTCTTGCCCACGCCGCGCATCTCCATGCACAGATGCCGCGCCTCCAGCACCGCCATGGCGCCCAGCGGTTCAAGCCGCTCCATCAGGAAGTCGACTACCTGCTCGGTGAGTCGTTCCTGCAGTTGGGGACGACGGGCGTAGAAGTCAACGATACGCGCCACCTTGCTGATCCCGACAATGCGATGCTGCGGGATATAGGCCACGTGGGCGCAGCCGAAAAACGGGATCATGTGGTGCGAACAGACCGAGAAGAAGCTGATGTCCTTGACGATCACCATGTTGCTGTACCCCTCGTCATTGGGGAAGCAGGTGATCGCCGGTTCGTGCTCGCGCTGCAGGCCGCGAAAGATCTCCATATACATCCGGCCCACGCGCGCGGGCGTCTGGTGCAGGTGCGGGTCCTCCAGGTCCAGTTCCAGGGTCCGCATAATCTCGGCGAAATGCTCGGCGATGCGTTCGGCTTTGAGCCGGCCTTCGCCCTGCAGCCAGGGCGGCTCCTGGGGGCTGGCTTCGTCTTCCTCTACGTAGTAACCGGCCATGGGGCAGCGCCCTCCTGAGCGGTGGCACCGCGACGTCGGCAGAGGTCCGACACGGCGGCACGAACTGCGGCCTCTGCCAGCGCCGCGGCGTGGAGTTTCATCGGCGGCAACCCGTCCAGGGCTGCCACGACATCCTGCTGCCCGAGCTGCGCAGCCCGCTCCAGCGAGGCCATGGTGAGCAACTCGGTAAGCCGCGACCCGGCGGCGATGGCGGCCACGCAACCGAAAGAACGGAATGTGGCGCGGATGATCGTGCCGCCGTCCACGCGCAGGTACAGGTGCAGGACATCGCCGCACGCGGGGTTCTCGACCACTCCTACCGCGTCTGCGTCTTCGATGGCTCCGACGTTGCGGGGATTCTGGTAGTGGTCGAGGACCGTTGGGCTGTAGGGGGACGGAGCGTTTGCGGCCACGCCGGCGTCGGCCAAAGGCAACGGCTGGAGGCAAGTAAAGCAAGAAAAGCCAAGGACTTGGGCTCGAATATACCCGGCTCCGGAAGGGTTGTCAACCCGACCGCGGGCGCCACCGTCGCGTCCGGCTTGACCGCCGCGGTCGGCCGGTTCGCACCACCCCGACTCGCCGGTGACGGTTCAAGGGGCCGCCCTCGGCCGCTGGGGTGCCGCCGACGCCAGGGCCACGGGCAGCCACTGCAGGCAGGCGCGTGGGGCGATGCCGTAGTTGTAGAACGAGAACCGAGAGACCCCGAGTTCCAGGGCTTGGTGGACATTGGCAGCCAACTCGGCGGCCGAACGGGCTGCTGGCGGGTAGACCTGCAGGCCCAGCCGGATCGTGCCTGCGCCGTCGGCCGCGGCGCGCAACTGCTCCACTTGGGCTTTCACCTCAGCGGGTACGGGGGTGTAGGCGAGAGTCTCAAGGCACTCCAGCGCCGGCGCCAGGCGGTCCGGCCGCACCCCCCCGGTCCAGCGGTCCCCCATCACGATGAACGAGACATCGGCGGTCACCGCCGCGCGCACTTCTGCTACCAGTGACGTTACGATGTCCTCCCGCAGCTGCTGGAAAGCGGCCAGGGCGGGCTGGGAGGCGACCAGAAAGGCCAAGTCCCCAGTCAACGGCGGCCCTCCGGCCAGTACCGGATCGAGCTGGCCGCGTACCCATGCCTGCAGCTCGTCCACGTCGATCCCTGCCGCCTGAGCGCGGGCCCGGCACCCCGGCGAGAAACTAAGGCTGAAGAGATACGAACCGACATTGCCCAGTTCCACCCCGTCCTTGGCGTGGTAGTGGCTGTGCCCGTAGCCACCGAAATGGCAGCTCTCCAGTTCCACCCGACGGACCCCATAACGCCCGACCAGTTGGCGCGCCAGGGCCACAACATAGGCGCGCACATCGTCGCAGCCCGGGCATAGCGCCCACCCGAGGGAGTCGCCGTAGGCAGTCACCTGGGCCAGTTCCGGGCACTGCCGGGCCAGGTAGGAGTTATGGAGGCACACCGTCCACGCGGTCAGCTCCAGGCCGGTACGGTGGCAGCACGTCGCTAGGCGGTCCCAAGGGTCGCCCTGCTGCGCCAACGGCGCTACCAGGGGCCGCAGGCGCGTGTCGTGGAAGGCGTCGTCGTCAGGGCGGAAGTACAGTGCTGCGTCGCGCGCCTGGAAAAGCTTGCCGGTGGCGGCCGCCGGACGCAGCTGCTGCACTGAATGGTACGCCGCTGCCACGCTCAGCCCGTCGAGACCCAGTTCGTTGCGGCAGCGATCGACTGCGGCCTCGAGGTCGTCATCCACCAGGTCCCACAGGTAGGCCCACAATGTCGAGTGGATGGGCATGGGCTATCACCGCCTTGTTCGGGCGAGGTGTCAGGGCTTGGGTTCGCCAGTTCCGGTGCGCCCGTTGGCGCAGTCACGCCAGTAGGCCCGGACCATCTGCAGGACGTCCCACATGATGGTGTTGCGGGCCACTCGGTCGATAAGGGCATCGACCTCGCGCGCTTTGTCCGGATCGAGCAGGCCCAAGCCGCCCATCATCGTCAGGTGGTGGATCAGGCCCGTCTGCAGCAGCGTCCTGTTCATGTCGGCGAGCGGGATGCTGCTCTTCTCCTCGAATGCCTCCACCATGGCCGCGTACAGCTCGGCCAGGTCGTGGGCCAGCGTGGTCTCGACGCGGAAGACTCTCTCCATGGCACCATCCCCGGCGGTTGCGTCAGATGGACCAAGAAAACCGGGCGCGCCGCGACTGTCAAGCGCGGTCCGGCAGCGCCACGGGGGTGTGGGGTGCGGCCTGCTCGCAGGCCGACCGGGGGATGTGCGCCGCCCCGGCGGCCGGGGCGGCGCCTTGTCGCCCGCCCCGAGCCCGTGTACATTGCCCGCGATCTGCCCGGCCCGCGGCGGCGGGAACCCGGCGACCGGCGGCGGCGTGGTATGGGGCGCCGACGTCCGTCGGCGGGCGCCGCGGCCAGGTGCCGGCGCCCCCCCTCGCCCGCGACAGGAGGTGCAGCGACGATGAAGTGTGGTACAGTCAACCCCCGGCGCTGGGGCCGGTTGGCGGTGGCCCTGGGCCTGTTGACCGGCGGCTTCTACTGCGGCACGGACAAAGCCGACAAGGCAGCTAGCCCGGCGCCGACCGAAATGGTCCTGATCCCGGCCGGCGAGTTCGAGATGGGCGGCAAACCCGAAGACCTGACGAACCGACCGGGGCGCAGTGACTACCTGAACTACCTGGGTGAGCGGCCGCTGCACAAGGTGAAGTTGAGTGCCTTCAACCTGGATCGCTTCGAGGCCACCAACGCCCAATACCGTCGTTTCCTCGCCGAGACGGCCACGGCGCGCGATCGCGTCGACCACCCGGATCAGCCGGCCGGGCTGGGTCACGAACAGGCCTATGTTGATACCAACCTTGACGGCGATACGCAGCCGGCTGTTGGCCTCAACTGGTTCGACGCCTACGCCTACTGCCGGTGGCAGGGCAAGCGCCTGCCCACCGAGGCCGAATGGGAGTATGCCGCGCGCGGCAACGATGGCATGTACCGCAAATACCCTTGGGGCAATGACGAACCCGATGCGGGCGGGTCCTGGCGAGCCAATTTGGGCGGCGGCGATACCGGCGGCCGCGATGGCTACGAGTTTTCGGCCCCAGTGGGGTCCTTCCCTGCCGGCGCGAGCCCCTTCGGCATCCAGGATATGAGCGGCAATGCCACCGAGTGGGTTAACGACTGGCTTGATTGGAACTACTACGCCAATACGGCCGGGGCTACGGATCCGCAGGGGCCGCCCAGCGGCAAGCACAAGGTGCTCAAGGGTGGCTCGTACAGCGCCGACCGCTACAACACACGCATTGCCACTCGGCTGTGGGGTGAGCGCGAGGTGAAGAACCCGTACCAAGGGGTGCGCTGCGCTCGCACTCCGTGAGCGCTGCCGTGGCCCCTGGGGCCATGCCAGGGCGCCGATCGTTCCGGCTGTCCTGACGCCGGCTACGGGTCGGTGTCAGGACAGCGCCCGGCTCATAGGGCGTCGTTGGCGGCCAAGAAGGCGGCGCGCAGTTTCTGGGTCAGCGGCCCCGGCACACCATCGCCGATCACGTGGTCGTCCACGCGGACCACGCCCATGGCCTCGGTGGTGGTCCCGGCCAAGAAGACCTCGTCCGCCTGGCGGAATTCGGCCAGCGACGAGAATTCCTGGTGCACCGTCAATCCCATGCCTCGCGCGACCTCGACCAAGATGCCGCGGGTGATGCTGGGCAGGATCTGGGGCCCTTCCGGCGCGGTCCACAGGGCGCCCCCCTTGACGCGGAAGGCGCTCGTGGACGAGCCCTCCGTTACCCGCCCCTGATCGTCTACCAGCAGCGCCTCAAAGGCGCCGGCCTCCGACGCTTCCTGTTTCGCCAGGATGTTGGCCAGCAGCGAAATGCTCTTGATGTCGCAGCGCTTCCAGCGGAGGTCGCGGGTCGAGATCACCCGGACGCCGTTGACGTAACACTCGGCCGGCGGTCGTTGCAGCTGCTTGACGGTCATCACCACTGTGGGCAGCACGGTCGTGGCCGGGAACTCGTGGTGTCGCGGAGCCGTCCCCCGGGTGATCTGCAGATACACCAGTGTCTCGGCAAAGCCGCTGCGGCGGATACCCTCGGCGATGATTTGTGCCAACCCATAGGCGCCGATGTCGAGGCTGATCCGCAACTCGTGCAGCGACCGCTCCAGGCGCCGCATATGGGGTTCCAGGGCATAGGGGCGGCCCCGGTACGTGGCTACTACTTCGTAGACGCCGTCGGCAAACTGGAAACCGCGATCCTCGACCGAGATCACGGCTTCCGCCAGGGGCATGAAGCGGCCATTGACATAGGCGATCTCGCTCATCGTGCCTCCTCCTCGCGGGCCGCCAGGGCCTCGAACAGAGCGCGGTAGTAGCGCATGAAACGAACCGGTTCCTGGCTCTCGGGCACTTCAGCCAGGCAGAAGCCGCCGTAGCCGCGGGCCCGCAACCGGCGGAACAACTCGCGCCACGGGTAGTCGCTCCACAGCTCGTTGATGTGCACCAGGCTGATGTGCGCGCCCAGCAGCGCGAAACTACTCGCCAGGCTGCCGTCAACCACATCCTGCGCGTTGGAATTCCAGCAGACCTTGAGGTTGTCGTGGCCCGCTTCGTCCAGAATGGTGCGGATATGGGCCGGTTCGCAGGTCTGGTGGCCGTGCACCTCAAGGCGGACCTCGACGCCGTGGTCCTGTCCGAAACGGGCGCATTGCCGCAGGGCCTGGCCGATCTGGGCCAGGGTCCGGCTGCGGGGTATCCCCTGGTCCTCGTGGAGCCGGTTGGGTCTCACCTTGATCCCGGCCACGCCCAAGTCGCGGGCCAGTTCGATGTAGTCGCAGGTTCCCCGCACCTGACGGGCCAGTTCCGCTGGGTCAACCGCGTCGTACTCGTAAGCACTGCCCAACCCTGCCAGTACCACCGGTGAGTCGGCGAAACGGCGACGCACCTCGTGGCGTTGGGCCGCCGAAAGGTCGACCTCGACGCCGTGGGCGTGGCCCGTGCGCAGTTCCACGCCAGCGAAACCCGTTTCTAGACAATGGGCGATGATGGTTTCGACGGGCCACGCCCGGGCCAGGTTGTAGGTCACCAGTCCCAGCCTCATCTTGTCGCCTCCCCGATGGCGCTGCCGTCGAAGTCCTCACGGTGGAAAATGGCCTGCTGTTGCTGCAGGTAGGCACGGCGGCTGAGTGCCGGTGGATGGTCGTCGATGATCTGCCGGGCACGTGCTCCTTCGCCCCACAGCAGGTCGATGGCCATCATGGCCAGCGTCTTGGCCGGTGCGACGTACCCGGCTTCCAGGTCCGCGATGCGCCAGTCGGGACCATGTACCGAACCGCTGGCGCCACTCATGACCGGGTGCAGCAGGGGCATGATCTGGCTCAGGTCACCGGCGTCGGTGGAACCGCCCCCGTGGGGATACTGGCGCAGCGAGTCGGCGCCGAAGAGGGCGCCGGCGTGTTCGCGGAACAGCGCGGCCAGGTCCGGGTTGTTGAGCAGCGGCAGGTAGCCCGGGACGGTGTCGATTTCGACCCGACACCCCAGCGCGGTGGCCGCGCCGCGCAACGCGCGATCGACTTTGGCCGCGGCGTCGAGCATGGCCGTGGCGGTGCGCGCGCGGACATAGGTCTCCAGCCGTACATCGGCAGGGACAATGTTGACCAGATCGCCACCGCGGGTAATGATCGGATGGACGCGGACGCAGTCCTGGTCGCGGAAGGTCTCGCGCTGGGCGTTGATGGCGCCCAGCGCCAGGGTGGCGGCCTGCAGGGCGTTGGTGCCGCGCTCGGGCGAACCGCCCGCATGGGCGGCCCGGCCGACGAAGCGTACGGTCTTGGCCAGGAATCCGTTGGACGACTCGGCCACCCCGGCGGCGCCGTCGCCCCACTCGGGGCTGCTGCTGTGAATCATGACGGCCAGGTCGACGTCGTCGAAATGCCCCAGACGCACCAACTCGGGTTTGCCGGCCGGAAAGCCGATCCGGCCCTGGCGGACCAACCCCAGGCGGTACTCAATCTCAACGAACTCCTCGGCCGGCACGGCGAAGAAGACCACCTTGCCGGCCAGATGGGCCGCGGCGCCGGCATCGACCAGCCCGATGGCGGCGCCGAGCAGGGCCGCGATCTGCGCGTTGTGACCGCAGGCGTGGGCGGCGCCGGTTACCGGATCAGCACGTGGGTGGTCGGGCACAATCAGAGCGTCCAGTTCCCCGAGCAGCGCCAGCGTGGGGCCTGGCCGGGTTCCCGCCAACGTGGCCTTGACGCCGGTGATGGCCAGCCCTTCCTCGCACGGCAGCCCCAGGGCCGTCAGCGTGTCGGCCACCCGGCGAGCGGTGACCACCTCTTTGAAGCCCAGCTCGGGTTGGTCCATGACGGCTTCGCCCGCGCCAATGATCTGTTCGCGCCGCCGGTCAATGGCCGCGGCGACCGCGGCCCGGAGGCCCTCTCTGTCCATGGTCAGTCTGCCTCTCTACCTCTCTGCCTGTGCCTGTTACCGCCTGGCGGCAGACGGGTTCACTCCCAACCGCGTACCAGATACGCCTGCAGCAGACCCGATTCGTCCGAGTTGAAGAAGCCGCAGCGTCCGTCGGGCGACAGGAAAGGGTGGATATGGGCCCCTTTGACCCACGACGAGCGCGGTGACAGCAGGTAGGTCAGGTCGAAGAGCGGGGCATCCGCACCCGCCGGCAGTCGGGCCAGCCACAGCCCGCCCCCCTGCCCCACCGGACCGGAGTCGGTGATCAGCCGCCGGCCTGACGTATCCGTGGCGAAGTGGTAGAAATCCGGCTCATCCACCTGGCCGGTCAGGTCGACGCGCCGCCCGGCGCTCACTGTGGCGCCCAGATGGCCTTGGTGGCTGATGGGGTCGCCGGCGATCAGGCGGGCGCTGCGCGGCTGGCGCGTCGACGTGCTCGTCAGCGCCCGCGCCGAGCGGCCAATCCAGCACTGGTGCCCTTGGCAGTGCTCGTTGCCGTCGCGTCCCCACGGCAGGTCGCGCAGGCCAGTACCATCGTCGCGGATGACGTGGATGTCGGCCCCGGCGCCGCCCACCAGGCGGTCGAATTGGCCGCTCGGGTCGCAGTGGTTGCCGTGGTTCTCCTGGATCAAGATATCGTGGCTCTCTGGGCCGCTCACGGCGCGACAGTACTGGGGGTGCAGATTACACCACGTCTGCCCGGCGAGCACCAGGGCGACCGACAATCGCCGCAGGTCGAAGACGAGCAAGCCCCACGGCGCGTCAGGGGTCTGGCCATCGCCGAGGAAAACCGCGATGGCCAGACGCTGCCCATCGGCCGAGATAGTCGACAGCGGATAGGGACGACTGGGGCAGAAGGGCGTGCCTGGTATTGGCCCGTCGATGACCATCACCGTGTCGCGCGTGGCCCCGTCGAGGCTGACCCGCTCCAGCGACAGCCGGCCTCCGCCGGGCGAGGTAGCATCCCGGAAGTAGTACATCCACCTGCCGTCGGGCGAGACGGACGGCGCCGTCGCGCCCGCACCGGCGGTCAGCGGCGACAGTTTGCCGTGGTCGTGCAGGTCGCACAACAGGTACGCGTGGCGCGGGTCGTGCGGGTCCGAGCCATGGGGGTGAGCCGACTGGTGCAACACCAGGAAGCGCGAGTCTGGGGTGAAGACCTGAGCTTCCATGTAAACGTGGGAAGAGGGTACCTCGCTGGCTGTGGTCAGCTGCGCCACCTCCAGGTCCGGTGGACTCGCGGGTCCGATCAGGTCCGGACGTAGCCGCATGCGTCAGCTCCTGAGAAGGCGTGGGCCGGGCCGCGGGCGCCTCGCGCCGGCGGCACCGCGGCCATCAGGCGTTTTCCATCACAATGCCTTCGACAATGTCCGCGACGGCCTCGCAGCGGTCGGTAGCGTCTTCTATGTACTCCAGCACCTCTTTCCATTTCATGACCACCAACGGATCCAGGCCGGAGGCGAACAGCGCCACCAGGGCTTTACGGTAGGCGGCGTCCCCTTCGTCCTCGCACTGGTTGATGTGAATGCAGTGCTGCATGACTACGTCGCGCTGTCGCAGATGGCGCAGTTCGGCCACGGCCGCCTGGACTCCCTTGGCGGCGTTCACCGTGGCCGCGGCCATGGGCCGGGCTTCGGGCAGAATGGTGGCCAATTCGTACAGCCGGATGCGGCCGACGGCCGCGTTGATGCTGTCGAGCACGCTGTCCAGGCTGTTGACCAGGCGGCGGATGTCGCCGCGATCCAGCGGGGTCAAGAACGACTGGTGCAGGCGAGCCATGGTGTCGTGCACAATGCCGTCCACCTCGTGTTCCAGCCGGCGGATTTCGTCGACGTGCTGGCCGTGGGCCGGCGGGTTGTCGAGGTACTGCACCAGCAGCTCGGCCGACTGCACGATAAGGGCCGTGGCCCGCTCGAAGGCATCGTAGAAAGCCGTCTGGGTGCGACCGAACTTCAGCATGGGGGACTCCCGCGCGGAGGATGGGTGAGGGACATGGCGCCGGCGGGGCGCCATCCTGAAGCCTACGCACATGGTACGACCCGGCCGCCGAGCCGGCAACGGCCGGCCGGTCACGGAACCCGGAGACCGACTGGCTCAGGGCTTAGTGGCGCGCGATGGCGAGCCCGCCCCCGACTAGAACCAGAACCAACGCTACCTGGCGGAAACGCTGTGGCGGCACGCGGCTTTTCAAGTAAAGGCCGACGGCAGCGCCGACGCCCAGTCCCGGCATGGCCCACAGGCTGAGTTCGATGGCGCGGCGGTCCAGGACCCCGAACAGGGCCAGCGACACCAGGGCGATGGCGTGTTTGGCGACGAAGTAGCCGATGAGGTTGGCGCGCGTCTCGGCGGGGGGCCAGCCCTGGTTAAGGGCGAACAGGACCACAGGCGGCCCGGACATGCCGCTGGCGCCGCCCAACAGCCCGCTCAGCAGGCCGGCGATTGGCGCCGCTGCGGCTTCGTGGCGCCAGGGGCGGGCGGGGTGCACCCACATCGCCAGCGCCGCAGCGACCGTGATCCCGCCGATGACCACCCGCATCGGGCCTTCGGCGATGTGCGCCAACCCGTAGACCCCCACGGGAATGCCCACCACAGCCCCGGTCAGCCAACCGCCGATGCGGCGGAGGTTCATGGCGCCGCGGGCTTCACCCAGCAGCAGCGCGGCCAGGGGTATCCAACTCACCATGACCACCGGCACCACCTCGTGGGGCGGGAACACGAGGACCAGAAACGGCGCTGCCACCAACGCGTAGCCGAAACCGGTCAGCGCCGACATCGCCGCCGAGAACCCGACGATGGCGTTGGCCAAGGCGATCGCGGTTGAGTCCACTCAGATGGATCCCGTCGGGGACCGATGGCCGCCGGCGGTCATGAGGACGCCTGCCGCGCCGCCGGGGCCTCAGTAGGTGACTCGAACTGGATCGAGGTCTGCAGACCCGGGCGATCGGCGCCATCCCAGCAGAAGGTGCACACCTGCTCCTTCGGCAGACCGATGGCCCCGAGCAGATCGCCCAGGGTCTGGTACTGCAGCGTCGTCAGGTTGAGGCGGCGGCGGATGCGCTCGACCATGGCGCTGTGGCGGGGGCTACCTGCGCGCGCGTATTCCCCCAGCACCGGGGTCACGTCGCCATCGCCCTCCAACTCGCGGATGGCCCGCCGCGCGGCCAGGTCCAGGTCAGAGCGTGACCGCGAGAAGTTCAGGAACCGGCACCCGTGAATCAGGGGTGGGCAGGCGGGCCGCATGTGGACCTCGCGGGCGCCGTAGTCGTGGATGCGCTGGATGGTCTCGCGCAGCTGCGTGCCGCGTACGATGGAGTCCTCACAGAACAGGAGGCGTTTGCCCTGAATGAGCTCGCGGATGGGGATCAGCTTCATGCGCGCCACCAGATCGCGCACGGCCTGGTCCTGAGGCATGAACGAGCGCGGCCAGGTGGGCGTGTATTTGACGAACGGCCGGCAGTAGGGCACCCCGGCCTGGTTGGCGTAGCCGATGGCGTGCGCCACGCCCGAATCAGGAACCCCGGCGACCAGGTCGACTTCCACTTGATCCCGCCGGGCCAACGCCGCTCCGCTGCGGTTGCGCATGGCTTCCACGTTGACGCCCTCGTAACTGGACGCCGGGAAACCGTAGTAGACCCACATGAAGGCGCAGATCTGCATCACCTTGGTGGGCGCCAGACGGGTCTCCAACCCCTCGTGCGTCAGTTTGACCACCTCGCCGGGGCCCAATTCGTGGCAGAGGCGGTAACCCAGGTTCGGGAAGGCACACGTCTCCACGGTGACGCACCAGGCGCCGTCACGCTCGCCCACCACCAGTGGGGTACGGCCATACAGGTCGCGGGCGGCGTACACGCCGTCGGCGGTCAGCAGCAATAGCGAACAGGACCCATCGATGGCCTCCTGGGCGCGACGGATGCCCTGCTCGAACGTGGCTTCCTGACTGATCAACGTGGCGACCAGCTCGGTGGCGTTGATGCGGCCACCGTCCATTTCGAGGAAATGCGTCGTCCGGTGGGCGAAGGCAGCGCGCACCAACTCGTCCACATTGTTGATCCGCCCGACCATGACGATAGCGTAGTCACCCAGATGCGAGCCGATCAGCAGCGGCTGGGCCTCGGTGTCACTGATGGTGCCGATGCCCATGCTGCCCGACATGTGCAGGATGTCGGACTCGAACTTGGAGCGGAACTGCGCGTTCTCGATGTTGTGGATGAAGCGCGTGAAGCCGTTGGCTCCCCAGACCGCCAGGCCCCCGCGGCGGGTGCCCAGGTGCGAGTGGTAGTCGGTCCCATAGAACAGATCGAGCACGCAGTCCTGGTGCGAAACCACGCCGAAGACGCCACCCATGGCGCTACCTCCTCACAGTATCCCGGTCCCGCGACGGCCCGACCGGGGCGCCGCGACGCAGGTGTGGGTAATAGGCGGCACACGCTCGGGGCTGTCAACCGGACAGCCGGGCCGGCGGCTGTCGCTGCCACCACCCGTCGGCGCTAACCATCGTCGTCGCGGGCGGCCCAACGGGCGGCCCGGGGCCGCTGCGGGCCGCGGTTGATGGCGTTTCGGCCACGGCCTATTTTGGCCATCTCCCCGAGCAAGGAGGAATACCGTGTCCAAGGTGCGATTGGGTCTGATCGGGTGCGGCGGCATGGCGGGTGCCCACCAACGGCGCTTCGGCCACCTGGGCGAGCGCCTGCAGCTGACCGCCGCCGTCGATGTGGTTGCCGAACGGGCTGCGGCCGTGGCCGCGCTGTTCCCCGGGGCCCGCGCGGCGACCGACTACCAGCAGGTGGTTGGTGAGGTGGACGCGGTGCTGGTGGCGCTGCCCCACCATCTGCACCATGCAGCCACGCGGTTCTTCCTGGACGCCGGCAAGCATGTGCTGCTGGAGAAACCGATGGCCAACACCGAAGCCGAGTGCCTCGATCTGATCGCGGCGCAGCAGCGTGCCGGCACGGTATTGATGGTCGCGTACTGCATGCGCTACCATCCCCTGGTGGTCCGGCTCAGGGAGCTCCTCGAGGCACGCACCCACGGCGACGTGTTCCAGTTGTCGATCTGGACCGAGCAGCTGACGCAGTACCCGGCTGATCACTGGGCCTCCAGCGCTGCCACCCTGGGCGGCGGGCAACTTTTCAGCCACGGATGCCACTACATCGATCTGCTGTTGTGGTTCCTCGGTCGACCCCTGCAAGGGACCCACTTCGGCACCAACCTGGGCACCCCCTGGATGGAGCGCGAGGGCACCAGCAATGTCACAGTGGCCTTCGAGGACGGCCGCCTGGGGTACCACTTCGGGACCTGGGGCGCCCGCGGGACGCGGCTTAAGTATTCGTTCCATGCCCACTGCACGGATGGCATGCTCGAAGCCGACATCTCGGGGGGACGCCTGCTACTCCACTCGGGCCGCACGCAGGAGAAGGCCGGCGAGAGCCTGCGCCTGGCTCCGGACGGCGGGCAGATACTGATGGAGGCCGAGTCCGGCAAGCACACCGAGAACGAGATGCGGCACTTCCTTGACTGCATCGATACCGGCGGCCGTCCCCTGACGGACGGCTGGGACAGCCTGCAGGGCCTGCGCGTCATCTGGCGCCTGTACGAGGCTGAACGCGCCGGACGGATCGCTGACCTGCGCGGTCTGGACCTGGCCGGCGGCCAGACCCGCGACGCCACGATCTGAGTCAAACCCAGTTGGTCGGCGACGGGCCGCCTTCGTACATTTTGGGATTGGTTGCCCCGGGCCCCTGCCCACTTCGCCGCGTACCGCGGTCAAGGGCGGCCCGGCTGGCCCTCGCGGAGGCCCGTTTATCCTATGCCCGGTACCCAGTTGCGCATCCTGACGCCGATCGACGACCCGGACACCGAGGGGGGGCTCATCCAGTTGGCGACGACGCTGGCCCGCCGACCGGGCAGCGTGGTCCGCTACGTGCACATCCACCCGCCGGGTAGCGACCCCGACGCCGGGGCGGTGACCGCCCTGGACCTGGCCGTGCGCCAGGCCGCCGCCGCGGGCGTGACGGCCGAGGTGTCGTACCAGGCTGGCGCGGACATGCCGGTGGTGGTCGAGGCAGCCCTCGCGGCCGGCGACGCCAACCTGATGTGTCTGGGGTGGCGGGCTGATGTGCGCCGCGACGCCATCCTCGCGGCGCCGGCGCGGGCGTTGGCCAAGTCGCAAGCCGTCGACACGGTGATCTTCAAAGACCGGGGCCAGCTGCCGGCTCGCCGTATCCTGGTTCCGACGGCCGGCGGTTGCCACTCGGTCATGAGCCTCCAGATAGCCCACGAACTGGCCACCACGTGGGGCTCGTCAGTGGAGGTCCTGCGGGTCGCTCGGGATCCGCGTTGCCAGCCCGGTGACCCTCGCCTGGAGCGTCACTGTGCCCAGGTTGAGGAAGACACCAGGACGCAGCTGCAGTTGCTGCGCATCGAGGCCGACGTTGCCGTGTTGCCCGCCGTCGAGGTGGTCGAGGCCATCGTGGATCGGGCTCGTGATCGCGACCTGGTGATCATGGGTGCGGCCAATGACTGGCGTCAGGACGGCCATCTCGCCGGCTCGATCCCGGACGAGATCGCCAGTCGGGTTGCCTGCTCGGTGCTCATGGTGCGCTCTGCCAACGCTACCGAGAGGCTGCCCCTGAGCCGGGTCTTCTGGGAGCACACCATTCGCCTGGATCTGCGACCGCGCGACAAGTGGAACGCCATCGAGCAGCTGATCGAGGCGTTGGTGGAGGCCAGACAGATCCCGGTATCGCAGCGCCAGGCAGTGCTGGCGGCGGCGGTGGCGCGTGAGCGCAAGCTGTCGACGGCCCTGGGTCACCAGACCGCCATCCCCCACGCCCCCATTCCCAATCTGCCGGGCATCATCGGCTGCCTGGGTGTGTGCCCTGACGGCCTCGACTTCGAGGGGCCCCAGGGCGAACCGGTGCACTTCGTGTTCCTGCTGCTGACGCCGCAGCAGAATTACCGGCTCTACATCCCGGTCCTGTCGCAGATTGCCGGCTTCATTCGTCCGGACCACGCCCGGGCCGCCATTCTGGCCTGCCAGACGCCCGCCGAGGTCAGCGCGCTGATCAAGGCCGCCGAGAAGTGAGTGGGGGCGGGCCCAGCACGGCGCCGCAGGCAGTGATCGACTTGGGCACCAATACCATCCTCATGGTCGTCGGTCGTCGCCGCGCTGACGGGAGCGTCGAGGTCATCGACGACGTGCACGGGATCGCCCGGCTGGGTCAGGGGGTGGACGCCCAACGGCGCATCGGCCGGGGAGCCACCGACCGTGTCTGTTCCCTGCTGGCTGCCTACCGCGCCCGCGCCCGTGAACTGGGCGCCACGCAGGTCCGTGTGTACGGCACTTCAGCGTTGCGCGATGCCGCCAATGCCGCCGAGTTCGCGGCAGCCGTGCAGGCGCGAACGGGTCTGGCCGTGCAGGCAGTGACCGGATCCGACGAGGCCCGGCTGACCTTTGCCGGGGCGGCTTTCGGGCTGTCCGTGCCCTTGCGGTATGCAGTGCTGGACATCGGCGGCGGGTCCACGGAACTGGCGTTCGGGCCCCGCGGGGGGCCGGTGGAGACGGGCCTGTCAGTGAACCTGGGGGCCGTGCGCCTGACCGAGCGCTGCTTCCCCTCCCTGCCGCCCGCCGCGTCGCAGGTGCAGGCGGCGACGCAGCTGGCGGACGAGTTGCTGGCGGCCCTGCCGCCGCTGCCGCCGGCCGTCCCGTTGGTCGGCGTGGCCGGTACCGTCACCACGCTGGGCGCGCTCGATCGCGGCCTTGACTGCTTTGACGCCGACGAACTCAACGGGTACCGGCTGACCGTGGCGCGGGCCGTCTACTGGCGCGACCGCCTGCTCAGCATGGACCTGGGCCAGGCACGCAGCCTGAGGCCGGTCGCCGCGGACCGCGCCGATATCATCGCCGCCGGGGCGCTGATCCTGTGCCGGGCCATGGACAGGCTCCGAGTGGACGAGGTCATCGTTTCGACGCGTGGCATCCGCTACGGCCTGCTGCTGGCCGCGCTGACCCACGGCGATCCGCTCAGCCGCCCCGCGCCAGGTTGAGGACTGCGGCAACGTGGTCGTCTACCTTGACGGCGCGCATGGCGACCTGGATTTGGCCCGCCTGGTCGATGAGGAACGTTGATCGCTCGACGCCCATGCGCTTCTTTCCGTACAGCGTCTTCTCGCGCCAGACCCCGTATGCCTCGATGGCCTGCCGATCCGGGTCAGCTAGCAGGTGGAAGTTGAGTCCGTGCTTGTCGCGGAAGACGCGATGGGAAGCGGTGGTGTCCGGACTGATCCCGATCACCACGACCCCGGCGGCAGCGAAGTCGCGGCTGGCGTCGCGGAAATCACAGGCTTCGCGCGTGCAACCGGGGGTGTCGTCCTTGGGGTAGAAATACACCACGACCCGGCGGCCGCGCAGGTCTGCCAGGCGGACCTTGCCGCCGGTCGTGTCTTCAAGATCAAAAAGAGGCGCCGGATCGCCTGCCTGCACCATACCAGGCTCCTTTGGCGGATGGGGAGAGCGGGACACGCGGTCGCCGTGGGTGACCTCGTGATGGGTGAATGTATGGGCGGTGGGTGGTCTGTAAACCGCCGCCCGTCGGACGCGGTTTCCGGGTCCTGCGGGCTCGCCGCCACCATGCTAACGGAGGATGCACGGGATGAAGCTGGGTTTGGTCGGTTACCCTCAAGTCGGCAAGCGAACGCTGTTCCGTCTGCTCACCGGGCAGGACCCACAGCGCGTCAGCGCTGCCGAGGCTGTGCCCGGGCAGGCGCGGGTGCGCGACGCCCGTTTCGATCGCCTGGTGTCCCTGTTCCGGCCGGTCAAGGAGACCCCGGCTTTGCTGGAGGTGCTCCTGCTGCCTGACCTGCACCCGGACGCCAGCCGCAACGCCGACGCCCTGCGTTCCCTGGCCGATGTCGACGCGGTGTGTCACCTGGTGCGGGGCTTTGCCGACGACACCGTGTTCCACGTGGTGGGCGATGTCAACCCCGCCCGAGACGTCAAGGCGTTTCTGGACGAGTTGCTGTTGGCCGACCTGCTGTTCGTCGATCGCCGCCAGGAGCGATTGGCCAAGGAGCAGCGCGGCAAGCGCGACGACCGCGCGGTGGCCGAGACCGGGCTGATGGAGCGAATGCGGGCCCACCTGGACAGCGGCGAACCCCTGCGTACCCTGGCGCTGGATGCGGACGAGACGCGGCTGGTGTCGGGGTACCCGCTGCTTACCCGTAAAGCCCTGCTGCAGGTGCTCAACGTCGACGAGACCGAAGTTGGCGGCGGCCCGTTGCTCCCTCGCCTGGCCACCGAATGCGGCGCGGCAGCCGGGGCTTGGGCGCTGGTTTCGGCGCGGATTGAGGAGGAGCTGAACCACCTGCAGCCGGGTGATCGCGAGGCCTTCCTGGCCGACCTGGGCATCGCCGAGTCGGCCCTGGAACGGCTGACGCAACTGGCCCAGCAGACCCTGGGCTTGATCTCATTCTTCACCGTCGGCGAAGACGAGGTTCGGGCCTGGACCATCCGTCGCGGCTCGTTGGCCCCGCAGGCGGGACGCGCCATTCACTCGGATATCGAGCGGGGCTTCATCCGCGTCGAGGTAACGCGTTTCGACGATCTGGACCAGCTCGGCAGTGAGAACCGGGTGCGCGAGGCCGGGCGCCTGCAGCAGAAAGGGCGCGACTACGAGGTCGCCGACGGCGACATACTCCATTTCCTGTTCAAAGTCTGAGCCCGCCGGCCGTACCTAGCGCTGGCGCCCCCAGCGGTGGCGGCGGCCCTTCCAGGTAAACACGCCCAGGCAGCCCAGCAGACCGACGACGACAACGTGGAAGGGCTGTACCAGCGCCCAGGCGGGGAAACCGGCCAGCAGGTCGCGGCGGCCGAACACCGTCGCGGCGCGTCGCAGCAGGCGCCACTCGGCGACGGTCTTGGCGGCCCCGGCGGCGGCCAGAAAGCCGAGATCGATCGCCCCGAGGGCCACCGTTAGGGGCCCCAGAACCAGAGCCAGATTGACCGCATAGGCGGCGACCATCAGGCCGAAGAAACGCCGGTCCAGGCGCCACTGGGCCGGAGCGTTGGACGCCCACCGGGTACGTTGCCGCAGCAACGCCCGCCAGGAGTTGGCCCAAGGGTGGATCACATGCGCCTCCGGTGCGGTGACGAAGGCGATGTGCCAGGCGGTGTGGCGGCGCACCAGCTGGACCAGGAGGACGTCGTCGCCCGAGGCCCGGTCGCGCACCCTTTCGTACCCCCCGACTTCCAGGAACACGTCCCGCCGGTACCCCAGGCTTTGCCCTGAGGCGCCCATGGGGCGTCCGTGGTCGACGCTGCCCAGCATGCAGCCCATCAGCCCCAGGAAATCGAGCGACTCGTAGCGCTGGCGGAAGGAACTGGCGCCGCCGGGATGGCCCACCTGGGAGAACCCGCAGACTAGGCCGACCCCTGGCGCGAAAGCCGCCACCATGGCGCTGACCCAACCGGGCGGCACCAGGCAATCGGCGTCGGTAGTCAGGATGATCTCGCCGTTGGCGCGGCCCACGCCAAGGGTGAGCGCTGCCTTTTTGGCGCCCGATCGCCCCAACTCGGCCTCGGTGCTCAGCAGCAGGACACGGGGGTCCTCGTGGCAAGCGGCGCTGACCACGTTGGCGGTCTGGTCCAGGGAGCCATCGTCGACGACGATGATTTCCAACCGCTCGGCCGGGTAGTCCTGGGTGCGCAGGCGGGCGAGTGCGGCGCCGATGTGCGCCTCCTCATCCCGCGCTGCCACCACCACCGACACCCGCGGCGTCTCCTCCCCGGCGGTGGGCTGCGGCCGGATGCCGCGCGTCAGCCAGGCAATGCCGGCGCTGTAGCCAACGGCAGACAGCAGCGCGACGGCATCCAGTCCATAGGCGAGGAGCGGCGCGGCAGGGGTCATCTGGGCTCCCCGTGGGGTTGGCTGGGGCTCAGTCTACCAACTCCTTGACCACCGAGAACATCCCCCGGTAGCCTTCGGAGCAGTTGGTGCACATGGACACCGCGCGGCGATCGCGCAGCACCGCGGCCCGAAAACGCCGGTAGCTGCGACTGACCCAGATCCGGCCGAATGAACCGGAACCACAGGCATTGCCCATGGCGAAGTCAGCGTCCTTGTCGAAACAACAGGGGGTGACGGTGCCGTCCCAATTGACCATGGACGAGTACCAGAGGACCTTGCAGCCTCTGGCCGGTTGGCCGACGACCTGTAGCCCCCCGTCACGATCACGTTCGTAGCGGCTCAACCCGGCCTCAGCCGGCAGGAAGGTTCGGGCTTCTTCGTCGGTGTAGACCTGGGCGGTCTTGATCAGCAGTCGGTCGACGCCCAGGTTCCGGGCCAACTCCTCGACCGCTGCAAGGTCGGTCTCGTTGTGCCGCATCACAATGTACTGCAGGCTTACGCGCGGGGTAGACTGCCGCGCTTCGCGGCGTGCCTGCAGGACCAACCTGATGGCCTCCAGGACGCGATCCAGGCGGCCATTGACCCGGTATTTGGCGTACGTCGCCTGGTCCACGCCATCGACCGAGAACACCAGTTCGTCCAGGCCCGAGTCAACGACGGCGCGGGCGCGTGCTGGTGTTCGGATGAAGTGACCGTTGGTGCTCGTGCAGGTGAACATGCGTCGACTGCGCGCGTAGCTCACCAGTTCGTCGAATTGGCGGTTGATGTAAGGCTCGCCTTGGTTCCACAGCAGCAGCATGAAGGCATGGCCGCTCACTTGATCCACCAGTTTCTTGAAGTCCTCCAGTGCCATCTGGCCCCGCGGTCGCTGCAGCTGGCCGTTCCCGGAGGGGCACAGCGGGCATTTGAGGTTACACAGATTGGTGGGTTCAACCATGAGCATCAACGGGCGGCCCCAGACGATCGGGCGGCGGCACAGTCGGGACAGGCCGAGCGAGCTTGCCACCAGGAGGAGGTTGGCGGCGCGGCGCCAGGTGAACAGCCGCAGGTAGCGCGCGACATAGGCGGGCAGCCGGCGCGCCGGAACCAGGAACGCCATCGACGGTCTCCGAGTCGGGGGGCGGGGTCGGCGGCGCCCGTCGTGGCCGGGGCGCCGGCCGGCAGCGGCCGTCCGTCGACCGTAAGGCGTTGCGCGCTGGCCAAACGCGGGGGTCCTGAGGGCGCTAACGCCAGCGGAACCAGCCCAGTTTGCCGAGGGCCGCTCCCACTAGGACGTAGGGAATATACCACACCTCCAGCAAGGGCAAGGCCACCAGCAGTGATCGCTCAGCCGGCAGCGCCGCGCGGCTGACCAGCGCCAGATCGACTACCCACCGTGTTGCCCAGACCGCCGCCACTGGCGTCCAGGCGACCGCGCCAGCAGCCGCGCGCGCCAGCTGAACCGCCAGCAGCAGGTGGAAAAGGTAAACACCAGCGCCCAACGCGGTGGCCCAGCCGCCGTAGTTACCCGCTTTGGCCGCGTGGCGGATCTTCTGTTGCGCGATGGCAGCCCAGGCCGTCGGCGGCGCCGCGCACGGCACGGCGGCGCGCGGATCACGTTGGAACACCAGGCGCCAGCCCGTGCGGCGGGCGACCTGCCGCATCAGGTACACGTCGTCGCCCCCGACCAGGTGACCCACCGAGGCAAAACCGCCCACCGCGGCGAACACGCGACGGCGGTACGCCAGGTTGCGGCCGGTGCACGCGAGGGGCCGGCCCATCGCCAGGCTCCCGGCGCTCAGGGCGCCGATGGCGACATTGTCCAGGGCCAGGACCTTCTGGCGCCAGCGCGAGGCCGATTCGGGGTACGAATAGCCGGCAACCAGCCCCACCTCAGGAGCAAACGCAGCTACCATGGCGCTGATCCAGCCAGCGGGGGGGCGGCAGTCGGCGTCGGTGCACAGGAGCAGTTCGCCGCTGGCCGCAGCGATTCCGGCCGCCAGGGCGCTCTTCTTGGCGCAGCGATACGCGGGCGGGTCCGGGGCGCGCTGCCAGCGCAGGCGCGGCCAATGGGCCGCCGCGCGCGCCAACAGGGCCGGAGTGCCATCGGTTGAGCGGTCGTCGATGACGATCACCTCCCACGGGCCCGCGTAGTCCTGGCCCTGCAGCGCGGCCAGGCAGGGCTCCAGTCGGTGTTCTTCGTTGCGGGCCGCGACCAGCACGGTTACCGCCGGCCGTTCGTCGCTGACGGGTGGCGCCGGACGCCGCAGGCCGATCACCAGCCAGACCAGGGCGCCGATGTAGAGCAGCGCGGTGGCTGCCAGAACAGCGTCCAGGCACGTCACCGGTCAGAAGACACCGTACTGCAGGTCCAGCGACACCTGGGTCGAGTGCCCCCCGCCGAAGCCGGTGCGGCGCGTCAGCGGTACGTCCAGGTCCCAGTCAGGCGGTAGCGGCACATTCCGGTCCGTCTCCACGGTCACCCCCGCCGTCATCGTTACCCCCGTGCGTGGCTGCCATTGGCCGTTCAGCTGCCAACGGGTCCACTGGGCCCGTATGCCATCCAGGAACGTCTTGCCGTCGCGACGGTCGCCCGGACGCCAGCCCAAGAACAGGTCGCCGCCGACGTTGCGTACGGTCCCGTCCGGGAGCAACTCGTTGAAACCGTGCCGCGTGCGATCGCCGGTGACCAACAGGGCCAGGGACGGCGTCAGGCGATGCGAGACCTGCACCTGCCAACGGTCGCTATTGGGTCCCAAGGCGTGCCCGAGCGGGGCGCCGAAGTGCGCGTATGTGTTGATCGGGTACCGGTGTGTGTAGATCCAGGGCTCGATCCTGACGTATTCGGCCCGGATATCGGTGTCCTGCCACCCAAACGGGTACACCCACAGGAAACCGGCCTGCAGCGAGAACTTGTTGGTGAAGTCGCTAGAGAACACCCGCATCTTCTTGAGGTCATCGACGACGTAGGCCGCCCAGGCGCGCAGCCCGTGGCCGGGATGGAAGTCGGCATCGACCCCCATGAGCACGTTGTCTTTGTCACCCAGGTAACTCTGGGCCGCCCAGTAGAACATGATCGGGTTCAGGTAGGCCAGTTCCGGCCCGCGGTCGCCGTAGATCACCTGCTCCTGGAACCCCAGGTCCAACCAGGGACGCACAGCGGCTTCGAGACGATGGGCTGCCAGGTACTTCTCGCGGTCCAGCCAACGGGTGGTATGGTTGACCACGTACGTCTCGGGCGATGCCTGACCGCCACAGGCGGACGAGTCGTTGCGGTCCGGGCACGGCCGGAGGGTGGCATGCAGGCTTACCAGTTTGAGGGCTCCCAGCCGCGTCCGCAGGCGCACCATGTCCAACGCCGGTGCGTTGCGGCTCAGGCCGAGGTTGTCGGCGGGTCCCGGGCCCCAGGCCACTTCGTCGCGGCCCACCTGCACGTCAGCGAATGGCAGCCCGAAGACGACGTAACCGGTGCCCCGATGGTAATCGGCCATGCCGCCCTTCAGTTGCGGCGTCTCCACCCGCGGGTCAAAGACGTCCTCGCGGTGGACATAGGTCCGGGTCCCCTGCTCACGGGTCTGCTCAAACGCCAGTCGGTAACCCACCCCATGCACGTCACCCCGCACCACGCCGCCAAGCCGGTTGCGATAGATGACTTCGGCTTGGGACCGGCCCAAACCCGCGAAGCGGTCCGTCTGTTGCCGCCACAGCAGGTCCAGCAGCACTTGCCCGTCAGCGGTCCGATATCCGTACAGCGGGCGCTCGCCACCCAGCCGCGCCGTCGCCGTGGCCGGGCGAGCCGCCCCCAGGGCGACCAACTCGTCGGCGAACTCCCGCCGCAGGCGCTCGAGACGTTCGCGATCGGTGGCCGAAAGGGCTGCGCCGGGTGCCTGTTGAAGCTGCTGCAGAAGACCGGCGAATTCCATGCGGCTCAACGGCTTGATACCGTCTCCGGCGCCCCTGATCAGGCCCAGTGCCTCACCGCGCTCGACGAAGCCGTAGCCCCAGTGGTCCAGGGGCACGCTCGGCGTGCTGTCGCCATCAACCCGGCCTGCGGCCAGCACCAGAGCGAGCAGGAAGGACAGGGATCGGGAACCACTCAGACCAAGCCGTCGGGCCACCCGCCCTACCGGTCGTGCCTGCGGGTCCGGTCTGCTTGACAGGGGGGGACGACGCATCTAGTTTCCCTGCTCGACAAGGTGCATGCTAGATTCCATATCACCTCTCGAAAGCGAGTCCGTCTTCCATGAGCGAAATAGTCAAGATTACCGGTCGCGAGATTCTCGACTCGCGCGGCAACCCGACGGTGGAGGTGGACGTTCTCCTCGCTTGTGGCGCCCAGGGCCGGGCGGCAGTGCCCTCCGGCGCTTCCACGGGCGAGCACGAGGCGGTCGAACTGCGCGACGGCGACAAACGGCGCTACCTGGGCAAAGGGACCCTGCAGGCAGTGGCCAACATCCACGAGGAGATCGCCCCGGTGCTGCTCGGGATCGACGCCGTGGAGCAGGTTCTGATCGACCAGAAGATGATCGACCTCGATGGCACTCCCAACAAGGGTCGCCTGGGCGCCAACGCCATTCTGGGCGTGTCGCTGGCCTGCGCCAAAGCCGCCGCCGAGGCCACGGGTCTGCCCCTGTACCGCTATCTGGGCGGCCCGTCGGCCCGCACGCTGCCGGTCCCGATGATGAACATCCTCAACGGTGGCGCCCACTCGGACAACAACGTCGACCTGCAGGAGTTCATGATCATGCCGGTGGGCGCCGGGTCGTTTCGCGAGGCGCTGCGCACGGGCACGGAGGTGTTCCACAGCCTCAAGTCCGTGCTCAAGGCCAAGGGCTTGAACACGGCGGTGGGCGACGAGGGTGGGTTCGCCCCTGACCTGGGCTCCAATGACGAAGCCCTCGAAGTGATCCTGGAAGCCATCCACAAGGCGGGTTACCGCCCGGGCGATGACATCGTCCTGGCCCTGGACGCGGCGTCCAGCGAACTGTACGAGAACGGCCACTACGTCTTCCACTGGTCGGGCGGGCAGACGCGGACATCCGCCGAGATGGTCCAGTTCTACGCCGACCTGGCGCAGCGCTACCCGATCATCTCGATCGAGGACGGTTTGGACGAGAACGACTGGGACGGGTGGACACAGTTGACCGGCGAGTTGGCCGACCGCCTGCAGTTGGTCGGCGACGACCTGTTCGTCACCAACACCACGCGGTTGCAGCGGGGCATCGAGGAGGGCATCGCCAACTCGATTCTGATCAAGGTGAACCAGATCGGCACCCTGACCGAGACCCTGGCTGCCATAGAGATGGCCAAACGCGCCGGCTACACGGCGGTCATCTCGCATCGCTCGGGCGAGACCGAAGACGCCACGATCGCTGACATTGCGGTGGCCACCAATGCCGGCCAAATCAAGACGGGTTCGGCGTCGCGCACCGACCGGATCGCCAAGTACAACCAGTTGCTTCGCATCGAAGAGGAACTGGGCCAACAGGCCGTCTATCCCCAGCGCCAGGCGTTCTACAACCTCAGCCTGTAGCCGCCGGGGGCCGCGGCCGCGGCGCGAGGCAGGTGGCATGGCGGGCCGATCCTCTGCTCAGGGGGTCGGCCCGTCGTCTTGAGTCCGCGCCTGTGGGCGGCGGCCGACCGGCCCGCGGAACAGCTTGAGGACGCAGACGGCGGCCAAGGCGCCCAGGACCGTGGCCACGCCCGCAGCGTCGTCCCAGGATATCCCCAAACCCACTGCGGCCACCAGCGCCAGATCTTCCTGACCCGGACCGAACCAGTCACGCTGCCGGGCCCGCTTCACCGCCGGGACGTGCAGCAGCCGCTGCACCAGCCGGATCTCGGCCACCATGGCCACCGGCCGCAGACCGACGATCACCGCGAAGACCCACAGGGCCACCAGCGGATCAACGCCTCGCTCGGCGATCCCCAGGCCCAGGACCCACCCGGCCGCAAAGAACAGGCCGATGCGCATCGTCGGGTGCACGTCCTCGGCAACCTCGATGATCTCGCGGCGGAGTAGCGTGGCGTTGATCACCCAACCGCCGGCGACCAACCCGACCCACAGGGGCTCCAGTCCGAGGACCGCGGCCAGCCCGGCCCCGAACGCCAGGCCGCCGGCGGCAATGAACAGCAGCGCCGAAGGCTCGGCCCCGCGCGTCACCAGATCAATCACCAGACCGGTGATCGCCCCCACCAGGAGCGTGCAGACACCGGCGGCTGCCAGGCTGTCCACGGGCAGGGACCGGCTGTCGGGAAGGAAGGGCAGCGCCACCGCGAAGTTGACGCTCTGCAGGCGGGCGCTGCCCAGGCCGATCAACAGCGTGCCCACCCAGGCCGATACCGACGGTTCCCAGCCCGAACGGCCGATCTTGCCGGGCATGCCGCCTTCGTCGCGGCGGCGCAGCGGTACGCCAACCGCACAGATTCCTGCCAGGACCAGTGTGGCGGGGCCCTGCAGCGGCCCGTGCCCCGGACCGACCAGGCGGCCGACAAGCGGCGTCACGATCAGCACCGGCGCGACGACCATGGCAACCTGGACTGCCTCCAACAGCAGCAGGGCCGGTGCAGTCCGCCGGAGCGACCGCAGGTCCAGGCCCATGCCGACCACCCAACCGCACCAGCCGGCGAAAAAGGCCAGCGCCACCGCAGCGCTCTCAGCGAAAGCCTGCTGCAAGTCGGGCCACGCCGTCATGCCGGCGACCACGCCAGCTAGGCTGTAGTGGAGGCGAGACTCCAGCAGCCGGCGCCAGAGGCCGTCTTCGGCCGCCTGCTCGCGGCAGCGCCGGACGGCCAAGAAGGCGGCACCGATGACCACCAGGCCGATGGCGAAGCGGACCAGGGCGATCGCCTCGGAGGCGTTCAAGGCGCGGTTGCCGCGACCGGCCCGGCCTCGCCCCCGGCGGCGCCCGAGTAGGCGGAAAAACCATGGCTCGCGTGGGCGCCAAAGGCGGCCAGGCAGCGCTCGGCGTGAACGGCGATCAGGGCCTGGGTCAACGGCGCCGGCGCCCATGGCCGCGCCACCGCCGCAGCCGTACGCCGACCCGGGCGGCCTGCCCACCGATCGCCTAGGTGGACCTCGGTCAGGCGGTCAAGGGAAGCGGCCCATGGACAGGGGCGGCGCCACCCGACGGGGCGCACTTTGCCGCAGTGGTACAGCAGCCAAGGTAGCCAACGCAGCCAGCGCTGCGCCGTCCGTCCGGCGCTGTCCATGGTCGCGGCGGTCAGCTCGCCACCTGAGTAACGACTGCCCGCGGCTGCCAGCATCAGGTCGCCGTCGGGACGGGCGGGGAATGCCAGGCGAGGCCACCACAGCGGCCGTGACTCGGGGCGGGCCAGCAGCTGGCAGTCGATGCCCCACTCAAGGCGCATGTGCCACAGGTCACGGTCACCGTCAGGCGGCGCCTGGGGCCCGGCGAACAGGCGATCCACCTGGTCGTCAACCCAGCCATGGACAATCTGGTCAGTGACCACGTGGAGTCCCCATCCGGTCGCGAGCGCACGCTCAGCCGGTGACCGGGCTTCCGCGGCCAGCGCCCGGACCAAATCACCGGTCGGCTCCTCGTGTACCCAGGTTGAGAAATCAACCGGGCCGCCCGGGAAGAAGCCCAGGTCAGGGGCGATGGCGCCGGCAAGGAAGCAGGGAAGAAGCCCTGACTGGCAGGCCCGCGGCAAGCGGCTCAGTCCCCTGCCCCAGGCCTCAACGGCCAACCAGAGATGGAAATAGACGCCGGCCACGGCAGTCGGAAACCGCGCCGTTGGCGGTCAGTCTGACGGCCCGAGACGGCGGCCGCGCCGGGCGGTTCCCGGCGCCCGGACCGTGCTGAGCGGCACGCGGCTCAGAACGGCAGATCGTCGTCAGAGCCACCGCCGCCACCGGACTGCACATCCGGTGGCGGCGGGCCAAAGTCGCCGCCGCCGCCCGGCGCCGGCGGTGGCCCGCCTTCGCCGCGTCCATCGAGCATCTGCATTTCGTTGGCGACGATCTCGGTCACGTAGCGCTTCTGGCCGCTCTGGTCGTCCCAGGAGCGCGTCTGCAGACGCCCCTCAACATAGATCCTTCCGCCTTTGCGCAGGTATTTCCCCGCAATCTCCGCCAGCTTACGCCACATGACGATACGGTGCCACTCGGTGCGCTCCTGACGCGCGCCTTCGCGGTTATTCCAACTCTCGCTGGTGGCCAGGGTGAAATTGGCCACCGGTGTGCCGTCAGGAGTGTATTTGACCTCCGGGTCAGAGCCCAGGTTGCCGATGAGGATGACCTTGTTCACGCCGCGTGACGCCATGCCCCGTGCTCCTTTCCCTCCCGCCAAGTGGGTGCGGCTGCGTGCCGTTACCAGAGGCTTGCCGGTCGCCGCCAGCAGC
>CAITNQ010000266.1 GCA_903893785.1 uncultured Gemmatimonadota bacterium
GATCAGCAGCCGCCGCGGTCGGGCTTTCTCCTCTGCCGGGCGGGCCACGTCGAGCACCTGTACGGTAGACGTGGTGTTGTTGGCCTCGATCAGCGCCTCCGCCTCCTGCTGCAGCAGCAGCTGCATCAGGGCCTTCTGCACCAGCACGTCTTTCTCTTTGGTGGCGAACTCCTGCGCCACCCGGGGGATCTGCTTGAGCGGCAGGAACAGGTTCTCCTGCAGATTGAGCCGGAAGGGGTTGGCACGCGTAAGGACATCCGGTGCGGCGACGCCGCCCTGCGGCCCGTCGCGCAGATAGGCCAGGGCCTGCTGCCGCAGGTCGATTTCCTGGTCCAGTTTCTTCACCGTGGCGTGGTTCGGCCCCAAGCCCGAAGCCAGCAGGCTTTTGCGCTGAATCTCTAGTTCCATGGCCTGCGTCTGCATGGACGCAGCCGCACCGATGACCGCCCTGGCCTGATCCTCGATCGAGATGGCGTTGTGGGCCGACTGGAACTCCTGCAGCCGCCCCATGACGGCTTCGAGTTTGGCGTTCTCGTTGCCGAGCAGGAAACGGATGAACGCCAGGCGCTCCTGGGCGCTGGTCTGGGCCAGTCGCTTGTTGGTGCTGTCGAGCAGCGCGACATAGTGATTGGCGATGTCAGCGGCGCGCTGCGGATCGCGATCCAGTACCTCGATGGTGATCGTGCCCTCTTCGCTCATGTCGACCGTAGTGCGGTCGCTCAGGGCGCCCAGGGCATCGTACGCAGTGTCGGTCCCGTAGACCTTCTGCAGGTCGTAATCGACCACCATCTGGCGACGCACGGTGACGCTCTTCAGGGTGGCAATGAAAAGGTCGGCCGGCGTGCCCTTCTCGCCCAAGCGCAGCGAGGGAATGGGCAGGGCCGACAGCAGATCGGCGAAACCGAATCCCTGCTTGGTGTCTTTTGGTGGCAGCATCTGGACCGTGCCCTGGTACTCGTTGGGCAAAGCCAGACTGACCAGCCCGGCCAGGACGCAGATCAGCAGCGTACCGCCAATGATCAACCGCTTGCCCGCGTTCAGCGCGGCCAGCAGGTCAAGCAGATTCACCTGCCGGTCCGCGACGCCGGGATCTCTCCCGTCCATGGGCCTACTCCTTGGGTGCGCCCGGGGCGCACGGCGATGGCCAGTCCCTGCGGCACTGGCGGACGGCGGGCTCGCCGTGACGACGGACAGAGGAGCCTGCCCGGCACACAGCGAGTCGGCGTTCAGGTCAGAACGAACGCACCAGGATGATGAGGGTAAGCGTCTCGGCAACGGTCCGCATGGTGCCCTGGGTGAAGGCCCACCAGTCGCGGTACTCTTTCTCGGGTACCCAGATCTCGTCGCCCGGCTCAAGGATCGTGTTGCCGTCGAGGCGCTCCCGTGCGTTGGTGCGCGCGCGGATCACCCGCGACCCCGACTTGTTGGCGTTGTACGCGAAACCGCCCGCCTTCGCCATGTAGAAGCCGACCGTCTTGTCTGGCTCGAAGTCGATCAGGCCGGGTTTGCGCACTTGGCCGCTCATCGTGACGGTCCGCCGGATGGGCGGCACGACCACGACATCGCCTTCTTCCAGCACGACGTTCTGCGTTTCGTCGTTGCGCAGGAACAGCCGCTCGAAGTCAACCGCCACCCGGCCGCGCTCCTGACGCCCCTTGGTCTTGAGGTAGGCCCGGTCTTCGGGGCTCATGTCCGCCAGGCCCGTGACCGCCTGCAGTCGGCGCAGCCGATCCAGTTCCGGATCTAGGGTCTTGCGTTGCTTGCCCCGCACCATGCGGGCACTGGTCAGGGAGGCGTTGGGCGTGAAGCCACCGGCGGTCTCGACCAGGTCGCGAAGGCGAGTGATGCCCGGGTAAATCTGGTAACGTCCCTGGTACTTGACTTCGCCGGTGATCACCACCCGCGCTGAACGCTGCCAGTTGCTGCGGGCCCGCAGATACACCGTGTCTTTGTGCTGCAGCGGGAACTTCATGGCGGTGGAAAGGTCCAGCGGTTTGGCCGGGTCGGCTTCGTCACCGAGGACGATCACCTCGATGTTTTCGGTACCCTCGCGGAAGCGCCACACCTCGACGCGGTCGATCGGCACTTCGTAGCGCAACCCGTTGGCCAGAGCGACCACATCACCGACCGTGTCGCCCGGGCGCAGTTCCTGGACCCCTTCCTGGTTGACCGCCCCATACACATAGGCTTCGGCCTGCCGAAAACCGACGTAGACCACGTCGCCCATGCGCACATACGGGTTCATTTCCAGGTGGCCGGTGGCGTTGAACATGTCGAGGTCGACCACCTGCTGGGTGCCGTCGGCATGGCGCAGTTCGATGGAACGGCGACCGGCCGGGCGGTTCTGGATCTGTCGCACGCGGCGGACGGTCTTGCCGTCAACTTCCTCTTCGAAGGTGGCGCCGCGCAGCTCGTCCAGATAACCGCCGGCGCGGGCGATCAGGTCGGATACGCGCGTGGTTGGCTGCACCACCTGGGCGCCTTCGCGCAGCACGCCGCCGCTGACGTACACGGTGTAGAGCCGCATGCTCACCAGGCTGGTGGTGATGGGCACGCCCGGGTACTTACCGCGTGCGGCGTCCTCGAGGATCTTCTTGCAGCGGGTAAGGGTCTGGTCGGCCAGGTAGTACACGCCGACCGTGGGGATGATCACCTTGCCCTCAGGGTCGACCTGCAGCATGTAGGCTTTGTCGAATTCGCCCCACACGTAGACCTGGAGCACGTCACCGGGCCCCACCAGGTACGTGTCGGCATCGACCCGCCGGTCCTGCGCCAGACGCAGCTTCTCTACGTCCTGCCCCTCGGGTAGCCGGACACGGCCCACAATGGGCTCCTCCTCCGGCACGGCGCCCTCAGGAAGCTGCTGCTGCTGATCGAGTTCAGCCTCCTGCTGGAGGCTCTCGTTAACCAGATCGTCGAGCGACTGTTGGGCACCTAGGGGGGCCACGACCAGCAGGCCCGCGGCCGCCGCCACGGCAGCCAGGGACGACAGCCGCAGCGA
>CAITNQ010000267.1 GCA_903893785.1 uncultured Gemmatimonadota bacterium
ACCATGACCGACGTGTCGGCCTTCGGCGGCGTGAGTGGGTACCTGAACCGCACCGGCATCCTCACCGGGGGGCGTTTCGGCCAACTCGCCATGACCGACGAGACGCGTGCCAGCCTGAACACCGGCGCGGTCCAAGACTTCTTCATGACCCAGATGCGCACCTCGATGGGTCTGGACCGCAACGATGCCAGGCTGCTGATGGACATCGTCGCCGCCGGCGGCCAGGACGTCGTCGTGCGCGAGGGCTTCACCACCGATCACTACGCGCGCGCCGTCCGCAATTCCGGGCTCAACATCAACTTCGATTCCATCCGCTGGCGCGGGGCACCAGCGCCCAATGACTTCACCGGCGTCCGCGATGGCATCTACTATGAGCACAACCAGCCCTTCACCGGTGTAGGCCCTGACGGCATCCGCTACGCCAACGGTATCCGCGCCGATCAGCCGCCCGTGGGAGGGCTCCACATCCAGATCGCAGACCCCCGCATCGCCCGACGGGTCAAAGACTCGGCCGACGCCCTGCAGGCGCAGCTGGAGGCCAAGCGGGTAAGCAAGAGCGGCCTGCGCACGATCGGCACTGACATCGCCAACGTCCTGGCCGAACTCAATGCCCGTGGCGTGCCCCGCACCACCGGTACCCCGGCGGCCTACTGGGAAGCCTACGCCGCCGGCCAGGACCCTCCGTCCGGCGCCTACTTCCTGCAGCAGCAATATGGCATCGATGTGGTCGCCGCCCGCGGCTTCGCCGGCACGGTGAACAGGCCAACGACGTTCCTCGCCGGGGAGGCCGGGCCCGAGGACGTCTACATCGTGCCGCAGCGGCTGCGCGCCAACCAGACCGGGGGCGGTGTGTCCGCCGGTGGCGGTGTCACCTTCGTCTTCCACCAGACCATCCAGACCCCCAACGTCCAGTCCATGGAGCGCTACATCCGCCAGGACATGATGCCGGTCATCAACGACATCCTACTCGAGCAGTCGCGTCGTGGCCGCGGGGTCATCCTCGAGAAGGGAATCATCCGCGCATGACCCGGAACCGGACCTGAGGCCCATCCGATGGCCAACGCTCGCATCCTCTACAACTACGACACCTGGGACGCGGCCCGCAGCAGCGGCATCGCCGCATCGTCCGCCCTGTCGTCGGCGCCGGTGACCAACCTGCTGCTCGATCCCCTTGGCAAGGCGTGGTCCCCCAGTGGCAAGACGGCGGAATGGGTCCGCCTGAACCTCGGCACGGCGACGCGCCTCACCTGCGTCTGCCTGGCCGGCGGCAACTGGACCTCGCAGGCCACGCTGTTCCTCGAGGCCAACAGCTCCGACCACTGGGTCACCCCGGCTTACTACCAGCAGCTGTCGATCGCCGTCGACGCCGACGGCGTGCCTTACCGGCATCTGGTCCTGTTCCTCGACCAAACGTACCGCTACTGGCGCATCACCTGGGCCGACCCGGCCAACCCCGCCGACCACCTGAGCCTGGGACGGATCATTGCAGGTCAGTACTACGAGTTCACGCGCAACTTCGCCCGACAGGCCCGCATCACCTGGGCTGACCCGAGTGCTGTCGAGCACAAACCGGGCACCATTGGCAACATCCCCACCACCAACCAGCCGGCCTACCGCCAGGTGCGCGCTTCGTTCCCCTGGCGCGGCACCGCCGAGATGGCCAAGTGGGACGCCATCTACCGCAAGGTCGGCAAGAGCCGGCCGTTGGTCCTCGCCCTCGACCCGGTAACCGCAGCCACGCGCATGAGCCTCTACGGCTACATGGTCACCGACCTGGAGGCGTCTTGGGAGACCTACGCCCGCTATGACATCGCCACGCTCGTTTTCGAGGAGAAGGTCTACTGATGGCCTTCGACCCTCACAGCACCAGCCGCCGCTACTACCTGGCCATCCACCTTGACGGCCTCGACCTGTATGTCGGCCAGGAGGCCTTCGCCCTCAGCGACGGCACCACCGTCGCCGGTCTGGTCGCCGCGCTGTCGCCGCTGAGCCGCTCCGCGGGTTCCCTGGAGGATCCCCGCCTCGAGTTGCCGTCGATGCAGGTGTCCCTCAACAACCGACCAGATCAGACGGGCGAGCGCGTCCAGGACCTGCTTGACCAGTACGAGTGGGCCAACCGTCAGGTTGACCTGTGGGTCGGCCACGATACCGATCCGGCTGATTACGAGCTCATCTGGGCCGGCCGCGTCAAGTTCCCGGCCGACGCGACGTTCGACGACGACCAGGTCACGATCCGGTTGGTCGACGCGCGCGCGGCCGACGCCCGTTACCTGCCGGTCCGGCTGTTCGATGCCGACAGCTACCCCAACGCGGAGGCGTCAGCGCTGACGCTGCCCATTCCGTTGGTGTACGGGGACTGGACCTCGACCGCGGGCAGCGGTCTGACGCTCCCGGCGTACCAGATCGACGCCACCGAAGGGACCGGCGGCCGGTGGAAGATCGCCGACCACGCCCTGGCGCAGCTCGAAGCGGTCTACCGCAACGGGGCCTCGGTAGCCTTCACCGCCGACCTGGACGACGGCGAGTTTGTGCTCAACGTCGCTACACGCCTGGCACGGACACCGTCACCGTCCACTGCCAAGGGGCCACCGACGATGCCACCTCCACC
>CAITNQ010000268.1 GCA_903893785.1 uncultured Gemmatimonadota bacterium
CACCGTCACGGTATAGACTGTACTGTAGGCCAGGCTGCCGGTCGGGTTCAGCGTGATGCTGTCCGTGCCGCTGCCGCTCTGCGTGAAGGCGAACGCGCCGCTGGCCGAAACCAGCGTGAACGATCCGTTCACGACGTCCACCGGCTCATTGAAGTTGATCGTGATGTCGCCGCTGACATCCACATCCGTCGCCCCGTCCGCCGGGGTGGTGTTCAGCACCGCCGGCGGGGTGTCCACCGTGAAGGTGAACACGTAGTTGGCGGCCAGGTTGTCCAGCGGGTCAATGGTGTCTCTATCCTTGATCCCGCCAGCCATCACGGTCACGACAACCTGCTCACCGGGCGTAAAATCGCCCGTGGGGTTGATGTCTGCATAGGTGTAGAGGCTCGCAGAATAGCCGTGTTTGCCGCTGACGCTGCCCTGGATGTCAAAGACAGTCCCCGGATAGCTGATGTCATACTGGACGGCTTCGCTGAAGTCGATCCGCAGGTTGGTATTCGCGGCCACGCCGGTCGCCCCGTCCGCCGGGGTGCTGCCGGTCACATACGGCGCCGGATCGACGGTGGTGAAGCTGAAGACGTAGTTGGCCGCCATGTTGTCCGGCGGGTCGCCGGCGTCGCTGTCGGAAACCTGGGCGGCGAGCACCTGGACCGTGACCGTTTCGCCCTGCTGGAAATCGACCGCCGGGTTCAGCGTGATGCTGCTGGTGCCGCTGCCGCTGACGACCACCGTATGCGCGCCGCTGGCGCTGCCGTTTACGGTGAACGACGCCGTGCTGACGTCAACCTCCTCGCTGAAGTTGATGGTGAGGTCGGCATTCGTTGCCACACCCGCAGCGCTGTTCGCCGGGGAGGTGCTGGAAACCGATGGCGCGCCGTCAACCGTGAAGCTGAAGCTGTCGTCGGCCGCCATGACATTCGGCGGGGAGCCGGAGTCTTTGTCGGAAACCTGGGCGGCGACCACCGTAGCGGTGCAGGAGGTATCCGCCGGCAGGTCGGCGGTCGGAGTCAGGGTGATGACGCTCGTACCGCTGCCGCTCAGGTTGAAGGCTGCCGGGCTGCCGGCCGGGCATTCAAGCGTAAACGACGCCGCGCTGACGTCCACCGCCTCGCTGAAGTTAATGGTGACTTCGGCGTTCGTCGCCACACCTGTGTCGCCGTCCGCCGGTGCCGTGCTGGAAACCGACGGGGCGGTGTTGTTCAGGGTGTAGGACTGGTCGGTGGCCGGTTCGCCGGCCGGCAGGGGGTTGCCGGCCAGGTCGCGGATGTCCTGAGCGCCGGCCAGGTTCAGCCCGACCACGCCGTTGAAGGAGGCCAGGTTGCCGCCGGAGACGGTGACGTTGTAGGTCGCTGCATCCACGGCGCTGACGCCGGTCACGGTCGCAGTGGTGCTGCCGTTCACGGCGAAGTCGGCCGTGCCCACGTTCTGCACCGCTTCGCTGAAGCTCGCCCGGAAGACCAGCGTGTCGGCGTTGGTCGGGCTGGAAGCGGGCGTAAGCCGGGTGAAGGCGGTCAGCGCCGGGGCGGTGGTATCAGGCACGATGGCATCCACCGGATTGGTTCTTTGGGTGGTGGTGCCGTCGCCCACCTGGCCGGAGAAATTGCCCCCCCAGCACTTGACCCCGCCGGTCGTGGTCAAGGCGCAGGTGTGGGCGCTGCCGGCGGAGACGGCGCTGACGCCGGTCAGGGCGACGCTGCTAACCTTCACGTCCACCGGGCTGGTTCGTTGGGTATTGGTGCCGTCGCCCACCTGGCCGTTACTATTTTGTCCCCAGCACTTGACCCCGCCATTGGCCATCCGGGCGCAGGTGTGGGTGTAGCCGGCGGAGACGGCGGAAACGCCGGCCAGGGGGAGGCCGCCCGGCGCAACCAGCACGTCCACCGCGCTGGTTTTTTGAACGGTGGTGCCGTCGCCCACCTGACCGTTACCATTATTTCCCCAGCACATGACCCCGCCGTCCATCCAGGCGCAGGTGTGCTCGCCGCCGGCGTCGACGGCGCTGGCGGCGACCAGGGGGAAGCCGGCAAGCAGCACGTCCACCGGGCTGGTTTTTTGAACGGTGGTGCCGTCGCCCAACTGGCCGTAGGTATTTTTCCCCCAGCACTTGACCGTGCTGTCTTCCATCAGGGCGCAGGTATGGTGCTGGGTGAGGGAGCCGCCGGCGGAGATGGCGCTGACCCCGGTCAGGGGGAGGCCGCCCGGCGCAACCAGCACGTCCACCGGGTTGCTTCGGTTGACGGTCGTGCCGTCGCCCAACTGGCCGTTGTTATTGTACCCCCAGCACTTGACCGTGCCGCCTTCCATCCGGGCGCAGGTGTGATAGTAGCCGGCGGCGATGGCGCTAACGCCGGTCAGGGTGGCGCCGCCGACAAGCTTCACGTCCACCGGGCTGGTGCTTTTGACGCCCGCGCCGCTCGCGCCGTTGCCCAACTGGCCGGAGGAATTGTACCCCCAGCACTTGACCGTGCCGCCTTGCATCAGGGCGCAGGTGTGCAAGCCGCCGGCGGCGATGGCGCTGACGCCGGTCAGGGGGGCGCCGCCCGGCGCAACCAGCACGTCCACCGGGTTCGAGCGGTCAGTGGTCGTGCCGTCGCCCAACTGGCCGTAGATATTCCACCCCCAGCACTTGACCGTGCCGCCTTGCATCAGGGCGCAGGTGTGGGTATCGCCGGCGGAGACCTGCAGGGCGGCGCCCATGACCGGGACGGTGAAGCTGAAGCTGTGGTCAGCGGCCAAATTGTCCGGCGGGTCGTTCGTGTCGCTGTCGGAAACCTGGGCGGCGTAGATCGTGGCCGTGCAGCTTTCGCCAGGAGTGAAATCCGTGTTCGGGTTGAGGGTGAAACTGGTTGGCCCGCCCGTAACCGCCGTATTGCTCCCGTTGTGTACGCCGCTGGTTGCACAGGCGACCTGGAACCAGCCGTCGGCGACGCTCGCCGCCTCGCTGAAGTTAATGACCAGATTGGCGGTCATGGATACATTGGTCGCGCCGTTTGCCGGGGAGGTGCTGGCGACTGACGGCGCGCTATCGACCGTGGTGAAGCTGAAGCTGTAGTCGGCCGCCATG
>CAITNQ010000269.1 GCA_903893785.1 uncultured Gemmatimonadota bacterium
CAACACCGCAGTACGGATTGCCCCCGGCGCTGACCAGGCCAGCGAGCCGCCGCCAGCAGCCTGACTACCCAACCAGCGACGTTCACTTGAGCAGCAACACCTTGCGCACCTCGGTCCCGGCCGCGCTCCGCAGGCGCACCAGATAGGTTCCGGAGGCGACCGACGGCGCGGCACTGCCGCCACTGTGCCAGCATACCTGATAGGGCCCGGCGGAGTGGTAACCCTCCGCCAGGGTCTGCACGCACTGGCCCGCCAGGTCGACAACATCCAGCCGCACCGGGCCTGGCCGGCTCACCTGGTAGCGAAAGACGACCTGGCCGTTGAAGGGATTGGGATAGGGCGCGGCCAGTGTCGGCTTGAGTGGCTGGCCACCGGCATCGCCCTGCGGTGCCACCAGTGTGCCGCCCGACGGCGCCCGGCCCACATAGGCGTTCACGTAACCGTCCGCGGTGCAGACGACCAGGTCCAGGCGACCGTCGCCACTGACATCGGCAAGGGCCAGGTCGCTGCTGCTGCCCCCCAGATCCAGCGACCACTCAACCTGGAAACCGCCACTCCCCAGGCCAAGGCAGTAGATCCGGGCATACTGGGCGAACAGGAACTCATCGCGGCCATCGCCGTCCACATCGCCGGCGACCAGGTCGGTGGTGGCCGGGCCGAGTTCAGAGAGGGCCTGAAGCACCGCGCCGTCACCGGGATCAAGCAAGTGGACCCCGGTACGCAGAGAGGCCACCAGCTCCAGGTCGCCGTCCCCATCGGCATCGCCCGGCACCATCAGGGACTGCACCTCGGTGTTGTTGGCATAGGGCGTCTGCCATATACACTCGCCTGCTGCGGTAAGCAGGCCGGTCACGTAGCCGCAGTGGCCCCACAGAAGCTCGGGCGCCGCGTCGCCCACCAGGTCGACGATGGCGGGAAAGGCGTAGCCCACAAACCCCTGGCTGGCGAAGATGGGTTTGATCCCGGCCGCGTACGAGTATGCCTGCCGCACGACCTGTGGCGCGCCGCTGGCGCCGTCGACCACGTGCAGCCGGTCAGGCCACATGACGACGATCTCGTCCAACCCGTCGCCATCCAGATCGCCGCTGGCACTGGGATGGCCGCCCAGGCTGCGGCCGCTGCCGTCCGCCGGCAGTGAGTACCCCCGCGACTCCCAGCGTATCTGCCCGGTGCTGCCCTCCAGCATGTACCCCACCTCGCTGCCGATCTTGCCCCGGCGCAGCGAGGCGAAAACGCCGAGCCGGTCAGGAGCCGTGTAGTGGCCCACGTTCCAGTACGAGAGGCCGCTGAAGTTCCAGACCGGCATGCTGCCGTCGAAGCCGGGGAACTCGGTCTGCCATCGGAGGCGGCCATCGGCGGCCACGGCGGTCAGACTGGCGCTGCCGCTGGCCGCCTCGCGGGCGGCCAGTACCTCCAACTCGTGGTCACCATCGACGTCGGCGGCGACCACGCCCCAGTGATAGGGCGCGTTGTTGGTCTGGCCATATCCGGGCACCTGCCAGCGGGGTCGCGGCGCACCCGTCCCCCCCGCGAGTGCCTCAAGGCAGAGTATCTCTTCGGTCCCCGCCTGCACCACGACTTCCACGGTCCCGTCACCCTCCAGATCGGCCACGACCGGCGTGCCGGCGGGTGTGTACGACTGCCGGCCCCACTGGTGCAGCACACCGCGACTGCCCGCCAGCGAAAGGGATTGCCCCGCGGCGCTCCGCCCCTTGAATTGCACCAGGGCCCGGCGCTGGCCTCCCACGTCGGCCACGGCCACGGCCTGCAGCGCCATGCCCGGCGGCGCGATCAGGCGCCACTGCGTCCGACCCGCCTCGTCGGCCGCCAGCGAGCACGCCTTGAGCACCTCCCCGGCCCCGTCGGGTGCCGGTTCGGAAACGAAGAGATCCATTCGACCGTCGCCGTCCACGTCCCCCAGAACGGCGGTGCGCAGGCCGTCCGCCGCGCCGCTGGCGACCTCGAGGGGAAGCTGGTCCAGCGGACGGTCGCAGAAGTGCCCCAGGGGGCAGGTCCAGCGCTCGACCGGATCCTGGCCTTTGCCGGCAAAGGTCCATACGGCCAGCGGGGCGTAGCGCGGCAGCGGTTCGCCGCGGGTGCGGCCAACCAGCAACTCGGGCCGCCCGTCACCGTCCAGATCGCCCGAGCCATGCAGGTAACACTGGGGGAAATCGAAGCGCACAGTCCCGGAAAGCGCGTCCAGGATCAGGAGGTGCCACTGGGCATCGCCACTGTCGTTGTAGAGGCTGAAGACGACCTCCACGGCCCCGTCGCCATCCAGGTCGGTCAAGACCGTGGGCCGTGGTCGGACGACCTTGGTAGATTGGGAGGGGTCGGTCTGGATGCGGCGCAGCCAGCGCAGCGACAGACGCTGGCCGTCGTTGTCGATGACTTCCGCATGCATGCTGAAGTCAGCCACGACGCAGAACTCAGGGAACGGATCCGCGTCGATGTTGGCGGCACCGAACCACCCGTAATTGCGGTAGTCATGGTATCGCAACTGCATCTTGGTGGCGCCGGTAGCGCCGTCGAAAACGAGGATGCGGTAGTGCGTCGCCACGGCCACATCGAGTTGACCGTCGGCATCGGCGTCAACGACGATGACATTGGGCGCCCAGACGTCGGTGAAACTCTCGGTTTCCCAGACCACGCGCGGGGCCCCGGTGTCGTAGGCCAGCAGACGACCGCGCTTGGGGGCCGCGCCCGCGTCCGCGAACGAGTCGTCCATTTCAAAGCGCTGTAGCCCGGGCACGTCAGCGAGGATCTTGGCCACCTTGAAGCGGTAGTCCACCGCCATGCTCACCCGGTTGCCGCCACCCAGGTCGAACGCCTGCGGGCCCAGGCCCCAGGCGGCCTGATTCGCCGCCATGTACTCCGGCTCCACGGCGGTGCCGAAAGGCAACTCAACCGCCTGCTCGGCGGCTTCGGGCACGACCGACAGGTATCCCTCCCAGGCCGCAATGTCGTAACGCCAAGCCAGGGGCGGCGTCGCCGTCAACAGGCCGGTCCCGGTGGCACGGCCGCTCATCTGCGGATCGCCGCGCAGCTGGCGCCAACCGGCCGGAGCCGGTACAGGGGCCTGTTGTCGGTCCGCGGCGACAGCCCCGGTGGTCAGCGTCAGAGCGGCCAGGACCACCCAACCGCCGGCCTGCCACCGACGGCTTGCCCCGACGCGGTGCTGCCCCGTTGGCACTCGCTCGTATACGTTGGCCATGGCGCACCTCCAGAGCCTGGGTTGGCGCGGCAAGGCCCGGGCCGCCGCCGGGCCCGGGCCGCTGCTGTTCTTTCCATGTGCCTGACGGGCGGGGCCGGGCGACCCCTCAGGCTGTGCGGTTCACACACACCACCGCGCATCCGGCGAAGAGCCCTCTATCGCCCAAGTTGATCGCCGCGCGACGCGCAGAGCGCACGGATCGCCTCCCGGCCGGCCCCCCGGCGGCAGCCCGGCCGCAGATCACCGCCGGAGCTTGCCGGCGACACTCGCCGGGCCGCTCAGACCTTGCCCTCCGGCGAGTAGTCAGTGCCGCCTGACAACTGCGGGTAGTAACTGAACATCTTCTGCTCAATAGCTCCGTCGAACTCCAGGTCGATGACGGTGACGCCCGTGGTCGTGTCCGGCCGTTGCCGCGGCAGGTCAGTCAACAGCAGCCGCTGCCCACGATGCTCGAACGCCAGCGGAGTGCCGTCCTTGAGCAGGGATACGGACCGCGGCGCCGTGCGGTACCCACCCAGGCCCATCTGGCCGCCGGTGGGCCAGATCCAGTTCCACAGGTACACATGCCGCCCGTCCGGCGACAGCGAGGTGCCGCAGACACCGTTGCCGCCGATGGGGCAACGCGGCCGCCGACCGTACACCGCCTGACCATTCTCCCGCAGCCAGGCACCGACCTGGGTCAACGGCTCGATCGCGTCGGCCGGCACCGAGCCATCGGGCTTGGGGCCGATATTGAGCAGCAGATTGCCGCCGCCCGAGGCACAGGTATTGAGCATCTTGAGGATGCGCGGCGCCGTGTACACATAGGGTCTGGCCTGGTCTTCATCGACATAACCCCACGAGATGTCGTTGAAGGTCATGCAGGCTTCCCAGTCGCGGTCCGAAGCCGTAACGTGCCCTTCGGGCGTGCCGAAATCCTCGGCCAGGCGACTGCGGTCATTGATAATGAGGTGGGGCTGCAACGCGCGCAGCCGCTGATTCCGTTCAAGCGAATCCCAGCCTTCCCAGCTCTCCATGGGCGCCGAGACGTCGTACCACAGCACATCGATTTTGCCGTATTGCGTCAGCAGCTCAGTGTTCAGGGCCTCGATGTAAGCCGTGAAACGACGTCGCGCTTCGGTGTCGAAGGCACAGGTCCAACCATCCGGGTGATGCCAGTCCATCAGCGATGAGTAGAACCCGATGCCCAGGCCGAATTCCCGACAGGCATCGACAAACTCGCGCACGATGTCGCGGTGGGGACCGTGGTTCACTGAGTTATAGGGGTTCGCCTTGGAGTCCCACAGGGAGAAACCCTCGTGGTGCCGGGTGGTCATCACCATGTATTTCATGCCCGCTGCCGCAGCCAGGGCCGCCCACTCGCGCGGCGCCCCGGGTTTGGGGCAGAAGGTATCGGCCAACCGCTCATACTCGGGCACCGGGATGTTCTCCAGTGTCTGGACCCACTCATTGCGCCCGGCTTGAGCGTACAGGCCGTAGTGCACGAACATGCCGAAGCGAGCATCACGCCACCACCCCATGCGCTCGTCGCGGGTGGCGGCCGTGGCCGCCTCGTAGTCGGTCTTGCAGAGCGTCCTGGCCATCGCCTTGGTCTCCTTGAACGGACGGAATGCCGCTCCTGGGGGCCCGTTGCCCGCCGAGCGGTCAGGTCAACGACGGATGCTGGTTCAACGGCGCTGACGCATCAAACTAAGGCTCGCGGGACGCCCCCGCACCACTGCCGACCGGCGGTCGCCCGTCCCGACGCGGGGGGCCGGGACCTTGACGAGCGGGCTGTGGTGCCCCTATCGTGAGCGCGGGGCGGCGCCCGGCGGGTCCCTTCTCCGGCGCTCGCTCACGGCCGTGACCAGGGGACGCCAGGGGCCTCCCAGCCAACGCCCCACCCACTGTCAGCCGGCAGCACAGCCGCCGCGCCGTTGGCGCCGCAGCACCGATCCGCCAAGGGGAGACACGACCATGAGCCATCTGCAGGAAGACCGCGAGATCCTCCAACCGCTGGCCGAGCGCTATGCGGCGATCGCCCACCTGGAGGTGCAGCGCGAACGCATGGAGCGTTACTACCTGACCAATGGCTGCCAGGAGGTACGCCCGGTTGTGCTGATCGACGAGGTGCCATGGGGCGAGATTCGCGACCCCTTCCTGGTCAACCGCTGCGCCCTGCCCGAGCACCAGGGACTGGAGGGGCTGCTGCGCCGGTCGCTGTACCAGTGGGACCACTTCCAGGTCGACAAGGTCTTTTCGCCGGTGTTTCAGGTCGGCAAACACGTCCGCTCAACGGGCATTGGCCTGGAGGTCAAGGACATCCAGATCAAGGGCGATACCGGCGCGTACATTGCGTCACACGAATACATCGACCAGTTGGCCACCGACGCCGACCTGGCGCGTCTCCACCCGCCGCAGCTGTCGTACGACCGGGAGGGTACAGAACGGGCCGCCGAAGTCGCGGCCGGGGTTTTCGCCGGCCTGATGGAGGTCGAGGTGATCGGCCAGGTTTTCCAGTACAACATATGGGACCAGATTGCCTGTTACCGCGGCGTTGACAAGCTGCTGCTGGACCTGGTTGAGCGTCCAGACTTCATGCATCGCATCGCCCGCCGTTTCATGGAGATCGCCCAGGCGACGCTGGCGCAATGCGTGGAACTGGACCTGCTGCACGCCACCCCGCTGATCCTCCACTGCACACCGGCCTGCGTTCGCGATCTGCCCGCGGCGGATTTCGCCGGCCGCGTGCGCCCCAAGGACACTTGGGGCCGCTGCTCGGCGCAGATCTTCTCGGCGGTTTCGCCGGCCATGCACGACGAATTCGACCTGGTGTACAACCAGCAACTCTTCCGCGACTGCGGGTTGCTGTACTACGGGTGCTGCGAACCCCTGGACACCAAGATCCATCTGCTGCGAGAGCGCTTCGCCAATCTGCGCAAGGTGTCCATCACCCCCTGGGCCGACCCTGAGCGCGCCGCCGAGGGGCTGGGTCGCGACCTGGTGATGGCCGCCAAACCCAATCCGGCCTTTGTCGGCAGTCCGACCTTTGACCCGGCGCCCGTACGCCAGGAGATCGACCGCATTCTGAGCGCCTGCCGCCGCCACGGCACCGCCTGCGAACTGGTGATCAAGGACATCAGCACCATCGCCAACCGGCCCGAGAACCTGACCCAGTGGGCCGCCACCGTGGCCGAGGTCATCGACCGACACTACTGACCGCCAGGGCCCGTGGCCGGGCGCCGGGGCCGGTGAACGGCGTGGCCACGGGAGTGGCCGGCGTCACCTTGCTGTGACCGAAGCACGCCCGCGCTCGGCGCCGGTCCCTGAGCCTGACACCCCGCCCCTGCCGGCCGTGTCGGTAGGCTGCGGCTGCTCAGGGCGAGGTCCGTTCCACCGGAGACGGTAGGCTTCGTATATTACCGGCGTTTGATGCCGCCGCCAGCGGCCGTCGCGGCACCAAACCCGTGCGATACAGCTCGTTCCACCCGTGTCGCCGCCCACCCCCAAGGCGGTACGGGCCGCGGCGATCTCGCTCGGTTACCGAAGCCCCCCCTGCCACGGCCGCGCCCTGCCACCCCAGGTCCGTCGCCATGGTGCTGCCCAATCCGCCAGAGCCCTCCCCTGCCCCAGATCCCTGCTCGACTCGCCCCAGCGCTTTCCGACCGCATGGCAGCGACGGCTTACGCCGCAGCGCCCGGCGCGGTTGGCGCGAGTACGGGTGGCTGCTGGTGTCGGTTGCCGTGCTGGCTGCCGGCGGCCTGGTTGCTTGGGCGTTCGTCCAGCAGGCGGACAGCGACCTGCGAGTGGACCTGCTGGGGCACGCCCGAGAGGCCGCCGGGCAGATCGACCGCCAGGCCGTCACGGCCGTGGGCGGCGACGAGCCGACCCAGTTGGCGCCCGCCCGTGTCCGGCTCCAGAACCAACTCGCCGCCTTCCGCGCGGCATGCCCCCTGTGCCGTTACATATGCCTGGTTGGCCGGCGGCCCGATGGCGGATGCGTCGTCCTGGTTGACGATTCGCCCGCCGACTCGGCGGCGTTGGCGCGTTCCGCGACGGTTACGGACGAATGCGGCGCGGGCCTGAACGAGCGCCGGACCGAAAGCGGTCTTGTTACGGGCCCGCGCCGCAACCTCTGGGGCTCGGTCATCTCGGCCAGCGTTGCCCTGCCCGGCCCCGCCAGCCAGACCGCCACCCGTCTGCGGATGGACATTGACGCCCGTTCCTGGCCTGGGCGAGTATGGGAGGCAGCGGCGTTGCCCGTGGCGGCCACCGCGGCCCTCACCCTGGGGTGCCTGGCGGCACTGGCGTTCCAGCGGATCCACGGAGTGCAGAAGATCAGCGACGCGATGCAGGCAGCCCGCGACCAGGCCGTCGCCGCTCAGGTAGCCCTCCAGGCGAGCCAGCGGATCCAGCACCTGGCCCTGGAGATCGGGAGGATCGGGCTGTACAGCCTGAATCCGTCCACCGGGCAATGGTACTGGTCGCCGCAGGTTGCGGCCATCCTTGGAGTGCCAGACCCGCAGCACGCCGACGGCTACGCGTACATGATGGCTCACGTGCACCCCGAAGACAGGCGCACGTTGGCCGCACGCTTCGCCGAGTTGCGGGAGACCGACGACGAGTTGGAGGTGGAGTTGCGCGTGTTCCGCGGCGACGGCGAACTCCGGTGGGTCCGAGCCCGCGCGCAGTCGACCCAGCGCCTGGAGCAGGGGGCAGCGGGGCTGGTCGGCGTCATGCAGGACATCACCCAGACCCGACTGGAGGCGGAGGAGTTAACGCGGCGGGTGGCGGCGGAAACGGCCAGAATGCAGGTCGAGGCGACAGGACGCCACGCGGCTGAAGACCAACTGCGCAAACTCTCCAGCGCGCTGGAGCAGAGCCCCAGCGCCGTGGCCATTGCCAGCCGCGACGGCACCGTCGAGTACGTGAACCGTCAGTTCGAGGTCTTGACGGGGTGCCAGGCCGCCGCGGTTGTCGGCCAGTCAACGACTGGTTTCCGGTCGGCCGACCATCCCGAGGGTTTCTACCGGGACCTGTGGGACCAACTGGTCAACGGGGGTACCTGGCGAGGTCAGGTGCGGCACCAACGGCGCGACGGCGCGTGGATCTGGATCGCCATCGCCGCGGGGCCTGTGCACGATCGCCAGGGCCGGGTCAGCCACATCGTTAGCGTCTGTGAGGACATCACCGAGCGCATCCGGATGAACGATCAGCTACAGCAGGCCAAAGACGCGGCGGATGCGGCGGACCAGGCCAAGAACCGGTTCCTGGCAAGCGTCTCACACGAGATCCGAACGCCGATGAACGCCATCCTGGGTTACGCCCAACTGCTGCAGCGCGACCAGAGCCTTTCGCCTGAGCAGCGCCAGCGACTGGCCACGATCAACCACAACGCCGAACACCTGCTGCGCCTGATCAGCGACGTGCTGGATATGTCGCGACTGCAGGCTGGGCGCACTTCGTTGTCGCTGGCAGACTGCGATCTGGGGGCCCTGCTCGCTGAGGTTGAGGGCATGTTCAGCGGGCCGGCGCGGAACAAAGGGCTATCCTTCGTACTCAAACGCGACCCCGATATGCCCGCGGTCGTGTTGACAGACGGCGTCAAGGTCAGGCAGGTGTTAGTCAACCTTCTGGGCAATGCGCTCAAGAACACGGATGCGGGCGCCGTCACTCTGGGTGCCAGCGGCCGGGTCACCTCGGCAGCCGGCGCCCGGCCTGCCCAAGCCATGATCACCATGGAGGTGGCCGACACCGGTACCGGCATCGCCGTCGAGGAGCAGGAGCGTCTGTTTGAAGCCTTTGAGCAGACCGAGTCCGGGCAGCGCCGGGGGAGCGGTACCGGCCTGGGCTTGACGATCAGCCGCGAACTGGCCCACATGCTCGGCGGCGATCTGTCCCTGACCAGTTCACTCGGTGTGGGAAGCACCTTCCGGTTTACCTTCAGTGCCCGCGTTGTGGATCGGCTGGACGAACCGCGGTCAGCTCCGCTTCCCCTGCGGCGCCGCGGGGCTGACCGCGCATCCACCGCGGCCCTGCCTCCGGCCCTGGTGGTCGATGATGTCCGTTCGAACCGCGACCTTCTGCGGGGTCTGCTGGAACATGCCGGCTTCGCCGTCGAGGAAGCCGGCGACGGCGCGGAAGCGGTGGCGCTCTGCGAGACGCGCTCCTTCGGTTTGGTGGTCATGGACCAATTGATGCCGGGCCTGGACGGGGTGTCGGCCACCCAGGCAATCCGCGCCAGGGTCCGCGGCAGGCAGCCCCGTATCTTGGCTGTTAGTGCCAATGTAACCGATAGCAGCCGCGCCGAGTGGAGCCGCGCCGGAGCTGATGGCTTCGTAGCCAAACCCTTCCGCGCTAACGAGCTGCTGGACCAGGTGGCATCGATGTTGGGCCTAGAGCTCCCCTGTCAGACGCGCGACCGGCCCGAAGTGGCCGACTGGACCGAAGAACCCGAGTTCACCGACAAACCGCTGCCGCCGGTGGTCGCCACGGCTCTTCCCGCCGAACTCCGTTCCGCCATCGACGAAGCCACCGAAGTCGGCGATGCCGCCTCGCTCCGGCGGTTAGTGACGGGGGAGGTGGCCGCGCTGGACCCGGACCTGGCGCGGGCGCTGAGCCGGATGCTGGCGCGGTACGACTACGACGCCATCAGGAGCGCCATGGGCGACAAGGAGACAACGTGAGCGTCATGGATGAAGCAACACCAAGGTTGATGATCGTTGACGACACGCTTGACAGTCTCCAGGTGCTGGAGGAAATGCTGACCGAGCAGGGGTACCGGGTCCTGGCCCTTCCCGACGGTGAGATGGCACTGAAGGCGGCCAGCCGCAGGCCACCCGACCTGATCCTGCTGGATGTCCTCATGCCCGGACTGGACGGGTTCCAGGTGTGCGCGCGCCTGAAGGCGGACGCTGCGTTGAGGGACGTTCCGGTGCTCTTCCTGAGTGCCCTGTCCGCACCCGGTGACAAAGTCCGCGCCTTCAAAGCCGGCGCCGTGGACTACATCACCAAGCCCTTTCAATTCGAGGAGGTGGAGGCGCGCGTGAGCGCCCACTTGAGGCTACGGCACCTGCAGCAGGAGCTGGCCGCGCACAGCGAAGCGCTCGAGAGCACAGTGCGCCAACGGACCGAGGAGCTGGTGGAAGCGAATGCGCGTCTGGCCGAACTGGACCAGGCCAAGAGCGACTTTCTCAGTATCGTTGCCCACGAGCTGCGGACGCCGTTGAACGGCCTGTTCAACTGGGCGGAGATGATGTTGACGGACCTGCCAAGCACGGCGGACACGCAGGAGTGCAGTCGGGGCTTCGCTGCCGCGCGCCGACGCATTCTGTCGCTGATCGACGACGCGATGCTGCTGGCCCGCCTGCAGATCAGGTGCCAGGCCATCGACATGTACGCCAGCGACCTTGCGCCGATCCTGGCGGAAGCGGTGGATGCGGCCGACGCTGCGTACCACGCGGTGGACGTGGCCATTGGACCAGCGCCGACGACCACGGCGCGGGTGCACGGCCAGCATGAGATGGTCGTTCGAGCCGTGCGGGCCCTGTTGGTAACCGCGACGCGGTTCGCGCTGCCGGGTAGCACCGTGCGGTTGACGCTGACGCCGGATGACCTGGTCGTGCGCATGGCCATAGAAGCTTCCGGCTACGCCGTACCGGAGTTGGAGCTAGCGCGCTTCTTCGAGGTGTTCGCGATCGGCAGGACACTGACACCGGGCGGTGATGTGGGACTGGCGCCCGCTCTGGGTCGGTGCCTGATCCGGGCGTCCGGCGGACAGGTCGCGATCGAGAACCTGGACCCGCCGGGCGTCCGTATTACCGTGTTGCTTCGCCGCCTGGGTTAACACTTCCGGCGCCGCCCACGCAGGGACAGCGCAGTCGCCACTGGGGCGGGCCTTACCGCGCGGACGGCGGCCGGAGGCCGCGCCACCGTTCTGCCGCGCCGGGGGCTCCGGCGGGCGAACCGGTGCCCCAAGGCCCGCGGTCGCGCGACGCTCACGCGCCACGCACCGCCGCCGGGTCGGCTGGCGCCGGACTGGGGGCGCCGCCCAGCAACTCCGGTTCTGACAAGCCGTATTGCTGCGCCAGACCGACCAGGTCACGCCAGGTTGCGGCGGGCAGGCTGATCCCGTCCTGCTCCCGTCGGGCCCTGGCGCGTGCCTCCGGTTCGCCCGGGATGAGAATCTCGTCGCCGTCAGCGCCCGGGCGACTCGCCTTGATGCGGGCTGCCAGCCGGTCCACGATATCGGTCAACTCAGCGGCGGAGCAGAAGGCCGCGATGTCGATGGCCATGAGGAATACGCCGTTACCGGCCTCATGCTCGGGTAGTGAGGTGCAGCCATGGCCGGTCAGGGCGCCCCCCAGGAGATCGGCCACCAGCAGCAGCCCGTACCCTTTGTGCCCGCCCAAGGGCAGCAGCACGCCGCCGTCATACAGATCGGCCGGGTCGGTCGTGGGC
>CAITNQ010000270.1 GCA_903893785.1 uncultured Gemmatimonadota bacterium
CCAGCCGCTGCCCAGCGCTGAGGCCCTCCCGCGGTCGATCGGCCAGCCGCTGCCAACGGGGAGAGTACCGCTCTGGTCCACGGGCAAGAGGGGTTCAAGCGGCAAGGTGTTGCCGTCGCTCAATGGCCAGCGCCTGCCCGCCGCTGGAGACCCGCCGGCCAATGACCGCGGGTTGTCAGGCGCCAAGCGGCCTCCATCGTCGTTTGGCCAGGCGCTGCCAAGGGGCGGAGCGCCGTCGGCGTCCACGGGCCAGCGGTCGCCGCGTTCCCGGGGGCTGCCACCGCCCATTGGCCAGTCGCTGCCAAGCATGAGGGCACCGCCCCTGTCAACTGGCCAGGCGCAGCCAATCGCTACAGCACCGTCATTGCCCATAGCCTCTCCACCTCCTCCTGGACTCCAAGGTAGCCGACCAGTGCGACAGCTCGCGTCGCATCGGCAACCCGCCGTCACAGCAGGCAGCGTTCGTCGGGCCCGACGGACGCGATGGGCCGCAACTCTGGCCCGCGGGACCAGTCAGCCATCGGTCGCCTGGGCACCCGCTTGGTCAACATGCCCCTGGGCGTCGGTCCTCGTGCGCATGGTTCCATCGGTCCGGATGCGACAGGACGTGTCGTATCGATCGACGGTCGTCGTCAGCCATCTTGGCTGCTGCGCCAACCGCCTGGCGTCGGCGGCGGCAGGCTGTGCCCGGACACGGCACTCCGTCCGCTCGGCCCTGGGTCCTGCCGCGTCACCCAGCCGAGGGCACGCTGTCCCTGGTGTGCACGCTGGACCCGTGGGGTCGGGAAGCTGTACATTTGGGTTGGGTGGGATGAGCCGGCCTGTGGGCTGCGTGCGGTCTGGCGTCGCGTCCGGCCGATGGCCGAGCCCTGCGGGTGCGCCGAGGCCCGACCGTCGGCCCCTTGGCGCGCCAGCAAGCACCTGCACGTCTCGCTTGGCCCGGTCCGTCCCCGCGAGGTCAGGCACCGATCGGTGTGGGGCCGAACGGGGCTCGGCGCCCTCGAGCCTGCCCAGTGGTGTTGAGCAGGGCGTGGGCGCCCCGGCGACCCGAGTGTGCTCGGATGGGCCACTTGCCGCCTTCCCACTCGGTCCGCGCCGATCCCGCAGCTCGCTATTGCCCAAGCGTGATCCGACGCCGTCAGAACGTGTGCCGGCGGGCGGTGATGCCAGTTGTCTCAGTGGTGCGGTTCGTCCTGGGCAACCATGGAAGGGTGACCGATGGTACCGCTGGTGCGCGACCTGCTCTGTGAGTTACGGCGAGGCCTGGTGTCGCTCTACGGGAACCGCCTGTCGGACTTGGTGCTCTTTGGCTCGCAGGCCCGAGGCGACGCTGAAGCCGGGTCCGACATCGACGTGCTCGTGGTGCTCAACGGACCGGTCCAGCCAGGCGCCGAGATTGACCGCGTAAGCCCGATGACCGCGGCGCTATCGCTGGAGTACAGTGTGGTGATCTCGTGCGCTTTTGTTTCGGCCGAGCGCTACGCCGGCGAACGGAGCCCCTTGCTCATGAACATCCGGCGTGAGGGGGTACCCGTGTGACCGCCGAGCAGGCGTCGCTCCTGTGCAAGGCCGGTGATAGCCTGGGCGCGGCTGAGTTGCTCGCCGAGCGCGGTTACCTTGATTTCGCGGTCTCACGCGCCTACTACGCCATGTTCTATGTCGCGCAGGCGTTCCTCTTGGGGGACGGCCTGGCGTTCTCGAAGCACAGTGGGGTTATCGCTGCCTTCGGCGAGCGGTTCGCCAAGACCGGCCGAGTGCCGATTGAGTACCACCGGTATCTGATCGACGGGCAGGACTGCCGCACCACAGGCGACTACGACACTGGGCCGGGCCTTACCGCCGACCAGGCCAAGCAGCAGCTCGAGCGGGCCGCGAGCTTCGTGGCGATGGGGAACCGGGTGTTGGCTGCCGGTCCCGAGGCTAGCGTCAGCTGACCCCCAGCGCTGTCAGCGCACCTGCTACCGGTTGCGCCCGGTGCCGGCGGCGACACCGCCGATCGATCGCGTCCACCAACCCCGGCCACACCAGGAGTCCTGCATGTCCGACTCGCGCCAGGTGGTCCGCCAGCTAGATATCCTTCGTAGTCTGCAGGCCAGTCGCTACGGTTTGCCCACGGACGAGTTGGCGCGCCAGTACGGCGCCACCATCCGTACCCTGCAGCGCGACCTGGGGGACCTGAAGGAGGCCGGGTTCGTCATCAGTCGTCGTCGGCGCCCCGACGGGCGGCTGTGCAACCATCTCGCGGTCGCCGTTGCTCTGCCGCTCAACATCGCCCTCTTCGAGATGGCCGCCCTGCTGTTCATGGAGACCTTGGCCGAGGCGCTGGCGGGCACGCCGTTCCAGGATGACCTGCACGCCCTCACCCACCGTCTGCTGCAGCTTCTGCCCGAAGATCAGGTGGCGTTTCTGCGCCGCGCCGCCGAGGTGTACGCGCCGCACGTCCGTGGCCGCAAACCGATCGCGCCGCCGGCGGCGCAGTTGCTGGCCACGCTCAACCGGGCGGTCCTCGAGCAGCAGCGCTGCCAAGTCACGTACCGCAGCCTCGAGGGCAACCAGGACAAGACTTACCCCATCGAACCCCTGCGCCTGCTGTACTACATGGAGGCCGGTGGCCTGTACCTGGTGGCCCGGGTGCCGCCCTACGAGGACCCCATCACGCTCGCGGTCGAGCGCATCCGCGGCCTGGAACCGTTGGGCGATCATTTCTGCGTTTCGCCGCCCTTGGCCATGGCCACCGAGACCCGCCTCCGCGACACCTTCGGTATCATCGCCGGGGCGCCGTTCGAGGCCCGGATCCGCTTCAGCCCCGCCCGGGCACCCTACATCCGCGAGCGCATCTGGCACCTCTCCCAGCAGCTGGAAGAGCAACCCGACGGCGGTGTGGTGATCGCCCTTCAAGCGGCCAGCCCCTACGAGATCAAAGCTTGGATCCTGTCCCATGGCGCCGCGGCCCAGGTCCTCTCGCCCGACTGGCTCCGCGATCAGATCATGACCGAACTCCAGGCGGCGGTGCAAGGGTACGGCCAGCAGCGGGCACCCCGTTGACCAAGCGGCAGCCTCCGGTCTGAGATCGATAGGCGGCCATCCGGAAGTGGTCTGCTCGTGGTGCGCGGGCTTGCGTACGGGCCCACAGCGGAGCAGCTAGTCGGACGCTGATCGACGGCGTCGTTGCGGCAGTGTGCACTATGCACCACAGAAGCCCTCTGGAGGGATCGTGTCTGACGTCATGGAACTGCGGCGCTTCCTGATCGGGAACACCTTCAGCATACCGCTCTTTGAGCGCGACTATTCGTAGTTCACGAGGCAGATGGACGAACTCCTCGAGGATGTGGACGACGCCGTGACGATGCAGGCGGGTCACTACCTGGGCACCATCGTGCTCGCGGAGACGGGTGGCAGCAGCTACGACATCGTCGACGGGCAGCAGCGCCTGTGCAGCCTTTTCCTTCTCCTTCACGCTCTCTTGACGCGTCTCGATCCGTCTGATCGGTTCCGGATCACGACGGAAGACAACATGCTCGGCACGTCGGGTGCTTGGCGGATTCGGTTCGGGGCTAACGCCTCTTCCGTCGCCGATCTGCTCGCCGATTTGCACCCCAAGCCTGAGAGCCCGGGGCAGCGCCGGTTGGTGGCGGCCCATCAGCGCGTCACGGATCGGGCGGGGGCTCTGGTGGCGGCAGGCGGCGCGGACCTGGTGAGGCGTTGGCTGGAGGCCCTCCAGGCGTTCCAGGTCGTCCGCCTCGTGGAGAGGGACACCGGCCGAGCCGTCCGGCTGTTCCAGACCGTGAATGATCGCGGCAAGCCGCTCTCAACCATGGAGAAGGCGAAAGCTCTCCTCGTCTACTACTCGAACTGCTACCTCGCCGGGCGTCTCGACTCGGGCTGTGGCGAGGCCCGCACCTGTGTCTTCGCGAGTTGCGGTTCCTCGCTGCCCCCCTGGCGCGGCACCGACAGGCCGATCTGGCGCGGTCCGGCATGCGGAGGGGTATTGCGACACGGCATGCGACCGGGCCGCCTGCACCGCCCTGTTCTGCTCAGACCGCGAATGCCGCAGCATGCCGAACGGCCGGACGTGGTAAGCCAAGCCCAGCTCCCACAACACAACGAGGGAACCCCCATTAGGCAGCCCCCGGCGGGATCACGGGGTTGACGGACGCGAGGCCACCCGGAGGTCCGTGTTCGCAGCTGCCGCGGGGCTCCCGCGTCCACTCCCGAGGCGGCTCCGTGCACGCAGGGCGCCACGCGACGCGCTACAACCGGTCGGTGCCTACCGGTACCCATTTGATAATTGATTGACGATGGCGCGCCGTCAAACTGTCATCAGTTGCAGTACAGGCATCGACATAACACCTTGGCATTTAACGCCTTAAGTGTACTGCCTGACGCCTCCTATTGCGTACCTATTGCAGCTTGAGCGTGGCGTGATCGCAATCGGCGTTGGAGGGGCCCGGGTACCAGCGAGCGCCACGGGTGCGGCCTTGGACGTGGGCTGCACCGGCGCGTGCCAGCTCGCGCAGGAGTACCTGAATCTGGCTACGGGGCAGGGCCGGCAGTACCTGCTGCAGCTCCTCCATGCGGGTTCCGGTGCTGGCGTTGTGCTGCAGGTGCTTGACCAGAAGCGCTTTGTTCGTCTCCCGGTCCAAGCCGCGCTTGCGGGTGTACACGCCCCCCTTGCCCAGGTGGCGGTAGAACCGCCGCGACAGCAGGAGGTGGTGCGACTGCCCCCGGCCCACCCGCTCGATGATGCCTTGGTCGAGCAGCGCTGGGACCCGCGGCGCCAGCGAAGAGGGGACTGGCTGCTCGCGGTGCACCAGGTCGATGAGGAGGAAGTCCGCGGTGGCGAAAGCGGTCGTGCGCTCCTGCCCGATCTCCTCGAGGAAGCACAGGAACTCCGGATCCTGTGTCTCGCCGTGGAGGGTGACCCAGACCGAGTGGCTATCGGTGCGCGCCAGGTCGGGCACTGGCTTGCTGTACCGAATGCACTCGCGGTAGATGAGGTCGAACCCCTGCCCGGCCCGCTCCACCAGCCCGCACCGCCCCAGGACCTCGGCCAGCCGTCGGTTTCGGGGCACCTGCTGCCAGAGGATGTTCTCCGCGGTGACACCGGCCGGCAGGCCGCCTGGACTGACCACCTCAAGGCGCCGCGGGAACTGCCGCACGAACACCGAGTCGCCCGTGGTCGGCGGCGGTAGCGGCTCGCCACCGAGCTCGTGCCGCGAACCTCGGCCGACGAACCGCCGCTCGCGGGGCCGGGCGGCCACGCTGTCGCAAGCAGCGCACAGTGCCCGGCCAGGTCTCGCGAACCACACCGTGAAGCCAGCGGATGACCGACGCGGCCACTCGATGGAACCCAACATACGCATTGGGGGTAGCCCGCCCCAGATTGGGTACGCGGCTTCTGGTGGTGCCCCTCCGTGCAGGTATAGCATCCTCGGCCAGTGCTTCCAGAGAGAAACGTGACCCTGTAGTGGAGTTGAGATGACAGATATCAACATTGAGTGCCACTGAGCGCTGAAGATCACAGCCGAAGGGGCTTCTGACCCGCCGGTCGCGGGTTCGATTCCCGCCAGGCTCTGTACCGTTGCGAATTGGTGCGCATTGCATTACGGGGCAAACGCGGCAGTCGTCAGCGTCGCCGAGGATCCCTCCAACTCGCTTGTCTGATCGGGTAGGCCCATGTGTGCGGCCTGGGTGGGCAGTCTGGTCGGGATGACCAGGTGCCCGGTCAGGCGCGTGCTCCGGATGCTGCTCCCGGTGGATGCTCCGCGGGCGGTACAGGCCAGCGTTCGAGGTAGCTTGCCTGGCGCAGGAAGACGCCGTGGAGGAAGGCGGCGTCGCGGGTCATGAACCCTTCATAGCAGGTCGGGTTGCCGTCCCAATCCATGATACTGGGGCCGGCTCCCATGCGGTTGGCGACGCCGGCGTTGAAACCCGAGCCGTTGGGGAAGTGGCCGCCCTGGTGCTGGCGCTCCAGCATGGCGTTGAGCAGTTGCTCGGCGCGATCGCGTTCGCCCACCAGGTACAGGGCTGCCAGGGCCCGCTGCGCGTCCTGCAGGAAGACGCCGCCGTTGCAGTAGCGCGGGAAGGTGTCGGATCCATCTTCGCGCTGA
>CAITNQ010000271.1 GCA_903893785.1 uncultured Gemmatimonadota bacterium
CGGCCCCAGCTGGCTGCGCCGCAGTGCGTCCTCGAGCAGTCGGGCCTGGGCGGGGTAGTCGTGGATGCCGTTGTCATCGGGACCGTGGCTCTTGCGGCCGGCAAGGATCACCACCCGTCGTTGGCGGGGGTGCGGATCCGTGGCGCCCAAGGGGTTCATCGTCTACTCCTCAGCGGATTACCGGGCCGCCGCAGGGGGGCCAATGGCGGCCACGGCGGGGCCCAGCGCGCCTCCGTTGGCGCTCTCTTCACCACGTCAGCGTCAGCAATTGGCCGCTGTCGGCCGCCGCTTCGCAGGCCTCCACCAGCTGTTGGGCCTCGACCGCGTCGGCCAGCGTCGACAGGGGCTCGGCCCGACCGCGCACGACGGCGGCAAAGTGGGCTACCTCGGCGGCGATGGACGCCGGGTACGCCGAATAGGTCTGCGCATGCACGGCTCCCGGCCGGTTCTCGACCCAGTCCCGATAGGAAAACCGCGCCGACCCCTCGGTGCCCAGAACCTTCACCAGCACGGTCCAGGGATCGGTGCTGTGATCGTCGGCGGCGAAGCTGGCGCACCAGTGGCCGAGGGCGCCATTGGCCAGCCGCAGGTTCACCAGGGCGATGTCTTCGCGGTCCAGCTCGCGGTAGTGCAGCGTGGCCTTGAGCGCCGACAACGCCACCGGCCGGCCAGCCAGGAAGAGCAGGATATAGGCGTGGTGGGTCATGATCTGGCGGATCACCCCCGGGTAGTGCCTGGCGACGGATTCCGGATGGGCGATGTTGTAGAGGATATACACGGCGACCAACCGGCCCAGCCGGCCTTGCTGCAGCAGGCGGCGGCAGCGCTCCAGGCCCGGTTCATACACGTAGTTGTGTCCCGGCATGCACACCCGGCCGGCAGCGCGGGCGGCGTCAGCCAGTTGCCGCACTGCCGTCGCCGTGGTCGCCACCGGCTTCTCCACCAGCACGTGCTTGCCTGCGGCCAGGGCCAGGCGGGCGTACTCCACGTGCGTTTCCAGGTTGGTCAACACCGCCACGGCGTCAATGTCCGGGTCAGCGACCAGGGCCTCGGCCGAGGAGTAGGCGCGACAGCCATAGGTAGCCGCTTTGGCGGCCGCGTGGGCGGGCGTGCGGGTCCACAGACCGGCGAGCACGGTGTCCGCACAGGCACGCACGCCGTCGGCGTGCAGGTCGGCGACGGTACCGGCGCCGAGGAAACCGATCCGCAGCGGCGGCATCGAATACCTCTGGGAGCGAGGAGCGGGGGCCCGGCCAGCGGCCGGGGCTGGGCCCAATATAGGGGCGGCCGCGGCGGTCTGCCGCGGCCCGGCCCGGTAACCGGGGAGACTATGACAGACAGTCAATGGGCAGGCGCCCCGCAGCGCGGCGTGCACGTGCGCCGAGGCGCCTGGGCGGCGGCCGGCAACGGGCGTTGTCGCCGGCGCGCGGGTGGGGGGCCTCAGGGTCCGGCCATCCGCGCCGTTGGTTCGCCGGCTGGGCGAGCCGGGCGGTCCGGACGGCCCACGCGCCGCCGGTGGGGCTGAGCCATGTCCAGCCGCCGCCAGCGAGGCCTGTTCCGCGCCTTCCTCACCGATTTCGTCGACTACGGCATTGCCATTGCCGCCGTGTCGATGGCCACCTACCTGCCGCTGTTCCTGCGCACCCACGGTGCCTCTGACGTGGTCATCGGCCTGCTGCCTGGCGCCTTTGCCGCCGGCCGCATGACCGGCCTGCTGGCGGCCCCGCGCCTGGAATGCCGGCCGTTGATCCACCGCTGGATGGTCGGTGCCATGCTTGTCGAGCGCCTGCCCCTGAGCCTGATGGGGGTGTGGATCCTGCTCAGCGTCGGCCGGTCGCCCGCGGTGGTGGTCACCGGGGTGATGGTCCTGTGGATCGTTTACTCGCTCAACAACGGCTGGGCCTCCACGGCTTGGGGTGCGTATGTCGCCCGTTCCCTCAGTCCCGGTGAGCGGGGTCGGCTGAGCGGTTGGGGCAATGCCCTGGGCGCCCTCTCCGGCCTGGCCGTAGTGCCGTTGGTGCGCGCCGCCATCGACCGCTATGGCCTGGCCGTCGGCTACGGCAGCGCGGTGGCCCTGGGCGGGCTGCTGATCACCTTCTCGGCCCTGGTCTACCTGCTGCCGGGCGAAACCCCCTACCCCCACGTGACGGCGCGGCTGGGGCTGGGTGCCTACCTGCGCCGCACGGCGCCGGCGCTGCGGGCCGACGCCCGATTCCGCTGGTTCCTGGCCGCCATGGCCCTTTGGCTGGCCGGTACCACCGGCATCTCCTACTACACCGTGTACGCCATGCAGCGCTTCCAGGCCGACACCTCCGCCGTGATGGGCTACACGCTGGCGATGGCCTGCGGTTCGGGAATGGCGGGTCTGGCCGGTGGCCAGGCCGCCCATCGGCGGGGCTTCGGCGCCCTGTGCAGCCTGGGCATCGTGCTGGTCGCAGGCGCCAATCTGGTCGCCTGGGCCGCCCCCGAACCCAGCTGGATGTACGTGGCCTTCGCCCTGGCCGGCGCCGGTTCCACGGCCAGCTGGATGGGCGTGGTCAACCTGCCGTTGGAGTTGGCCGACCGCGAAACCGTCCCCACCTACACCGCCGTGGCCGCCCTGGTGCGCGGCCCGGTGGGGGCCCTGTCGCCGCTGTTGGCCGGCCTGTATCTGGAGCACGGCAGCTACCCGCAGCTGTTCCTGCTCGGCGTCGCCCTGTGTCTGCTGGCCGCCGCCTGCATGCACGGCCGGGTGGGCGAACCCCGGGCTGCCGACGCGGCCGACCCACCCAGGCCCAAGGTGGGCGAGGCGGGCGCCGCGCCACCGGCGACGTGAGCCCGGCGGCCGCGGCCTTGCCAAGGTGGTCTGGCTGGGCTTGTTTGCCCACCCCATGACCCGCGGTACCGGTCCTCTACTGTCGCCAAGGAAGCCCACCATGCCGGCCAGCGCCCTCGTTCTCAACCACGGCGCGACCTCGCTGCAGGCCACTAGCGGCCTCGAACTGCGGCGTGAGCAGCAGCTTCTGCACCTGGTCCCCGACTTCCCGCCGGCGCCCCCGGCGGTGGCCGCCACCGTGGCCGGCCTGGGCCCCGGGCAGAGCACCGAGGTCAGTGTTGCCATCGACGGCGGCCGCGTGACGCGCTGGGTGCACACCAGCGCCGACGGCACCCGCCTGGCCGTCCGGCTGGGACTGACCAACGACGGCCACGACACGCTGTCCCTGCTGCGGTTCTCGCCCCTGTGCGTCGACGGCGAGGGGCTGCGTCTGGGCCCGGTGCCGGCCGCCGACTGGATCCTGCTGCGGCAGCCACGGCACAAGAACGATATGCCGGCCAGCCTGCCCTTGGGCGGCCACAGCAGCGCCGTGCGCGACGGGGTGCGCGGCAGCGCCGAAACGGGCGGCTGGCCGACCGAGGCGGCCGAGGCGCTGCCCGATCGCTATGTCAGCTCCGAGCTGACGGTGCTGCGCACGGCCACGGCCAGCCTGCTGTTGGGCGTGCTGCCCCTGGACCGCCAGCTGGTGCGCACTACCGTGGCGCTGACCCCGGATCGCCAGGCTCTGCAGCGGCTGCAGGTGGACTGCGAAGGCGATGGTCAGTGGCTGCGGCCCGGGCAGAGCCTGCTCAGCCAGTGGGTGGTCGTGGACCTGGATCCCGACTCCCTGGCTGCCATCGGCCGCTACGTGGCCGCGCTGCAGGCCCTGGGCGGCCGGCGCGCGCCGGGTCAGGTGCGGCGGCGTCCGACCGTGTGGTGCAGCTGGTATTACTACGGCAACGGCATGACCCAGGCCGAAGCCGAAGCCAACCTGGCCGCCCTCGATCGCCGGCCGGTGCCCTTTGATGTGTTCCAGATTGACGAGTGCTGGGACTACCGGTGGGGTGACTGGCAGCCGAACCCGGACTGGCCCGACCTGGCCGGGCTGGTGCGACGCATCCGCCAGCGCGGCCGCATCGCCGGGTTGTGGACCTGCGTGTTCCTAGCCGAGCCCCGCTCGCGCCTGGCCGGGCGCCACCCGGACTGGCTGCTGCGGCGCCGTGATGGCGCCCACGTGCGCTTCGACATGGGCGGCATGCCCAACTACGTCCTCGACCCGACCCACCCGCAGGTGCAGCAGTTCATTGAAGATCTGTACCGGCACCTGACCGAGGACCTGGGCTTTGCCTACCACAAGGTGGACTTCACGCGCGCGGTGGCCATGGATCCGGAGGCCGCCTTCCACGACCCCACCTGCAGCCGCGCCCAGGCCTACCGCGCGGGCATCGCCGCCATCCGGCGCGGCATCGGGCCGGCGGCGTACCTGAACATCTGCGGCGGCCTTTATGGTCCCCCCCTCGGCCTGGTCGACTCCCAGCGCAGCGGCGCCGACGTCAAGAGCGAGTGGCCGGCGGCGCCCCCGGGCGAGGGTGAGGCGGGGTACGGCCCGTTCACCATCAAACAGAACACCCTGCGCTGGTGGTGGAACGAGCTGTGGGACAATGACCCGGACGCCCTGATGGTGCGCCGGCGGGCCCAGCCCTATGGCCACGAAGCCCTGTCCCTGGGGTCGCTGACCGATACCGAAGCCCTCACCTCGACGCTCAACCAGTACCTGGGCGGCGGTCTGGTCTGCTTCACCGAAAACCTGGCCGAGGTGGAGGCCGACCGGCTGTACCTGCTGCGCCACTGCTCGCCTTCGCTGGGCGCCGCCGCCGTGCCCCGTGACGGCCTGGACGGCGGCCGCTTTCCCGCCGTCTTCGTCACCCAGGTGCAGCCCCGGGCCGCCGGACTGGCACCCTGGTGCACCATCAGCCTGGTCAACTGGCACGACCAGCCGCGGTCGTTCCATCTGGACCTGGACGCGCGGCTGCTGGGGACGCCCGCCTGGGCTGGCCAGCCCCTGTGGCTGGCCGCCTTTGCCGGCGGCTGGCAGCGGCCGGTGCCCTGGGGCGCGGCGCTGGACCTCGACCCGGTGCCGCCCCACGGCTGCGAGGTGATCAAAGTTATGGCCGCGGCGCCAGAGCAGCCGCTGCTGCTGCGCACCAATGGCCACTTCTCCATGGGCGGCACCGAAGTGAGCGCCTGGGAACCCACTGCCAACGGCCTGCGCTGCCGGTTCGACTGGCCGTGGCCCGTGCCGCTGCAACTGAACCTGCGCCCGCCCCTCGGCCGCCGTTTCGCCGGCGCGGCGGCGTCGGCGGGTAGCGATGGCTTGGTCTGCCTGCACCTGCCCGGGCCGATGGTCGGCGTCACCCTCACGCTGTCGTATGCGTCTTGAACGCGTTGCCGGCCTGCTTCGGGCCGGCCAAGGAAAGGCCCCATGACCTCTCGCCAGCGCTTCGTCAACACCCTCACGGGCCGACCCGTGGACCGGGTCCCCTTCATCAAAGTCTTCGGCGGCACCAATGCCATCCGCCCGGAATGGGAGCGGGACCAGCCGGGGCTGTCACGCGACATCGACCGCCGGCTGCAATTCGAGGGCGTGTACCGCGGCTGGGGGACCACGCCGGTCAATTTCTGGATGACCCGGCGCGGCGAGCCGGAAGTGCTGCAGGAGGACGCGCGCCAGGTGATCCGCCGCTACGCTGACGGCACGGTGGAAAGGCTGCAGAAGGGCCAAGACTACCACCACCAGTACCTCGAGTGGCCGGTCAAGACCCGGGCCGATTGGGACCGGGTGCGACAGCGCCACCTGGACCCGCACGATCCGGAGCGTTTCCCCGCCAACTGGGGCCAGCTGGTGCGGGAGTACCGCGGCCGTGACTACCCCCTGCAGCTGACCCACGGCGGGGTGTACGGCTTTGCCCGCAACCTGATGGGCGACGAAGCCCTGCTCTATGCCTTCTACGACGATCCGGACCTCGTCCGGTCGATCATGTCCGGTTATACCGACATGGTCCTCGAGCTGTGGACGACCATGGTCGCGCAGGTGCAGTTCGACCTGGTCGAGTTCTGGGAAGACATGGCCTCCAAGAACGGCTCGCTGATCTCGCCGACGCTGTTCCGCCAGTTCATGGCCCCCCAGTATGAACGAGTGGTCGCCTTTGCCCGGGCCCACGGCATCGAGATCATCCTCGTCGATTCGGACGGGTACACGGATGACCTGGCCGCCGACCTGGTCGCCGCTGGGGTCACCGCCCTGTACCCCTTTGAGGTCGGCGCCGGCTGCGATCCGGCGGCGGTGCGGCGGCGCTTCCCGGACCTGGGCATCATCGGCGGCCTGGCCAAGGAGTGCATGATCGACGGCCGCGACAGCATCGACCGCGAACTGACGCGAGTGCGCTCGCTGCTGGGCTTGGGTCGCTGCATCCCGGGTCCCGACCACTTCGTGCTCTCTAACGTCAGCTGGGACAGCTACCGCTACTTCATGGAGCAACTGCGCCAACTCATCCTCACCCCGCCGGTCAGCAGCGGCGGTTGAGGCCCCGCCGTCACCGGTGGTTGCCGTTGGCGCGGCTCGAACCCGGGAGAATCCCATGCGCATCGGTATCGTCGGCCTGTCCCACGAGACCAACAGCTTCGCCCTGGAACGCAACGACGATGCGGCCGCGGTCCACCTGTCGGCCGGGCCCGAGGTGCTCAGGCGCGCTCACCCGCGGGGTTTCATCGGCGGCTTCGCCGAGGCGGCGCAGGAAGCCGGCGTCGAGCCGGTGCCGGTGGTCAGCATCGGCTTTGCCCACGGCGGGCCGGTCAGCGCCTCGGTGTTCGCCGCTTGCCGTGACCGCATCGTCGCCGGCCTGCAGGCGGCCGGGCCCTTGGACGGCGTCTTCTTTGCCTTCCACGGCGCCATGGTGGCCGAGGCCCCCTACACCGATGCCGAGGGCGACGTGGCGCGCGCCGTCAGGGCGGCGCTCGGGCCGCTGCCGATGGCCGCCACCTATGATTTCCACGCCATCACCAGCGCCTGGGAAGCGGCCCATGTGGTCGCTTTTCCGAACAACACCAATCCCCACATCGACGCCTACGAGCGGGGCCTGGAGGCCGGCACGCGCCTGCCGCAGATGATCGCCGGCGTCATCCGTCCGGTCACCTGCCGCATCTTCGTCCCCATCTTGGGGCCCAACATCGGCCAGAGTACCTGGTCGCACTTGCCGGACCAGGAAGCCCGGCTGCCGCTCTACCAGCTCAACCTGCAGCGCGAAGCCATGGAGCAGCTCCCCGGGGTCATCAATGTCACCCTGTTGGGCGGCTATGGCTACGGCGACTCGCCCGATGCCGGCATGTCGGTGCTGGCCTGCACTGACGATGATCCGGCCCTGGCCCGCCGCCTGGCCCGCGACCTGGCCCAGGGGCTGTGGGAACGTCGCGCCGAGTTGTTGGCGGTGCGTCCCATCCTGCCCATCGACGCGGGCATCCAAGCCGCCATGGCCAGTGGCGAACGGCCGGTGATGCTGGTGGACCTGGGCGATGACCCGGGCAGTGCCTGCCCGGCCGACAGCCCGGCGGTGCTGGCCCGGTTGCTGGCGCTGGGGGCGCGCGATGTGGCCCTGACCCTGCGTGATGCCCCGGCGGTCGATGCCGCCATGGCCGCCGGGGTCGGCGCCGAGTTGACCGTGCCCCTAGGCGGCAGCATCGACCGGCGTTTCTACCAACCGGTAACCGTGACCGGCCGGGTCCGCCTGCTGGACGACGGCGAGTATGCGGTCCTCGGGCCGACCCATGGCGGTTGGGGCCGCCAGGTCACCGGGGGTGCCTTCACGCGCGCCCAGGTGGGGCCGCGGGCGGTGCTGCGGGTCGGCGACCGCATCGATGTGGTCCTGTCGCGCCACGGCACGGGCAAGGACCGGGACTTCTTCAAGAGCGCCGGGGTGATCTTGGAGGAGAAGCAGATCCTGGTCGTCAAGTCGAATCAGGCCCACCGGGCGTCGTTCGATCCGGTGGTGGCGCGCACCGTTGAGCTGGCCACCCCGGGGGTCAGCACGGTCGACTACGCGTCCCTGCCGTACCAGCACCTGCGGCGGCCCATCTGGCCCTTGGATGCGGACCTAGAATGGCACGTCGACCAGGCCGACGCCGCCAACGGTCCTGGCTGAAAGTCCGCGGCGGGCGCGGCTCCGCGCGGCGCCCGCCGTCTCAGCCCGGGGTGGGGGCGCCGCGGTCCAGCAGCACCACGGCCCACACGGCCAAGGCCAGCCACAGCGCCACCAGCACGGCGGCCGCGGCCAGGTCTTTGGCGCGGCCGGCCAGTTCGTGCCGCTCGGTGCTGATACGGTCGACCGCCGTCTCGATGGCCGAATTGAGCAACTCGACAATCACTACCAGCAGCCAACTGCCCAGCAACAACGCCCGTTGGCTGCCACTGCGGCCTAGCAGGCAGGCGGCGGGCACCAGCACCAGACTGGCCAGCAGCTCCAACCGCACCGCCTGCTGGCCGCGCCACGCCGCCGCCAGACCTTGCAGGGAGTACCGGGTGGCGCGCCGGAGGCGGGCCGGCAGTTGCCGCAGATCGGTCCACAGTTGCATGGCGCCAAATAGGCAGCCTGCCGCCACCCCCGTCAAGCGCGACAGCCGGTACCGCACCGGTCCGGCGCCGGCTCAGGCCGTGGCCTTGGCCAGCGCCTGAGCCAGGTCGGCGGTGATGTCGTCGACATGCTCCAGGCCGACCGACAACCGGATGTAATCAGCGGTAACGCCAGTGGCCTGCTGCTGTTCGGCGGTCAGCTGCTGGTGCGTGGTCGACGCCGGGTGGATGACCAGGCTCTTGGCGTCGCCGATGTTGGCCACATGCGACAGCAGCTGCACGGCGTCGATGAAGCGCCGGCCGGCCGCCAGGCCGCCTTTGATGCCAAAGCCCACCAGGCCACCGAAACCGCGGTGCAGGTACTTGGCCGCCACCGCGTGGCCCGGATCCGTGGGCAGCCCCGGATAGGTGACCCAGGCCACCGCCGGGTGCTGCTGCAGCCAATGGGCCACGGCCAGCGCATTGCTGGAGTGGCGCTCCTGGCGCAGGGTTAGGGTCTCCAGGCCCAGGAGGAACTGGTGGGCGTTGAAGGGACTCAGGGCTGCGCCGAGGTCACGCAGCAGGGTGACGCGGACTTTGAGGATGAAGGCGACGTTGCCCATCCCCGGCACATTGCCCAGCGCGTCCCAGTACACCAGGCCGTGGTAGCTCGGATCGGGCTGGGTGAACTCCGGGAACTTGCCGGTGTTCCAGGCGAACCTGCCCGAGTCGACGATCACCCCGCCCAGCGACGTGCCGTGACCACCGATGTACTTGGTCGCCGACGAGGTCAGGATATCGGCGCCGTAGTCAATCGGCCGGACCAGCCCGACGCCCACGGTGTTGTCAACGATCAGCGGGATGCCGGCTTCGTGGGCGATGGCGGCCAGGGCCTCAAAGTCCGGCACGTCCAGCTTCGGGTTGCCGATCGTCTCGGCATATACTGCCCGGGTCCGCGGCGTGATGGCCTGCCGCACCGCCTCCGGGTAGCGCGAGTCGACGAAGCGCACGGTCCGTCCCAGTTTGGCCAGCGTGTGGTTGAACAGCTGGTACGTGCCCCCGTACAGGTTGTTGGCTGCCACCACCTCGTCACCCAGCTGGGTGATCGCCAAAATCGCGTACGTGATCGCCGCCTGCCCCGAGGCCACGGCCAGCGCCCCGGTGCCCCCCTCCAGGGCCGCCACGCGCTTCTCGAAGACGTCTGTAGTGGGGTTCATCAAGCGCGTGTAGATGTTGCCAAACTCCTTCAACGCGAACAAGTTGGCCGCGTGTTCGCTGCTCTTGAACACATAGGATGTGGTCTGGTAAATGGGCACCGCCCGCGAGCCGGTCGCCGGGTCGGCCACCTGACCGGCGTGCAGGGCGACAGTCTCGGTCTTCCATTCGCTCATGGCGCTTGATCCTTGTCAGTGAAGTCCGGGCCCCAGGGCCGGGGTGGCCTCCGGGCGCGGGTCAAAGGCGTGCGGTCCGGCCGGGCGGTGCCGTCACCGCCCGCCGCGAAACCAAACTACTACAATCCGATCAGTTTTGTCAATATCTGTGATCTGCGCGTGCCCGCGCCACTGGCAGCACCGTCGGCCGCCTGGCGGCCCGGCGGTTCAGTACCGCTCGCGCACCGTGTACACCAACCGGGTGGTGTCATCGGCCGCCACGTGGAGGGTGAAGGCGACGGTGTGGGCGTCGCGCCGCTGGGCCGGGTGGGTGCTCTGGCGGATCTGCCAGTCGCCCTGCAGGTGCTCGACGGCGACCACCTGGACCGGCGACTCCTTGCGGTTCCGCACCTGCACCTCAACCGTCCGTTCCGCGGTGTGGTCATTGATCCGTTCCTGCGCCACCTCGCGGCGCTCACCGAGGACGTCAAAGGCGCTGCCCACGCCCAGGCGCAGGCGCTCGTGGCGCGGCGTGTGGTCCAAGCGGTCCTCGCCGATGAATTGCAGGTCGCCGCGGGCATCGCGTTTGTACACCCGCACGCTGCCGGCCGGCAGGGCCATGCCCAGGCCGTTCTCGTCTCGGTTCTCGGTCTCTAGCACCACCCGCACCTGCCGTTCGTCCCGTTGGCCGTCGTACTCGTAGACCTTGGTGATCGGCGCCGTGGTCGGCGGGAACAGGGCCACCTGTTTGGTCTCGCGATCGACCAGGGTCGTCGGCCGGTCCAGGGTGTAAAGGTGGTACTCGAAGAAGGATTCATCGGCGAAACCGGCCGCGGGCGCCGCCTTGTCCATCATGGCCACCATGCGGCCGCGCAGCGGCGCCAACTCCGGCTCGACGCGCGCCACCTCGCCGGCAATCAGCTGCAGGCGCGCCTCCGGGTAGGTGGCGCCGGAGGCGTTCTCCAGCGATACCCAGGCCGACAACTCCAGCCGGGTGTCGGGTTCATTGGCGACCGCCACGTACTCGGCGTGCCAGTTCAATCCGCCGGTCAGGTACGATACGGCCACGGGCACGGTTCCGGCTTTGGGGGCCTGCACCTGCCACACCAGGGCGGGCCGCGTGCGGAGCCCCTCGGGCAGGCGCGGCAGCCGCAGGTCCACCGCCTGGTCGCGGGCCAGCACACTGACGCCCCCGTCGCTCGCCCGCAGGACCAGCTGGCTGTTGTCGAAGGAGAGCAGCGTGCCCGCCCGCACCTCGCCGCTGCGCAGCGCCACCTCGATGGGCTGGTCCAGGTACCGCTGCAGCACCCGCTGCGGCTCCGCCAGGTCATACTGGAAGTTCTGCTCCAGCATCTGCAACTGCCCGGCCGGGGCCTGCAGGTGCACCGAGGTGGGATCGATGCGCGCCGGCACGTCGTCCAGCGTCAGCTGGCTGGTGCCGGCGGCCACCACCAGCGGCCGCTGGTCGCTGACCAGGGCCAGATCGCGGTTGTACACCGTCAAGCGCACCGCGCGTTCGGTCTGGGCGACGGCGACGGCGGCCAAGGCCAGGGCCGCCACCGCCACCACCGTGGCGTGGACGCGGGTGCGGGGCGGGCGGAACTGCTCCGGTACCATGCTGCCATCTCCTGCCAAAGAGGAACCGCGCCAGTCCGGGGTGGGGTCGATGCGCCGGTCTTCACCCCCGGCCGGCGGGCCGGCCGACGCAGGGCGGAGGCGTCGTCGGGCGCCTCGCCGGGCCCGGTGACCGCGCCGGCTCGCGTGGCGGCGCCGGCGGGTCCGGCGGGTACAATCGCCGCCCCGGCCCGGTTGTCAACCACCGCCCGGCGCGCCCGTGCCGACCCCCGGCGCCCGGGTTCGGTTCCGGCGGCCCCCCGCCCCGGGGCTTGCCGCTGACCGGTTGGTGCTGCTCATTGTCGGGTGACCGACGGCCCCGCCGACAACCGGACGGGGCGCGGCCCACCGGCCCGGCGACCGCGGGGTGAACCGCACCGCATGGTGCTCAGCGCCGCGTCCCGGCGCGGCCGCCACCGGGGCCGGGGCCGGCCCCGCACCGACCAGGAGGACGAGATGAAGCCAGTACGGATCGGCATGGTAGGCTGCGGCGGCATCGCCAATGCCCACCTGGAAGGGTACCGGAGCCTCGCAGGGCGCGGCTGCGACCATTTTGTGCTCAGCGCGGTGTGCGATGTCGACGCCGCCCGGGCGAGCGCCTTCGCCTCCCAGATCGCCCAATTCCAGGCCACGCCGCCGCAGGTATTCACCGACCTGGACGCGCTGTTGGCCGCCCGCGTCGTCGATGGGGTCGATGTCTGTACCACCCACGCCGACCACCATCCGACCGCCATCCGTTGTCTGGAAGCCGGGGTCCACGTGATGGTCGAGAAGCCCATGGGCGTCACGGTGCGGGCGGCGCGACGCATGCAGGAAGTGGCGGCGCGTACCGGCCACATCCTGTCGATTGCCGAAAACTCTCGCCGCGGCCTCGGCCAACGGGCCATGGCCTGGTTGTTCAACCAGGACCGCCGACTGGGGGCGCCGCGGCTGTTTGCCATCGACTATTTCGCCGGTCCGCCGCTGCCGCTGACGCCCCCGGCCGAAGAAACCCCGGCGGCGCAGTTGAACTGGCGGCTGGACAAGCTGCAGGCTGGCGGCGGCTGGACCTACGACGGCGGGGTCCACCTGATGGACTCGCTGCTGGTTTACTTCGGCCCGATCGACACGGTCTATGCCGAGCATCGCACGTTGACGCCGCGGGAGACGCTGTTAACCGATGGCCGGCGGGTGACCGGCCACGGCGAAGACACCAGCCTGGCCACCTTCCGCTTTGCTAGCGGCCTGATCGGGCGCTGGTCGTTTTCCTTTGCCCTGCCTGGCGTCGACTTCATGCGCGTCGGCTTCTACTGCGATCAGGGCTATGTCCTGGACGAAACCCCCGGGGGGTGGACGCACACCTTTGGCGGCGGTTTCATTGACAGTCAGGCCCGCATCCGCGGCGCCGACGGCAAGGAAATCTCGTCCCGCGACCTGGAACTGGAGTACGTCCTGTCGCTGTCGGGCGAGGAACGCGAACGCCTGTTCCCGCACGGCATCCAGCGCTCCATGGCCATCGAGTGCCACGAGTTCGTCGACTGCATCCGCTGCCAGCGTCAGCCCGAGGTGGACGCCGCCGCCGGATTGGCGGGTCTGGCCGTCAGCGCGGCCCTCTACGAATCGGCCGAAGCCGGGGTTGCGGTGCGCATCCAGGACGTGCTCGACGGCGCCGTCGACGCCTATCAGCGCCCGATTGATGCGCACTGGGGGTTGCTGCCATGAGCCTGCGGGTGGCTACCTGCGGTTGGGATGCCCCGCTCGAGGTTATCTGCGCCCAGGCGGCGCAGGCCGGCTACGCCGGGGTGCAGTGGAATGTGCCGGTCGGCGGTGAGGCGGCGCTCAAGGCGCGGCTGGACCACTATGGCCTGGCCCTGGCCGCCAGCTGTGCCGGCGGCATGTTCGACCAGCCGGACACCCGGCAGCAGGAGATCGACGCCGCCGTGGCCGAAGCGCGGCGCTTGCGGGCCGCTGGCGCCCAGACCCTGGAGATGATGTGCGGCCTGCGGCCCGTGGGCGGGCCCACGCCGGCGCAGTTGCGGGCGTACGCCGACGGCCTCAACGAGGTCGGCCGGCAGTGTCGCGAACTGGGAGTCCAGGTGGGGGTGCACAACCACGGCGTGCTCTTCCTCGAGCAGGAAGCCGAAATCGACCTGCTGTACCGCCATCTGGAGCCGGCCTGGGTGGGCACGGGTTTCGATACCGGCCACCTGGCCCTGGCCGGCATCGACGTGGTGGCCATGTACCGGCGCTATGCGGACCGCACCGCCTATGTGCACCTGAAAGACATCATCTTGGTCGACCACCCGGCCGGCGACAGCCGTCGGGTCATGCCCTTTGACGAGGTCGTGGCACTGGCCGAACGGGCGGACCTGTACACCTGGCTGACCTTGCGCGACGTGGACGGCCGTCTGCTGGTCCTCGGTGGCGGGCCATTGGGTCATCGGTTGCTGCGGGGCCATCGGGGCCTGGTCCGTGGCGTGCGCTGCTGTGACGTGGCCGAATACCAGTTCGCTGAGATCGGTCAGGGGCGGGTCGACTTTGCGGGCCTGGTGGGCGAGTTACGGCGCAGCGGCTACGTGGGTTGGCTGGCGGTGGAGCAGGACATCAGCTACCGCAGCCGCTACGAGAGCGCCCTGATGTCGCGCCAGTACCTGCGCGGCTTGGGCGTGTAAGCCGCCCCGGAGGGAAGACCATGCTCAACCGCTCTTGGGTGCTGGTGATGCTGGCCGCGTGGCTGGTTGCCCTGCGCGGGGCGTCGGCCGCGCCGTCGCCGCCGGCCGATTCGGTCAGCAGTGACCGCGCCGCCGCCGGGCGACCGGCGGGCTGGCTGCACCGCCTGTGGGACCGCGCTGACACGCTGGCTGCCGGGCCGCGTTTCGCGGCTCGGGGGACGGTCACCGCCGGGGGGGTACGCGGTCTGGTGGCGCCGCCGGCGGCGGTGGACAGCGCCGCCCGCGCCGCGGCCGAAGAGGAATGGCTCAAAACGGTCTGGGGCCAGATCGATACGCTGGTGCAGCAGGTGGACTTCCCGGTCCAGACCACGGTTACCGCGGGCGGGGTTCGAGGCCGCGAGGCCGAAGACGCCGTTAGCCGCTACTACTACTACCGCGGGGGCCGCTGCTACCCCAACGAGGAGCGGGTGGACCAGGTCATCGCCGCGCTCAACGCGCAGCTGGCCCGCCGGCCCGGCAAAGCCGACGCCGCCCGCATGCACTACCTGGCCGGGCTATGCTGCGATATTCTCGGCCGTCGCGCCCTGGCTATCGACCACTACCAACGGGTGATTGAGGGGTACCGCAAGAGCCCGTTGGCGCCGCGGGCCCGGCAGCGCCTGGACCAACTGCAGGGCGCGGCCGCACCGCGCTGAACCCCGCCGCCGGGCGGCCGCCCGGCGGCGCCCCCTGTCAAGGCCGCGGCGGCCCCAGGCCGGCCCGGCCGGGAGAAGCACTGTGACCGACGTTACCGGCCAGCGCCTGGCGATCCTCGGCGGCCCGCGCGCTGTCCCTGCCACGCTGGCCTTCCGGGTCTGGCCCGAGATCACCCGTGAAGACGAGGATCTGGTGCTGGCGTCGCTGCGCCAGGACAGCCATGCCTTCGGGCCCCATGCCAGCCGCCTGCAGGAGGAGTTCGCCGCTTGGAACGGCAACCGCTACTGCATGGCCACCAACAGCGGCACCGCGGCGCTGCACCTGTGCGTGGCGGCCTGCGGGGTGGGCCCGGGCGACGAGGTGATCACCACAGCCCTGTCGTGGACCAGCAGCGCCTCGTGCATCATCCACCACAGCGGCGTGCCGGTTTTCGTTGATGTTGACTGGGCGTCCATGCACCTGGACCCGGCCCGCATCGAGGCCGCCATCAGCCCCCGCACCCGCGCCATTCTGGTGGTGCATTACTGGGGCGTGGCGTGCGATATGGGAGCCATTCTGGCCATCGCGCGGCGGCATCAGCTACCGGTCATCGAAGACGCCTGCCAGGCCCATGGCGCTACCTGGCAGGGCCAGAAAGTCGGCACGCTGGGCGATGTCGGCGCTTTCAGCCTGAACCAGAACAAGAACCTGTGCGGCGGTGAGGGCGGCCTGTTCGTCACCAATGACGCCAGCCGCTGGGACCGCGGCCGGGCGGTGACCAGCTTCACTGACATGCGGCCGCCCAACGCCGGCCGCGATTACCACGACTACGGCTTGGGCTGGATGTACCGCACCTCGGATCTGGCCGCGGCGTTCGCCCTGAGCCAGCTGCGGCGTCTGGACCGCACCAATGCCCAGGCGGTGGCCAACTGGCACGAACTGGACCAGCGCCTGGCCGGCACGCCCGGGTTGGTGCGGTCTTTCACCCACGCCGAACGGCCGACCAATGGCTACGCCTATGTCTTTCGCGCCGAGCCGCAGGCGGCCCGCCAGCGCCAGGTGCCGCTGCGGCAACTGACTCAGGCGCTGGTCCGGGCGCTGGGGGCCGAGGGGCTACCGCTGTCGCTGGCCAACTGGTTGCTGCCGGCCCACGCCGTGTTCCAGGCCAAAGACGCCTTCGGCCGCGGCGCCCCCTGGACCCACGCGCGGCCCGAGATCAGCTACGACCTGGCCCAGTACCCGGTGGCCCAGGACTGTGTGGACACCTGTCTGTGGAACATCAACACCCACCGACCGCCCAATGGCTCGGCGCAGCTGGAGGCGATCGCCAACGCCGTGCGCAAAGTTTTCGGCCAGTTGGACCACGTGCCGCTCGACCCGGTCTGAGCGCGGCGCCTCATGTCGGCTGCCCACGTCAGGCCCCCCGTGCCCTTGGCCACGGCTGCCCGGCCTCTGCGGGTTGGTTTCGTGGGCCTGGGTCATAACGGCCTGGCCCACGCCCAGGCGCATCAGCGTCTGGGGCGTTCCGTAATCGCCGCCCTGTGCGATCGCCGCCCTGATCGGTTGCAGCAGGCGGCGACGCTCCTGGGGGTAGATCGCCTGTACCAGGACGACGCCATCTGCGCCGCGCCGGATCTGGATGCCATCAGCATTCACACCGGTGACGACCAGCACCTTGAGCCGTTCTGCCGGGCGCTGGCCGCCGGCAAGCACGTGCTGGTCGAGAAGCCGCTGGCCAACAGCGAGGCGGCGGTGCGCGCCATGGTGGCGGCGGCGCAGCAGGCCGACCCGGAGCTGAAAATCCAGGTCGGGTACATTCTCCGCTTCAACCCCGTGTTCGCGGCCCTGCGCGCCCAGGTGGCCGCCGGCGCCCTGGGCCGGATCTACTACATGGAGGCCGACTACATCCACAATTTGCTTTACCAGCAGCAGCAGACCGATCCGGTGACGGGCCGCAACTGGTACCTGGAGGAGGAACTGCCCATGGTGGGGGGTGGCAGTCACCCCCTGGACCTGCTGCGCTGGCTCAGCGGCCAGGAAGTCGTGCGCGTGCGCGCCCTGGCCAACCACGTGGCCTTCCCGCAGATGCGGCACGACGACTGCGTCGCGGCGCTGTTCGGCTTCGCCGATGGCTCCATCGCCAAGGTTGCGGCGCTCTACGGCCCCCGGTGCGCCATGGCGCCCTACTACAACCTGCGGCTGTACGGCACCCGCGGCACCGTCGAACGCGATCGCCTGGCGGTGGCCGCTGGCGACGACGATGTCCACCCTGAATTCCAGCCGGTGACGGCCGACCGGGTCATCGGCCACCCGTATGACGCCGAGATCGAGGACTGGCTCGACGCCATCGCCGAGCACCGCCCCCCTCGGACGTCCCTGCTGGACGGAGCCCGTTCCACCCTGGCCACGCTGGTGGCCGTGCGCTCCGCGGTCGAAGATCGTGAGCTGGCCGTGCCATCGCTATCGGCCGAGGCCTGAACCGCGCTGACGCGGCCCGGTGCCGTGCCGATTGCCCAACACCCCATTCCGGAGGTCCACGCCATGGACTTCGACCTGCTGCTGCAAGGCGGGCACCTGATCGACCCGTTGAACCACTTGGACGCACCCATGGACGTGGCCCTGTGCCGGGGCCGGGTGGCCGCCGTCGACCGCCAGCTGCCCGCCTCTCAGGCCCGCCAGGTGCTCGATGTGTCCGGATTGTACGTCACCCCCGGACTGGTCGACATCCATATGCACGCCTATGCCACGCCGGGCCACCGCGACGCCTGGGCCGGTGACAACGCCGTGCTCCCCGACGGTTTTAGCTTCCGCTCCGGCACCACCACCATGGTCGACACCGGCAGCGCCGGTTGGCGCAACTTCGAGGACTTCCGTTTCCGCGTCATCGACCGCTGCCGGACGCGGGTGTACGCCTTCTTGAACATCGTCGGCATGGGCATGGTCACCACCGACCTGGAGCAGAACGTCGCGGACATGAACATCGACCGGGCGGCGGCCATGGTGGCCGAGCACCGCGATGTCATGGTCGGCATGAAGACGGCGCACTACTACGCCCCCGACTGGATTTCGGTCGACCGGGCGCTGGTCGCCGGCGAGCGCGTCGGCCTGCCGTTGATGGTCGATTTCGGTTTCTTCTGCCCGGAACGCCCGTACTGGCGGCTGGTAACCGAGCGCCTGCGGCCGGGCGACATAGCCACGCATATGTACCTGGCAGCGGTGCCTTGGGTCGGCCCCGACGGGCGTTTGCTGCGCTATGTGTATCAGGCCCGTGAGCGGGGTATAATCTGGGATGTGGGGCACGGGGCCGGGTCGTTCCTGTTCCGCAACGCGGTGCCGAGCATTGAGCAGGGCTTCTACCCTGACTCCATCTCTACCGATCTGCACGCGCTGAGCATGAATGCCGAGATGATGGACATGACCACGGTGATGTCCAAGTTCCTGGCCATGGGCCTGCCCATGGTCGAGGTCATCCGTGAATCCACCATCAACCCAGCGCGGGAAATCGGCCATCCGGAGCTGGGCCATCTCAGTGTCGGCGCCATTGGCGACGTCGCCGTGTTCAACCGGCTGCCCGGTCGCTTTGCCTATCTGGATGTGGCCGGCGGCCGCCTGGCCGGGCGCGAGCGTCTCATCTGCGAGTTGACGCTCAAAGATGGCCAGGTGGTCTGGGACTGGAACGGTCGTACCGGGGTGGACTATCGGCAGTTGGGGCCGACCTATGGTCTGCGCGACGTCGACC
>CAITNQ010000272.1 GCA_903893785.1 uncultured Gemmatimonadota bacterium
GCGGGACCAGGGGGGTTCCGATGGCTGGACGAGTCTTGCGGCACATGTCGTTGGCGCGCGCCCGCGGCAGAGTATTCGTCCTGGTGGCGCGGCTCACCACGGCCTTCATGGTCAGGATGGGTCAGGGCGAGGCCGCCACCACCAACCCAACTGACTCCACCAAGATCCCCCACTACTTCGGACCCTGGCCCAACTGGGCCCTCAGCCCGCTCACCCTTCCGGACGCCACCGTGTCCATTGTGGGTGACGGTTCAGGCGCGCAGGCCGTCGCCACCGTGGGCGCCAAAGGCGCCGTAACCGGCATCACCGTCACCAATCCCGGCAGCGGGTACACCACGGCGACTGTGGAGATAGCGCCGGCAGCCGGCACCGGCAGCGGCGCTTCAGCGTCGGCGACGATCACCAACACCGGCGCCGTTGTCTCCGTTGCCGTGACCGCCAACGGCGGCGGATACACGTCACCGACGGTGACCTTCTCGGAGGGCGGCGCCACCGAGCAGGCTACGGCCACGGCATTCGGCGGTGTCGATCCCGTTGTCGACGTGACCAACGCGGGCGCCAACTACCAGTTCCCCACCGTGGACTTCGACGCGCCGGACGACCCGAACGGTGTCCAGGCGACGGGGTACGCGGAGAAGGATGGAAACGGCGCCATCACTGCCATCATCATCGACAATCCAGGTTCCGGATACTCCGCTGCCCCGAATGTGTTCATCCGCGACGGCACGGTGTATGACCCCGTCCGCGACGGTGGGTCGGGCGCCGCGGCGGTCGCCACCATCGACGTCCAGACTGTGGTGCCAGATACCTTCGGTGTCGGGTACACGTCTCCGCCTACGGTGACGATCACCGACGCCACCGGCACCGGATCAGGAGCAGAAGCGGCCGCGACCGTCGACAACGGTCTCATCAGCAGCATCACGGTCGACACCCCGGGCAGCGACTACGTCACCCCCGGCGGCATCAAGAAGTTCCAGGATCAGCTGCCGATGCTCTGCGACCCGGCCGGTGCGGGCTGCCCGGCCGCTGAGAACAAGTTCCTTCCCCTCGGCGTCCCCGAAGAGAAGATCTACACGGACCCGAGCGGCCAGAAAGTCAAGGCCGACGAGTACGAGATCGCCCTCATCCAGTTTCGCACGCAGTTCAACACGGACCTGCCACCCACGCTGGTACGTGCGTACGTGCAGGTCGAGACGCCTACCTGGCTGGTCACCCATCCCGGCGTGAGCCAGCACTACAAGCTGGAGAACGAACTCCTCGACGGCACGAAGCTCCCGGTGATGATCGACGGCAATCAGGCCTACGGCGTCACCTCGCCGCAGTGGCTCGGGCCCATCATCTCGGCGACCAAGAACAAGCCGGTCCGTATCGTGTTCCGCAACCTGCTGCCGACCGGCTCAGACGGCGACCTGTTCCTCCCCGTCGACAGCACCCTGATGGGCTCCGGCATGGGACCCATGGGCCTGCCTGACCCGGTCGACCAGGGGAGCGTGCTCGACCTCGTGCGCAACCCCGTCTGCGACGAGTACCCCAAGTCCGGCGACTGCTTCAAAGACAATCGCGCCACGCTGCACCTGCATGGCGGCATCACCCCGTGGATCAGCGACGGCACGCCGCACCAGTGGATCACGCCGGCCAACGAGGATACGCCGTGGCCTGAGGGTGTGGACGTGCGCTACGTGCCCGACATGCCTGTGGGCAACGACCCGCGCGACGGCGTCATGACGTTCTTCTACACCAACCAGCAGAGCGCGCGACTGATCTGGTACCACGACCACGCCTGGGGCGTGACACGCCTCAACGTGTACGCGGGCGAAGCCGCCGGCTATCTGATCACCGACGACACCGAGAAGAAGCTCATCAGCAGCGGCACCATCCCCGCGGAGCAAATCCCGCTGGTCATCCAGGACCGCACATTCGTGCCCCAGGACTCGCAGCTGTACGACCAGTACAACGACCCTGCCGACCCCACCAAGATCACCAGCTACGGCCAGGACCCGACGTGGGACAAGGACCGCTGGGGGTCCTACGGCAACTTCTGGTATCACCATGTGTACATGCCGGCGCAGAACCCCGGTGACCCCACCGGCATGAGCGCCTACGGCCGCTGGATGTACGGCCCGTGGTTCTGGCCGCCGGCGGCGGCCACCGTACACGGGACCATCGACAACCCGTACTACAAGCCGGACTGCAAGCTCGACGACCCGAGCACCTGGACCTACCAGACCGACCCGTTCTGCGAGCCGGCCAAGATCCCGGGCACTCCCAACATCTCCGTCGGCATGGAGCAGTTCAACGACACGCCGATCGTCAATGGCGTCGCCTACCCCCAGATCACCCTGCAGCCCAAGTCGTACCGGTTCCGGGTGCTCAACGCCGCCAACGACCGGTTCTTCAACCTGCAGTGGTACGTGGCCGACCCGTCCACCGGGACGGACAGCGAGGTCGCGCTCGACCCGACGCTGCTGGCAGCGGCCCAGACCGACCCCAATGTGTTCCCAACACCGGTCCACAACGCCAGCACCAACGGCCCGGACTGGATCCAGATCGGCAGCGAGAGCGGGTTCCTGCCCGCGCCGGTCGTGGTGGACGGCCAGCAGGAGACCACGTGGATCACCAACCCCTCCCGTTTCGACGTCGGCAACGGGGACAAACACTCCCTGCTGCTGGGTGCGGCCGAGCGGGCCGACGTGATCGTCGACTTCTCCAAGTTCGCCGGCAAGACGCTCATCCTCTACAACGACGCGCCCGCCCCCTTCCCGGCACGCGCGCCGTCGTACGACTACTACACCGGGCAGCCGAACCTCAGCCCCAACGGCCCCTCCGTCGTGCTGCCGGGCTACGGCCCGAACACACGCACAGTCATGCGCGTGTCGATCGACACCACGACCACTCCGGTGGCGGCCTTCAACCTGACCAAGCTGCGCACCGCCTTCAGCCACAAGGCCGACGGCTCGGGCGTCTTCGAGTCGGGCCAGGACCCGATCATCGTCGGTCAGGCTGCGTACAACTCGGCGTATGGCACAAGCTTCGCGGCGAGCAGCAACTGCAGCCCCGTGCCGAACGATCCCAACCCGGCGTTCCAGGTGTGTGACGGCTTCGTCAGGGTGAACGACACGGCGCAGTTCGGCTTCAACACCCTTATGAAGCCAAAGACGAAGACCATCATGCCGCTGGAGCCGAAGGCCATCCACGACGAGATGAACTCCACGACATTCGACGAGTACGGCCGCATGCAGGCCACCCTCGGCGTCGAGGCGCAGCCCCCGTCGCCTGGCCTGCAGAACGTGACGCTCTACCCGTTCGTCAACCCCGTCACCGAGATCCTCGACGGCACCAACCTGCCCAAGAACGACGTGGTGTACAACGACGCCGGCGACGCCGTGAGCGACCTCAAGATCGCGCCCATGACCGACGCCACGGACGGCACGCAGATCTGGCGCATCACGCACAACGGGGTCGACACGCACCCGGTCCACTTCCACCTCTACGACGTCCAGCTGCTGAACAGGGTCACATGGGACAACATCATCATCGCGCCAGACAAGGAAGAGCTTGGCTGGAAGGAGACGGTGCGCGTCTCTCCGCTCGAGGACACACTCGTGGCGCTGCGCCCGATCGTGCCTGAGGTTCCCTGGGAGGTCGCCAACCAGGTGCGCAACATGAACCCCATGGAGCCCGAGGGTTCAATCAAGCTGTTCAACAACATCGACCCGCAGGGCAACCCGACTGCGCCCATCGTCAACCAGCTGGTCAACAACGGATGGGGCTATGTGTGGCACTGCCACATCCTCAGCCACGAAGAAATGGACATGATGCGGCCGCAGGCGCTGGCGCTGCCCCCGGTCACGCCCACCGGCACGAGCTTCACCCTGGTCGGCGGGCACCCGCAGATCACCTTCAACGACAACTCGATCACAGAGACGGCGTTCGTCCTGCAGCGCAACGACACGAGCAATCCGGAGAACTGGAAGGACGTGGCGACGCTCCTCATGCCCCTCGACGCGGACAACACGCACGGCACGCGCGTGCTCACCGATTCCGCGCTCGCCTACAACGCGAACTACGTCTATGGCTACCGTGTGGTCGCCAAGAACACCGTCGGGTACGGGAACGGCTTCCCGCAGGTAACCGTGCAGTCCGTCTCGGACGCCATCCTGACCGGGGCGCCGCCGGCGACTCCGTCGGGCCTCACCGGCGTTATCGGGAACTCGATTGACCTCACATGGACCGACAATGCCACCAACGAAGTCGGGTTCACCATCCAGCGGGCCGACAACGGCGGCGCCTGGGCCACAATCGCCGCTGTCCCGGCCAACACGGCCGTGAATCCGCCGGCGACGGGCCCGGTCACCTACGCGGACAAGACGGTCACGCCGGGCAACACCTACGCGTACCGCGTGCGCTCGCACAGGGGCGACGCCGCTCTCTCGGCCTGGTCGAACACCTTCACAATCAATATTCCTGCGGTCCCCGCCACCCCGACCGGCTTGACCGCCACGGTCCAGTCCGCGGGCGGGAGTCTGCAGGTCGCGCTGGCGTTCACCGACAAGGCGAGCAACGAGAGCGGGTTCCAAATCCAGCGCCGGCTCAGCGGTGGCGCGTGGGTCGACGTGTCAACCACCATTCCGGCCGCGAGCGGCACCGGCAAGACGGTGAACTACGCTGACAGCACCGTCGTCCCTGGGGCCACCTACGACTATCAGGTCAGGGCGCTCACCGGCACGCCGATCGTGTCGCCCTGGTCCAACACGGCGACGGTCACTGTCCAGGGTGTCCCGACGGCCCCCACCGGCCTCAGTGGAGTCGTGAAGGCCGGTCCGTCGATCACCCTGACCTGGACCGACACGTCGATCGTGGAGACCGGTTTCACGCTCCAGCGCTCCGGCAACGCCGGCCGCACCTGGACAACGGTCGCCGCCGCGCTTGCCGCCAACAGCACAGGATGGGTGGATACCACGGTCTTGCGAGGCGTGACCTACACCTACCAGATCCGGGCGTACAACGTGTACGGCGCCTCCGCGTGGAGCAGATCACCGGCCATCAGTGTCCCGTCGGCGCCGACGGCGCCGGCCCGCCTGACGGCTGCCAGCGTCGCCACGGCGGCGGGTCCGGATACCGTCAACCTCCGCTGGACCGACAACGCCAACAACGAGACCGGCTTCGTGATCGAACGCTCGGTGAACGGCGGGGCGTTTGCCGCCCTGGCGGCCGCGGCGGCCGACACGACCAGCTTCACCGACGCCGCCGCGACCATCGGCAGCAGCTATGCCTACCGCGTGACCGCTGTCAACC
>CAITNQ010000273.1 GCA_903893785.1 uncultured Gemmatimonadota bacterium
CCGCGTCTTGCCGGCGGCACTCCGCAGGCCGCGGCCGAGTTGCTGCAGGAAAACCGTGGTGCTCTCGGTCGGCCGGAACAGGAACAGGGCGTTCACGTCCGGTATGTCCACGCCTTCGTTAAACAGGTCGACCACGCACAGGACGCTCAGCCTCTGCGCGGTCAGGTCGCTCTTGGCGCGGCGCCGCTCCTCGTCCGGTGTCTGGGCCGTCAGCGCCCGAGCCGTCAACCCCAGGCCGGTCAGGGCCTCGGCCACCACGCGGGCATGCGCCTGGTCAACGCAGAACGCCAGTGCCCGGATCTGCTCCGGGCGACCGATCCAGGCGTCGATGGTGCGCGCCACCGCACGCACCCACAGGTCGCGGGCGGCGATCAACCGGCGCGACAACTCGGCCTCGACGTACCCCCCCGCCACCCAGTGGGCGTCTGACAGGTCGACGCCCTCCACGTCCAAGACGAAGTAGCGGAAGGGCACCAGGATCTGTTGTTGGATTGCGTCCCAGACACGCAGGTTGCCGACATAGGGACGCGGAAAATGGGTCTCGAACAGCCGGCCATCGGCTCGTTCGGGCGTGGCCGTCAGCCCCACCAACTGGCGCGGTTGCAGGTAGCGCAGCAGGGCGTCATAGGTCGGCGCGGCCGCATGGTGCACTTCATCGACGATGACATGCTGGAAATGCTCGGGCGCCAGCTGGGCATGGCGGTCGAGTGACTGGATCGACGCAAACACATGCCGCCCCTCCTGTGGTCGCACGCCGTCGACCCAGAACTCGCCGAACTCGGCCAGGCCCAAAACCTCGCGGAACACGCGCCGTGACTGCTCCAAGATCTCGCGCCGGTGCGCCACGAAGAGGAGCGAGTCGACCTGGCCCTGGGCCCGCAGACGCTGGTAGTCGAAGGCGGCGACCAGGGTCTTGCCGGTTCCGGTGGCCGCCACCACCAGGTTGCGTCGGCGCCCCAGGTTGCGGGCTTGCTCCAACTCCCGCAAGATGGGTTTCTGCCATTCCTTGGGCTCAAGCGCGAAGCCGAGCAGTGCGTCGGTGCGGTTCGGCTCGGCAAGAGCGCGCTGGAGCCGATGGCGCCCTGCCGCGCTGCCGTCGAAGAGCTCGAAGCGGTCGTCATCGGCCCAGTAGCTGTCGAAAAGACCCACCATCTGTTCAAGCAGGTCGGGCTGATCCAGTTGCGCGATGCGAACGTTCCACTCCAAGCCTTCGGTCTGTGCGGCATGGGATAGGTTGGACGAACCCACATACCCCGTGGAGTAGCCGCTGTCGCGGTGGAACAGCCAGGCTTTGGCGTGCAGCCGGGTGGTGCCTTGGTCGTACGAGACGCGCACCTGAGCCCCCCATCGCGCGAGCAGTTCGACCGCCCGGGCCTCGGTAGCCCGCATGTAGGTGGTTGTCAGGACGCGCAGCGGCCGGCCCCGCGCAATGTGCCGCTCAATCGGTCCCCGGAAGGCGTCGAGGCCACTCAGCTTGACGAAGGACACGGCCAGGTCGACGCGGTCAGCGCTGTCGAATTCGCTGGCCAGGTGGGCCCGGATGCTGTCGCCGTGGGCGTTGGTGACCAATCCCGATGAGAGCAGCGAGCCCTTTGGGAATTCGGGTTGATGGGCGGGAAGGCCGGCCACACGGGGGACGATGCGGTGCAGCACATCACCGCCAAGGCACGTCTCGCCGCCGCGGAAGAGCTCCGGGTCCGCCATCGACGCCAGTATGGTCCTAGCTGCCGCCATCTTGTCGAGGGCCGTCGTCCTGGACTCGATGACCAGGCGCGCGGCGTCACGGATCAGGGTCACGAGTTGCTCGTCCACGTCCGCATCGTTGGTGACTGGGGAAAGATCCGCAGCGTGGGTCTCAGCCAACTCGGTCAGGCGGGCGGCAAGTGCCTCGGTGACTACCTCGTTGTAAACCCCGCTGTGGAGCCGGCCACCGGCTCGCCGCCAGATCGACATGGGCTACAGCTCCCTGCCGGCCGTAACGCGGCCGCCGTGAGGGTAGAATGCGGCGTAGAGGTACCGGGATGGCGTCTCAGGGGCCGCTCCAACGGTGGGTCCGCAGCAGCGTCGCGCGCCCACGCCGTCGAACCCGACTTGAGTCGCAGGACCCGAACGGGCCCTGTCGGAATGTACGGTCCGGGCGACCAAGCGGCAGCCACCCGGGTCAGGGGCCGGCCGCGTCCGGGCCTGCCCTGCCAAGGAGCCGCTGGGCTGCATCGGGCGCCCGTCGGGCGCGGCCGACTCACCCCCGCTGACGAAGACGTGCAGCCTCGGCAACCCGTGCCGCGTGGCCATGGTGTCAGCCCGGTTCTGGTCCAGACCCTAAATGGCTCCACGGTCGGCGTGC
>CAITNQ010000274.1 GCA_903893785.1 uncultured Gemmatimonadota bacterium
CCACCTCCTGCTGCGAGGTAGCGGTGAAACGCAGGGCGTAATCGTGCTGACTGGCCAAGACGACCTCGAACCAGGCGCGCGTGGCGAGGGCGGTACCCGCGATCCCGCCGCCGTAAGCGCCGACCAGCCGGCCCATGGTCCGCGCGAATTGGGCGCAGGTGCCAGGCGGTACGGTCCAGGTGGCGGTGATCGCGGCGGGCCCATCGGTCGGCACCGGGCCATTGGGCGGCAGCTGCGCTGCCAGCTGGAAACTCAGCGCCACCAGGGCTGCCTGCGTCGGGTTGAGGCGGGTGGTGTCGGCAATGGCGGGCTGCACCTCCGGTAGGCCCCCTGAGGGTTCGGCGATCAGGTACTCGGGGAGCAGTGCCAGCGGGTTGGCCGGGTCTTGATAGGCGGCGTCCACCAACGCGGTCAGGAACGCCGACAGCTCAGCTGCCTGGGGCGCTGCGGTCCCGAACCGAACACCCAGGGCAGCCAGTTGTCGGGCAACCTCGGCGATGGTCACGCGAACACCGCGCGTCTCCGCGTCAGCCAGCGCCGCGCAGGCCGACGACGTGGGGCTGGCAGGTGCCCAAATCGGGTCGAAGGGGCCGACGCCCATGGCTTCCAGCACCGCGGCAACGCCGGCGGGAGTGTCGGGGCGGGGTAGGGTAGCCATGACCTCGGCGTTGCCCGCGCGGGTGACCGTGAGGTCGAGTTGGCCGTCTTCGCCAACCGCCGTGTGCATACGCCTGAAGGTGCTGATGCCGGGAGCCGAGACCGATATGCTCACCAAACCGGGTGCGGACTTGGCGGCCGGCGGGACCAGCGGCGGTCTATTGGCAGCCAACTCGGCACGCCCGCTAACCCGCCCCGACGAACCGTCGAGCATCATTACCTTGCGGACCGACACCCGATCGCCGGTCTGCAGGCGACACAGGTACACGCCACCGGCCAGGGGCCGGCCCTGACCATCCGTGCCGTCCCATTGGAGTGTCTGGGTCCCAGGTGTACGGAAGCCGTCGTCGAGGTGACGCACGGGCTGCCCAAGGACGTTGTACACCGTAAGATCGACCCAGGTCGCCTCGGTCAAGCTGTACGCCAGGACGTTACTTGGGTTGAACGGATTGGGCCAGTTCCGCAGCAGTACCGGCTCCCGAGGGCTCGCGCCGGGCAGGCCCAGGACGGCCGTAAGCGTGCCGATGGTGTAGTTCCCCTCGGCGTCGGTCATGGCCGTACCTGAGGCGTCGGGCGCGGCCTCATCGATGGCCATGACCAGGGCCCTCGCGACCAGCACGCCGGCTGCGTCGCGGACCGTGCCGTGGACATACAGACCGGACGCCGGCCCGGCTGACAGACCGGCAAGGACCAGCCATGCGAAGGTGTAACGCGGGGCCATGGTCTTTTCCCTCGCTGGAGCGCGAGAAGGGGCTGGTGGGCCGGTTCGGTGCCTCCGGCGCGGGGCCCGGCAGCGAACCCATGGCTGCCTCCCATGGCCGGCTAGCACGGCGGCCGACGTAGTCTTGGGCTGCCCGGGTGAACCGCTGTGCGGCCGGTGTCGCGTTCCCGTTGGCGGACGGCGCGGCCCGACGAGCCCGGGCGATCTGGCGGCCGATTGACCGGCAGCCACTCGAGTGGCTGAAGCCAATATCGGGCGGGGGGTGACGCTCCAGCAAGGCCGCACGGCTGACCGTGACGCGCTGAACCGTGGCCAGTCGAGGCAACCAGGCCGCGTGCGGACGGCCAGGTAGTGCGCGCGCCCACCAAGCATACCGGCGCGCCGTGTCGAGGGCCGTGGCTAGCCTGACAGGAATGGCCGTGCCTCGCCCCGCAGTCGCATCCTCGCCGACCTGTGGTGGTACACAGGCTTGACCACGCCTGCCATTGAGATTCTGACCCTGGGTGGTCCGTTCGGGCGGTGTCCCTGTGCGCCCGGACGACCCTCGGCAACGCCTGCACACGACGAATCTCGGCCGGCTGGGCGGGCCCGATTTTGCTTGAGTACCGCGGCCATCGCCGGTACGTTGTAGCAGGGCCGCGTTACTCAGTCCGAGCCACGGTCTGCCGGACGCTCCCGTGCGCGCGCCGGCGGCGAACTACCCGGGCCGCCATGGCGATGCCCAGTCAGGCGTGTCGCGCGTCCGACGGCCATCGAGGCAGTCGTCGGCCAGGGCGCCCAGGTCTGCGTGGGTGCAGCCTGTCTGGCCGGGTTGAGTCTGACGGCGGCAACGGGAGTCAACTACGGGTAGCGCCGTACCATGGGTCGGGGTGCAGAATGCCGGCGTGCCGGTGGAACTGGCTGCGCCCGTTGAGCCGGTCGGGGTCAGTCCGTTTGGGCGGTTCCACGGCGGTTGGGGGCGGCCGGGTGGCAGCGAGAAAGGGGGTTTGCCCACATGGCTTGTGAACCCCCGGAAAGCGCCCGCACCGCCAAGGTGCTGGCCAGTGCGTGTGGCTGGATCGCTGCCATCGAAGCACACGCCGTGGCCCATGGACGCCCGTTGGACCGCATCGAGCGCGCCTGGGCCGCGCGTGCTGGCGTGCGCGCACCCGATCGCGTCCGGGTACTCGTCACGCCCTCCATGCCTCGGCCCGAAGACCCCGTACTCGCCGACCTCGCGCGGGACTTTGGCCTGATCACGCCGGCCACGGTCGGGCTGTCGGCCCGTTACGGAGTCTATGTCCGGTCGAATTGGCCGGATGAGCGTCGCGTGCTAGTCCATGAATTGGTGCACACGGCGCAGTACGAACGGCTCGGTGGCATCGAGGCATTCCTGCAGCAGTTCGCCGCCGAAGTCCAGCGCGCTGGGCTGACCGGCTGCGCTCTGGAGCGCGAAGCGGCCCGTCTCGCTCTGCAGATCTGCGACGACTCCCCGCTGCTGCGGCACGCGGCCGGCGCGCCGGAACGGGCCGACGGCCCGGGGTATGGACCACGGGCACGCGCGGCCGGACTGCCGGTGAAGATGGGCCAGCTCCGGTTCGAGGATCCGGGCCGGTTGGTCGACGGTGAACTGGAGCTGGCACTGGTACGCTGCCGATTCTCCGACGCCAGCCTGGGTCGAATCCCGAGTTACGCCTTTGAGATGCGGCATGCGGTATCGGGCATGGCTCTGGGCGCGCTTGTGCTGCGCGTCGGTGACGGCGACACAGTGCTGCGGTATGTCGGTCACGTTGGCTATGACGTCTACCCCGAGCAACGGGGGCACCGCTACGCCGCGCGCAGCTTGGTTCTGATCAGGCCGTTCGCCACGCACCTGGGTCTGTTGCCGCTCTGGATCTGCTGCGCGCCGGACAATCTGGCGTCGCGGCGCACCTGCGAACTCGCCGGATGTCAACTTGTCGAAGTCGCTGCCGTACCGCCCGATCAGGCCGCGTATGGTCAGGGGCTCCGAACCGCATGCCGCTACCGCCTTGGGGCCTGGCCACCATAGCCAGCACCCAGGGGACCCGTACCGGAGCCATGCGCCGATGGCCCGTGCTCCAGGTGCTGGCTGGCGCCCGCCGGTACCGGCCGTGGCGGTCGCCGTCCGCGGTCGAAACCCGTCCGAGGGGAGAGACCGCAGCCTTGCGCAAGGCCTCGTACGGCCGGCGGTGCTGGCAGACCCCCCTCCTCCACGCCCTGAGCCGCCCTCGTCGCGCTCATCCAAGGCGCCCGAACCGCACCTTTGCGGCTGACGCGAAGGCCGCGGCGGAAGCCTGTTGGTGCAGCTGGCCAGATCAGCCGATCACCTGGCCGCGCCGGCTCCCGTGCCCGCCTTCTGAGGAGGGCAGTCCAAGGCGCGAAGGCTCGGGTGGCGGGGCTTGAGGCTCGTGCGCCAGCTCTGGCCCCCTGTGCCCAATGCCCGGGCGCTGGACGGCGGGTCGCTGGCCCGGCCGGGCCCGGGCCGTTGGCCCGCGGCTGTTCAGTGGATCAGCACAAGCCTGGCACCCACTATCGGGCTCCGGTATTCCGGCACAAGGTCCCACCGAAATGACGACCGCGCCCGCTTGCGGTGTTCCGCCACCGCAGGCTTCGCCCCGCTCCGCCGAGGTGCTTGACCGCGGCCGGGTTGGTGAGGTACATTCGCGGCAAGACGACAGCGGGGCGTCGCCGGTCCGCGGAAAGGCCTCTCGGCCACCCGCTCCTGCATCATCCTCGTACAGAGCCTTCATGCAGCCCGGACGTGCGGACACTCGGGCGTTTTGGTATGGAGGAATTGTATGACTGCCTCTGCAGTTCTGGGTACGCCCACCTTCGGTGATCTCAAGGCCCAGGCCAAGCTGCTGCTCCATGGCCATCGCTCCGGTGCCCGCGATGCCTGTGAGCGCATCGCCGCCGTCCATCCCCGTTTCGCCGGCCAGCTGTTGGTGCAGGTCCGCGAGGCTCCCTTCGCGCTGGTGGACGCGCTGCTGGTGGTGGCGCGCGAGTGCGGTGCCCAGAGTTGGCCACAGCTGCTCGCTGAGCGCTTCACCGGCCCTGGCTACTTCGTCAATGACCCTGCCTGGGAATGGGCCATAATACCCGATCCGGCCCGCCCCCTGGGAGCAAGCGGGTGCCTGGGGCCTGACGGATGCTTTGCCAGCTACGAGCGCTGCGTCGAAGACGATCGCCTCCGCCTGCATCTGGCGTTGGGTGAGTCCCTGGCGACTCAGGACGTGCGCCCGGTCGTCTTCGACGAAGACGGCCACCGCTTCCTCCTGCGCGCCCGGGGCACGCAGCGAAGCCAGCGCCTGGCGTTGCTCTGTTTTGACTTGCCCTACAGCGAAGTGCCGCACGATCGGCAGGCATTCCTCGGCGTCGAGGTCCATGCAGGGAGCCGACCATGACTGCGGCAACCGGGGGACTCAACGTGAGGAGCCTGAAGGCCCAAGCAAAGCAGTTGCTCCGCGACCACCGCGCCGGGTCTGCCGAGGCCGGCAACCGCATCCGGGCAGCCCATCCCCGGTTCGCCGCGGGCGCGCCGCCGCAGCAGGCCCACGCGGCCCCGTTTGCCCTGGCGGATGCGCTGCTGGTGATCGCCCGTGAGCACGGCTGCGAGAGCTGGCCCAAACTGATCTGCCAGCAGGACGACGACCAAGAGCAGTTTGCCAATGAGCCTGGATGGGTGTGGGCGCTGCCGCCGTCACTGGCCAGTCCGGTCAGCGAAGAGGGAGGGTATTCGCGGGCCGACTGCATGACAGACTACGACAACTGGCCCTGGGACCGGGCCTTTCGCGTTCACGTGGCGGTCGGCACAGCGTATGCGAGCCGCAGACCCCGCGTCGTCGCTTTTGACCAGCTGACCAACCGTCACCTGCTGCCTGAGCGCGGTTCGAGCGTGGACATCGACCTGGCGCTTTTCCGCTTCGAACTCCCCTATGGGGACGTGCCTCACGGAACGATCGCGCACTATGGCGTGGAGGTGACCGAAGGTTGACGCAGGCCGTGGGCCCGGGGCGGTCCTGCTCCTGCGCCGGTGCCGCTCAAGCCGTCGCGATCAGTGGGACCGGCTCCACCGGCCGGGCGCCGAACAGGCGGTTCGCTGCACCTGCCTGGCCCCGTGAGGCAGCGGGGCCAGGCAGACTGCGGCGCGCCCCCCCGGGCCCGCTCGGTCGCCGCGCCGCCGCCCGATGCCGCATCTCCCTCGGACCTTCGCAGTCAGGCAGACGGCGACGTGCCCTATGTACCCCGCGTCGCTGAACGTCGGCTCCACGTCTCGAGGGCGATGCTCACGACGGCCCTCCTTGCGGCCGACCCGCCATTTCTGGCGTAGGCGTCGCCCCTTGAGCCGGCGGCTCGTCTGGGGGCCGACCGCCCGGTTCAGTCGCGCTGGATGAAGGTGCCCTCGCGCAGCTGTGCGTACGCCTGGCGCAGTTCCTCCTCGGTATTCATGACGATGGGGCCGCGCCAGGCCACGGGCTCCCGCAGCGGCGCGCCAGCCGCCAGCAGAAAGCGCAGGCCCTGTTCATCACTCGAAGCCACCACCCCGTCGCCCGCTCCGAAGCGCACCAGAGTGCGGTTGCCCACCGGCCCGGCGTTGGGTCCGGCGCCGCTGCTGGCGCCGAAGGTGCCCCGACCCGCAAAGACGTAGGCAAAAGATTGGTGGCCGGGGTCCACGGCCAGCGATGCGGTCGTGCCCGGCGGGAGCTCAACATCATAGTAGTGTGGCACGGCCGCCACCCCCTGCACGGGTCCGCAGACCTGGCCGAATTGGCCGCAGATCACGCGTACGCTGACGCCGCGGTCGTCAACCACCTGCGGCACCTGCTCGGCGTGGATGTGCTGGTACCGGGGCGTGGTCATCTTCTGCGACGCCGGTAGGTTCACCCACAGCTGGAAACCGTGCATGCGGCCCTGGGCATCGCCCTTGGGCATTTCCTGGTGCACAATGCCCCGGCCGGCAGTCATCCACTGCACCTGACCAGGCCCCATGGCGCCGCGGTTACCAAGGCTATCACCGTGCTCGACCGTGCCGGCCAGCACATAGGTCACCGTCTCGATGCCGCGGTGCGGATGCCAGGGGAAACCCGCCGAATAGGCTGCCGGGGCGTCGCCGCGGAAGTCGTCGAAGAGCAGGAACGGATCGAAGTCCTCGGTCCGGCCAAAGCCGAAGGCTCGGCGCAGGTGGACGCCAGCCCCCTCGACGACGGCCGTTGGCGCGGTGGTGGCCAGCACAGGGCACACAGACATGGGAATCTCTCCTGGGAAGGGGGTCCGCTCAAGCAGAACATATCCGACGGCTTGGGCAACGCCAGTTGACCGCGGCGGCTGCCTGCGTGGGGCCCGTGCTGTGACACCGTTGCCACGGGCGCGATCCACGTTGTTACTTCTCCACACGGCGACGGCTCGCTCGGGACGCCGTGCCGCTGGCCCCACACCGGAGACCTCCCCCATGACCGACCCCATTGCCATCGGTTCGCGCCGCGAAGTGTTCTGGGATGACTACCTGATCGATCCGCTGCGTACCACGGCAACGCTCAGGCTGCACCAGCCCCGCGCCGAAGAAGTCGTGATGGTGCACGACGAGCCATGGGAAGGGGATGGTTGCGACTACCACTGCATTGTCGCCGACGAGGGGCTCTATCGTCTTTACTACCTGGGGTGGGACACCAACGATCCCGGCGGCGAGCCGGCTCGCCCGGGCATTCCCATTTCCGTGTGCTACGCTGAGAGCCGTGATGGCCTGCACTGGGAGAAGCCCCGGCTGGGCCTGTGCGAGTTCGCCGGCTCCCGTGACAACAACATCATCCTCGACAGCGCCACGGCGCAGTTCGACAACTTTTCTGTGTTCCGCGACCCACGCCCGGAGTGCCCGGAAGAGGAGCGCTACAAAGGCGTAGGCAGCGATGGCCGCGACGGGTACCTGTGGTGCTTCACCAGCGCCGACGGGATCCGTTTCCGCAAGGCCTGGCCAATGACCAACAAGGGCAAATTCGATACC
>CAITNQ010000275.1 GCA_903893785.1 uncultured Gemmatimonadota bacterium
CCGCGTCGGCCAGGCCGTCCCTTGCGCCACAGGTGTGGATGGGGTGCGTCCGACGTTAGGGTTGGCGGCGCAGTGGGGTGCAGCGTGCGCGACCAAGCGGCGCCGGCCCCGGTAACCGATGCCGAACCGGGCCGTCCGGGGGCATGAGGCACCGGTATGGCCGGCCCGGCCGCGAAGGGGTGGCCGCCAGGCGGTGCCGGCCTGCGGGGCGACACCCCAGTGCCCGGGGGAGCCGCCTGCTGGGGGGCGGCGACGCGTGCGACCCGGTGCCGTTGGCTTCGGGGTGCGAGTGCCGGACAGGGCCGTCGTGGGTAGCGGCGGTCCGCCCCCAGCCAGTTCGCTGGTGGCCGCTGATCCCCTGCGGAACGGGCCGCCGGAGCCGGTCCACATGGCCAGCCATGGCGTTGCCCGGGGCGGGCTGCCTGGCACGAACTGGCGCCCGGCGGGCAGTCACGCACGGCGCTCCGCGCGGGGGAACTCAGGCGCCTCGCCTGGCGGTTGGGCTCACACGGCACCGCCGGGCCTCCCGGCGCGTGCGCGCCCGGGCTCCGGGTCCTACTCGGCCCACCCGGCAGGGGACAACGGCCCAAGATCGACCGGGCCCACGACCCGCTGTCGGACGCGCTGGCCGGTGTTCTGTATCTGCAGCGTCAGCGATCGCGCCGTCAGATTGGCGCTGAGCAGGACGAAGCGCGTGTCACCGGAAAGCAGGTTTTCGCGGTAGTAGTCGGCCCAGTCCTGCTCCACGCGGGCAAAAGACTGGGCGATTGCGTCAAGGGTCCCGGGCGCCAGCGACGCCTCGCCCGGGTCGGGGTTTCTAACCCCGTAACCCCAGTTGCTGCTGTCGCCGTCCACCCGGTCAAAGGATATCCAGTAACCGACCGCAGCGCCGCCTGCGTGCACGGCTTCAGTGGTCTCGGCGAGGATGTCCTGTGGGCGCCGGTCCATACCCCAGAGCAACTTGACGGCATGTTTGCCGGGGGGCATGTGCGGCCCCGCGAGCGTCGCCACGGGTGGGAACGCGTACCCCATGGCGCCATGGAAATCCAAGGCTTCTTGGCTCAGGTCGTCGCCGGCCGCGGCCAGTTCGCGCCAGGCGCCCAGCGGTTTCTGGCGCGCGGCGCAGCGGGCGCGAACCTGCCTGACGAATGCCTTTACCTGGGCCTGCCAGAAGCCGTCGCGGACACCTGGGGCCCCTTCGTCCTGACCGCTCGCGCGGCAGTAAGCACGGAACCTAGACCAGCATGTCTGGCAGCGACACGGGTGGTTCTGGAACTCGAAGTTGTCGTCTAGAGTCACCCCGTCCAATCTCGGATACCGGTCAAGAAGAGCGCTGACCAAGTCAAGATTGTGCTGCTGGACCCCCTCGTCTAGCGGGCACACCCGCTCTGCTCGGGGGTAGGTCGAGCCCTTCTCGCCCTCGCCCGGCTCATTCACCAGGGCGGGTGCCGAGGCGTTAATCGGGCGGCCCGGCACGCGCTCCCAGTCCAGGTAAAGGTTCGCGATCACCCGGATCCCACGCTGGTGGCAAGCGTCAACGAAGTCCGCCAGGTAGTCGCCATCGTAACCATGTTCCTCCACCTCCTCGCCCGCCAGGGGCAAAGGCGGACGGAAGAAGTCGGCACCCCCGCACCACCGGACCATGGGGTTGACCGTGGTTGCCCCGAGCTGGGCGAGG
>CAITNQ010000276.1 GCA_903893785.1 uncultured Gemmatimonadota bacterium
CCGGTAGGTATCGCCCAGGTGCATGTAGATGGCGCCCGGATGAATGATGGGTTCGGCGTCGTACTCGTTCAGCTCGCCGACCACCTGACCCGAGTCGGCATCCTGGATGACGACATTGCCGCCGCCATAGTCGCGCAGGGGGACCTCGTGCTGGGGAATCTCGGCGGCGGCATGGTACCACCGCCCCTGAACGTGACGCAGCTTGGCGTTGCCGGCGAGTACCTGCAGGACCAACTCGGCGTGCGGGCCGAAGGCGTCTACCTCGGCGTCCGCCAGCGGCAGCTCATGGGCGGCACACCGCAGCTGGCCCATGACCACGAATGGATTCGTCGGTTCGATGACGGCCTGTTCAATACCGCCGGCAAAGATGTACTCGGGGCGCTTCATGATGTACTGATTCACCGCCGTGTCCAGACCGACGAGGAAGGTGACCGTGTCGTCGCGCTGGCGACCGGCGCGACCCGCCTGCTGGAAGAAGGAGGCCCGTCGACCGGGGTACCCGACGATGATGCAGGCGTCGAGCGTGCCCACATCGATGCCCAGTTCCAGCGCGGGCGTGGTGCTGACGCCGAGCAACTCGCCGCGGAAGAGCTGATCTTCGATGGCACGCCGCTCGGTGGCCAGGTACCCACCGCGGTACGCGGTGACGCGATGGCGCAGGTGCGGCGCGGTGCGCGTCAGGGCATCGACAACGTACCGGTGGATCATCTCCGCCGTCATCTTCGCCTTGGAGAACACGATCGTCGGCGCGCCCCGTTCGATCAACTGGGCGTAGAGCTCGTGGGCTTCGACATTAGCGCTGCGCCGCGAGCGGTAACGCGTGGCGCGGATGCGCGGCGGGTTCCAGAAGACAAAGGTACGACGGCCGTGGGGACTGCCGTCCTGGGCAACCACGGTGAGCGGCCGCCCGGTCAGGCGGCGACCGAACTCCTCGGGGTTGGCCACGGTGGCCGAACAGGCGATCAGCCGCGGCGACGAGCCGTAGTGCCGGCACAGGCGCCACAGACGGTGCAGCACCCAGGCCATGTTGGAGCCCAGAATGCCGTTGTACGCGTGCAGTTCGTCGAGCACCAGCCAGCGCAGCCGCTGGAACAGGCGGGCCCAGCGGTCGTGTTGCGGCATCAGGCCGGCGTGCAGCATGTCCGGGTTGGTGAACACCAACGTCCCGTGATCGCGCAGGCGTCGCCGGCCAGCCGCCGGGGTGTCGCCGTCGAGCACCCCGGCGACGCGGTCGCCCAGGCCGGCTCGGGCCAGCATCTCGGTCAGCCGACGGTACTGGTCCTGGCACAGTGCTTTGGTGGGGTACAGCAGCAGCGCCGTGCTGTCGGGCTCCTGCTCCAGACCGGCCAGAATGGGCAGCACATAGCACAGGGTCTTGCCCGAGGCGGTGCCCGTGGCCACCAGCAGGTCCTGGCCGGCAAGAGCCAGGCCCACGGCCTGCGCCTGGTGCTGATAGAGCTGCTCCACGCCCAGTCGCGGCATCACCCTGGCAACCGCAGTGGTGGCGAGGGCCCCGGAAGGCGCCCAGTTGGCGGCCCGCGGCGGCACGTGACGAACGTGCACGATCTGCCCGGCATAGGCCGGATCGCGCTGCAGCGAGGCGAGGAAGGCGTCGACGTCCACCGGGCGCGGCGACTCAGAAGGGCGGGAAACGGGTCATCAGTTCCGCCAGGGTGGCCAGGTCCAGCAGGTTGTGCCGGATGATCTCCACCATCTCGGTAGCATCGCCGGTGCGGACAAAGGCATGATAGGCGGCGGGGATCAGTTCGCCGCCGATATCGCTGGAGCGCGCCCGTCGGCACACATAGCGCTCCAGGGTCTGCAGGCGGCAGTCGGGCAGCAGGCGGCCCCAGGCCCGGCGACTGGCATGCAGCAGGTCCAAGTGCCCCGGGTGCCAGCCAAAAGCCACGCCCGTGGCCGCGGCGCGGGCGCGCAGGAACGGGTAGTCGAAGCTCTTGCCGTTAAAGGTGACCAGCAGCGCCCGGTGGCGGTGGTCGGCCAGGAAACGGGCAATGGCGGCCTGCTCTTCGGCGTAGTCGCGCGCCAGGTACTGCTCGGCATGCAGCCCCTGGACGGACCAGACCAGCGCGCCGATGAGGAACAACGGGGCGCTGCCCAAGCCGGCGGTTTCCAGATCCAAGAAGACCACCGTGTCCGGGGCGGGCCCCGGTTCCAGGCCGCGCTGCACCAACCAGGTGCGCAACGGCCAATCAGGCTGCTCGAGCGCCCGGGCAAAGGCCTGGTCGAGCGCGTCCGAGCCCGCCAACTCGGCCAGCGACGTGCGGATCAGGTACGCACGGCCCCCTTGAGGGCCGTCGAACTGCTCGCCCGGCACGGCTTCCTCCAGGCGCAGACCGCCGCTGCCAGCGGCCGGCTCGGGCCCTGGGACCGGCCGGCGCGGGCGGGGCAGTTCGCGCCGGAACACCACCGGCGCCAGACCGCCAACCGGGGGCACCCCAGGGGCGTTGGCGACGGACGACGGCGCCGGCTGTGGCGGCCGCTGGAGGAGTTCATCCAAGCGCGCGCGCAGCGAACGCCGGTCCGTGGGCCGGTCGACCGGCCGTTCCTGCTGCGGGTCGCTGTCGGTCACCGCGACGCTCCTTGCTGGGCCTGGGACGCAGCCAATATAATGCCCAAACGAGCACCATGCGAACCGGCGGCGGGGTGGGCGAGCCGCAGTGAACCGGGTGCGGCAGGAGGGGGGTGAGCGGCACGCTGCGAGTGGGGTGGCGCGCACCGCCCTCCGAGGCCGTCGGCGCCCGGGCCGTCAGGTCGAACCGGCGACGGAACACGCGCAGCCGCCGGACCGGCCGAACAGCTCACCAGGGCCACTGTCGGGCTCTGCTTGGTGGCGCCCACGCCAGCCCGGCGGCCGGCCGCAGGCCTCCGGAGCGGCGGACGCTCCAGCGAGGGCCGAGAGGGCCGATCAGGTCAGGACCGGCAGAGGAGCGCGCCCGGTCGCCGAACGGGCTTGGCAGGTCACGATGGCCGTTTCCCGTAGGTCGGCCTGGAAGCGCCCGGGTCGGCCTGGCGGCGCCAGGCCTCGCAGCACCCCGCAGCGACGGCGTTGAGCCGGGGTCAGCGATCTTCGGCCGTGGGCCGCAGGAAGGTCAGCAGGTCGGCGGGCTGGTCAGCGATGAAGTCCGGGCCCGCGGCGACCAGCAACTCGCGCCGCTGCATGCCCCAGGCCGCAGCCACGGTGCGGACGCCAGCCAACTGGCCCTGGCGGACGTCGCTGACGGCATCGCCCACCATGAACGTCTGGTCCGCCGACCAGGCGTAGGCCTGCCGCAGGCGATTGATCTTGTCGCTCTTGGCGCCGGGATCATCAAGGTCGAGGATGGCGCTGAACCAGGGCAGGAGTTGCTCGCGCCGCAGCACCGCCTCGACCACGGGCCGACGGTTGGCGGTGACGATCGCCAGGGTGTGGACGCTGGCCAGATCGGCCACCACGCGGCCGATATCGGGGTATGCGGGTGGCTGCACCTTGTCGCGCCGCAGAGCCGCCAGCACGGCGTCGCTGTATGCGGCCAGGAGTGCCTCGGGCACGCCGCAGCGACGGCCCACATCGGCAAACGTGAAGCTTTCGATCACCGCCAGGTCCTCGGCCGTCGCGAGTCGACCGCAGCCCAGACGCCGCTGGGCTTTGGCCAGGGCCGCCAGCAACTGGTCTCGCGAGTCGACAAAGACCCCGTCGTAATCGAAGATGACGAGCATGAGCCCTCCGTAAGGGCCGGTCGCAGCCGGGCCCGGCCGCGGCGGTTCAGTGGGCGTCCGGGCCGACCGTGGGCGCCGGCGCCACCACCGGACGGCGGGCGCGCCGCCGCGCCGCCAGCCGGCGGATGACCTCGTCGGCAGTGGCGCCCGCCAGGAGCACCAGGCCAATGATAGCGAACTCCAGTTGGGTCGCGATGCCCAGAATGTTGATGGCATTGTAGAGCACGCGCATGACCGCCGCGCCGAACAGCACGCCCAGAATCGAACCCTCGCCGCCGCGCAGGCTGCAGCCACCGAGCACGGCCGCGGCAATGGCATAGAGTTCGTAGAAGTTGCCTTGACTGGCCGGCTGCACCGAGTTGACGTCCAAGGCAAAGAGCACACCGCCCAGGCCGGCCAGCAGCGAACAGGTGGCGTACGCCAGCACCACCATGGGCTCCACGGGCACGCCGCTGTAGCGCGCCGCCTCTTCGTTGTTGCCCAGCGCCAGAAGATACCGGCCCCAGATAGTGCGATTGAGGAGAGCCGCCGCGGCGAGGGCCACGACCACCATGGCAATGAACGGCATGGGGATGGCGAAGTGCTCGGTCAGGGGCAAGCGGCCGATGGCCAGTTGCCGCAGCGATTCATGCTCGCTGCCAAAGCCCTGGACCTGATCGGCGGTCAGCCAGCGAGCCAGGCCACGGTACAGCAGCAGGCCACACAGGGTGACGACGAAGGGCTGCAGGCGCAGGCGAGTGATGAGCAGGCCGTGCGCCAAGCCGATGGTCAGCGACACCAGCAGCACCAGCGGGACGGCGCCCCAGGCCGACCAGCCGCTGGCCAGCAGCAGGGGCAGGAGACAACCGACGAGGCCGACTACCGAGCCAATGGACAGGTCAATGCCACCGGTGACGATGACCAGCGCCACGCCGACGCTGATGACGCCGAACAGGGCCGTCCAGCGGATGATATTCTGCAGGTTGTAGGCGCTGGCGAAGCGCGGCTCAATGGCCCAGGTGACCAACAGCACCACGCCCAGCAGGCTGGCGATACCGACAATCTTGCGCACAGGCACCCCAAGGCAGGTCGGATGGCCGGACGCCCGTGCGGGCCACCGGCCGGGTGTGGGTGGGCGCCAAAGATGGCGGCCACCGCCACCGACCGTCAACCCGGCAGGCCACCCGGGCCCGGGCCGTCGATGGTTGGCTGTTGCGGGCGCACCTGGAGCGGACCGCCTACTGGCAGGGCCGGTGGGTTGACCGCCCAGGCGGCCGGCAGACCGGGTTGCGGCGGCGCCGAGGCGGAGTGACCCCACGCCGCGCACCCAGGCGCGCGCAGCGGCAGCCGAGCCCGCACCACGGGGAGGTCAGCCGCTGCCCGCACACCCAGGCGCGCGCAAGGGTAGCCGGCCACGGTGCCTACGCGATCCACGCTGGCCCGTGCGGATCAGCCCGTGACGTGGCGCCGCGCCCCTGCCTCCGTTACATTCCGGCGAGCATCCCCAATGCCAGTCAGCAACGGCCGATGCCAGCGTGGCCGGTCCGCGGCCAAGCGGCGCCGGCCATGCACGCCTTCTTTCGCCTCGGGCTTGGACGCCGGCAATGTTAGCGATCGTCCCTGTGTTCCGACACGACAGCCGGTTCAAGGTGGTCGCCGATGCTGCCATGGTGGCCATGGTCGTCTTCTGGACCCTCTCCACCTCGTACCACCTGACGTTCGGCAGCTTCGAATTCGGCGCCTGGTATTGGCTCTGCACGGCGGTATACCTGCTCGACATGGCCTGGTCATTCAACCAGGCGGTCAAGAGAGAGCTGGTCGTCTGTGCCACCCGCACCCAGATCCGCGACAACTACCTGCGCTCGTGGTTCGCGATCGATCTGCTGGCCGCTCTGCCCCTGTCATGGGCATTCCATCTACTGACCGGCCAGGCCCCTCAGGGGGCCGCCGGGGCCATGGCTGTACTGATGAGCGCCACGCGCATGCTCAAAGTCGGCAAGATCCGCCACTACCTGGGCGATATCCGCGACACGCTGAACTCCAACCCGGGCGCCATGCGCCTGATTACGTTTGCGTGCTGGTTCGTGGTGGCCCTCAACCTGATGGCCTCGGGTTGGTGCCTGATCGGCGCCAGCGAGTCAGCGCGGCCGGCGATGGACCAGTATATCCGGGCCCTCTACTGGTGTCTGACCACCATTGCGACGATCGGGTACGGCGACTACTACCCGGACCACGACAGCAACCTGCAGATCATCTACACCATGGGCGTGCAGGTGTTCGGCGTGGCCATGTACGGCTACATCATCGGTAATGTGTCCAGCCTGATCGCCAACCTGGATATTGCCCGCGCCAACTACGCCAAGCGGATGGAGGAGGTGGGCGACTACATGCGCACGCGCCGGCTACCGCCGGAGCTACAGGAGCGGGTGCGCGACTACTACGCCTATCTGTGGGCCACGCGCAAGAGCGTGTCAGCCCAGTCACTGACCGAGGAACTGCCCCACACGCTGGCCATGGAGATCCAGCTGTTCCTCAATCGCGCCATCTTCGAGAAAGTCAGTCTGTTCCGCCGCGCCGGCGAGATTTTCGTGCGCGAGATCGTCCAGCTGCTGCAGCCCGTGGTTTTCCTGCCCGGCGACTATATCATTCGCCAGGGCGAATTCGGCGACTGCATGTACTTCCTCTGCGATGGCGACGTGGAGGTGTTGGTCAACGACCAGCGCGTCGCCGTCCTGGGTCAGGGTTCGCCGTTCGGCGAGACCGCCCTGATCCAGGGCGAGAAGCGCACGGCCAGCGTTCGAGCGCTGACCTACTGCGACGTGTACCGCCTGGCCAAGCAGGATTTCGATGCCCTGCGCGGCCGGTACCCGGAGTTTGACGCCCAGGTACGCGAGGTGGTCGAGACCCGCCGCCGCGACACCGAGGCCAAGACCCGGATTACGGAGTAGGCGCGTGGCGGCCGGGCCGCCGCCGGGGGGGTTGGCGAACGCCAGGCGCGGACCGGCGCAGCGGGGCGGCAGCAGCCGCGCGGCGAACGGGCCAGGCAGCCAGACCTGGACGCGGCGGGGCGCGCCTCCGGCGGGGCGGCCGGTGGCCAGTCGCATGATGCCTTCTTCAGTGGCCGCGGCGCGCGCCAGTTCGCCGGCGATCTGGCCCTGCCACATGACCAGCACCCGGTCCGCCAGGCGGAGGATCTCCTCCAGGTCGGAACTGGCGAA
>CAITNQ010000277.1 GCA_903893785.1 uncultured Gemmatimonadota bacterium
CGCGCGGCACGATAGTACCGAGGCGCGCGACGGTCTGGTCACCGGTCTGACGTACAACCTGTACCGCATGGCGCTCGGCGGGCGCGGTCGCTTGGGGCGCCACGGTCAGCTCGAGTTGACCGCTGCCTATGACCGCTATGATGCCAGCGTGGACTGGTACGCGTATGTCAGTGATCCGGGCTCGTCGATCGGGCAGTCGCAGCAACACATGAAGCCGTACGGGTACACCTACCTGCACGGCTTTGACTTGGGCGCCCTTTGGCGCGTCGAGCAACTGGCGCGCCGCCGGGATCGCGACATCAGCCCCCGCGGCCGGCAGCTCGAGGTGCGCTACGACCGCTTCCTGAATTACTTCGTCAAGGGCTTCAACACCCACGCCAGTTTCATCGATGAGCAGTACCTGCGCCTGGCCTACGGTCAGTTGTCGATGGACTGGCGGGAGCACGTGGCCCTGCCCGGGGCTAGCGCCCTGAGCCTGCGGGCTTGGGGCGGTTGGATCGATAGCGACAGAGTGGACGCCGAGGAAGTTGGCGATTTCTTTGACTTCCACGTCGGCGGCATTCAGTTCCTGCGCGGCTACACGTACTACAGCCTTGAGGGGCGCAAGGCGGCCATGGGCAGTGCCACCCTGCGGGTACCTCTGGTCACGGATTGGGGTGCGCGGTTGATGCAGCTGTACCTCGATCGGGCTTACGGCGCCGTGTACGCCGAAGCCGGCAAGGCCTGGGACCGCCGCTGGGACGATCCGGACCCGCGCTACCGGCGCCGGGGCCCGGTACGTGACGTCGGGGGCCAGGTCCGGCTGGACATGATCTCGTATTACAGCGTGCCGACCCGGGTCGAAGCCGACCTGGCGTACGGCGTTGATGAACTGCCCGACCGCAGCCCCTGGAAGTTTTACCTCACGGTGCTGTTCGGGTACCTGTGAGCCGGGCCGGTGCCGGCGCGCTGTCGGCGCGGGTCCGTTTCATGCGGCTGTCGCGATCAAAGGAGGTCGCCCCATGGTAACCAGAGTTCTAGCGGCCCTGGTGTCGTCCCTGCTCGTGGCCGGGATGGCCGCCACCGAGGAGTTGCCCAGCATCTGGGCCTCGGCACAGGCCCGCAGCATTGAGCGACCGCTGGCCGGTACATCCCTGGTGGCCGCGCCGGCCGCAGACGCCAGCATCGCCGCCCAGGAGGCCAGCGCCACCGGCGCCCCCTCACCCGGGCGAGCGTTCCTGTTCTCGGCCATTGTTCCCGGCAGCGGCGAATACTACGCCGGTGCCCGTCGGCGCGCCGCGGTCTTCTTCGGCTTGGATGTGGCTGCCCTGACCCTGCGCTATGTGTGGACCGGCAAGGGTAATGACATTGAGGACGAGTTCCGCGCCGTGGCCAATGCCCACTGGAACCCCCAGACCTATCTGGACTGGCGCCGGACTTCCACCGCGATCCGCAACAATTCGTTCACCCACGCCCTGCCGTGCAGTTCCTATGTCGATGAATCCAGTTCGCTGTACGCCGGCCCGGGCGGTGGGCTGGGGGACTGCAACGGCCACGACCGGCAGCAATACTACGAACTGGCCGGTAAGTACGACCAGTTCGTCGCCGGCTGGGATGATCTCACCTTCGTCGACACGGGCAACCCGGTGACGGCGTACACCCAGATCGATTCGGTCGAGTCCGTGCAGTCCAGCCTGCGCATGGATTACGAGAAGCAGCGCGACGACAGCAATCGGTACCTCAAAAGGGCCACCAATCTGAGCGGCCTGATCTTGGTCAACCATGCCCTCAGCGCTATTGACGCGGCTCGTACAGCCCGCGCCCGTGCTGCCGGCGCCGACCAGGCGGCCATCGACCGTCGGACGCGGTTCGCGTTCACGTTCTGGCCGGGCCCCGCCGGGCAGGTGCCGATGCTCCTGGCCTTCAAGCCCTTTGAGTAATATGCCGGGCCGCGCGCGCCGCTTCGTGGGGGGGATCCTGCTGGTGCTGTTGACGGCCTCGGCCGGCTGGGCGCGCGGCGCCTCACCCCAGGGCGCCTTCTTCCGCTCGCTGCTCGTTCCGGGCTGGGGGCAGCAGTACGTCGGGCGGCCAGCGGCCGCCGGTCGCTTTGCGGCGGCCGAGTTGGTCTTCTGGGGTGGCTTCGCCGGCTGTGGCCGCTTGAGCGACATCCGTCGAGACGACTACCGAACCTACGCCGCACTCCACGCCGGGGCCCGAACCACCGGTCAGAAGGCCAGCTTCTTCGAGGATCTCGGGTTCTACCAGAGCACTCTTGAGCACGACCTGTACGCCCGTTTGACCGAGGGCCCGGCGCCCGATGTGTACCCCGAGGGCCCGGCCTACCAGTGGGATTGGGACACCGAGGCGTCGCGCCTGCACTACCGCGGGTTGCGGTCCGGGGCCGAGCGGGCTCGTCGCGGGGCGGTGTACAGCGTGGGCCTGGTGGCGGCCAATCACCTGGTGTCTGCCATTCATGCGGCCCGGGCCGCGACCCGGACGACCACCGCGACCACCCTGGAGGTGCGGCCGGCGGTTGACGGCCTGGCACCAACCGTGGGTCTGAGCCTCGTGCGTCACTTCTGAGCCCGGCGGGGACATGGTGAGAACACCCCTGGCCATCGCTATCCTGGTC
>CAITNQ010000278.1 GCA_903893785.1 uncultured Gemmatimonadota bacterium
GCCCACCTTGTCCGCGTCGTCGCCCCACTCGCCGTAACCCGTGGAGCCGTCGTCGTTTACCTTGCCCTCAAAGACGCCCGTATTGCTCGTGGCTTGGATCAGGTTCATGGCCCCCTTGTACACGCCGCTGGTGCTGGTCGGCGTCAAGGTGGTCAGACCCAGGGAGGTAGCGCTGACCTTGCGCCACTGGCCGGTGAGGAAGCCGCCCGGTGACTTGGACGTGCCAGGCGTAGCCGCACCGACACCGCTGCCGTCGGAGTTGTCGCCGGCCGTGACCGTTACCAGGTTGTACTGGGCCGACGTGACCATGTCCTGTGCGTTGGTCGGCGTATAGCTCAACACATACTGGTACGCGCCCTTGGGCTGGGACACGTCGTCGAAGGTGACCACGCGCCCGACCTTCTTGAAGAACGGTAGCGGAGCAATCGTGGCCGCGCCGGTATTGCCAGCGCCGAAGCCGCGCCCGGGGGCGCCTGCTGCGCCTTTGCCACCGACGAAGGCCAAATACACGCTGTTGTCGCCGGTAGCCATGGCGACGTCGGGTTCGAACAGGAAGTGGTAGTTGCTGGAGACACCGTCAGGCTGGCCGGCAACGTTATTGTCGTTACCGGTAGCCACCACCTGCGGCAGCTCCCACTCGGTACCATTGAAGCGGCTGTAGTACAGGCTGTTCCGCACCGTGGCCGAGCCAGCGCCCACGGCCGTGCTACCGGCCGAGAAGACGATGTTCAATTCGCCTTCGCTGCCGCGCCGGGTGTCGATTACGGCGGCCACTCGGTCGGTGTAGGCCCAACTGCTCTCGATCTGGAAGCGAGTGCCGTTCTGGAACAGGGAACCGATGGTGCCCTGGTTACCGCGGCCGCTGCCGGTCGGGAAGATCTCGGCCGCCGTGCTCCAACTGGCGGCGCCGGCGATGCGGCCATCGTAGTCGTACTGACTCAGTTTGATGTTCTCGTCGTCATCCCAGACATCAGCCCACTTGTACAGGATATAGGCGCGGTCCGGGGTCCGCGCCCGATCGACCACCACGGTGGGGAACAGGCGAACGCGATTGGCGGTAGCCGCGACGGAGATCGCGGTGACCACACCGCCACCGCCGTCGATGTCGATGGCATTGCCGGTCGGGTCAAAAGCGCCGACGCTGGATCCGCTATCGTCGACCTGGTTCCACCCTTCGATGCTGACGTTGTTCCACAGCGAGGACGGCAGGGTCTTGTGCCGCACGCGCTCCAGGCCCGCGCCGCCTTCCGCATACCAGATCACATGCAGCACATCGTCGTCGCCAACCGCGATATCGGGGCTGAGGCCGATGTCGGCCGCCGGGTGCAGTCGCACACCGCCGCGCGCCGCCACGGTGCCGCTGGTTACCTGTCCCAACGAGCCAATGTTCACCGCCTGGGCGCTGCCCAGCTTCAGGCTGTCCTCATCGACCTTGGCCAACCGGATGTCAGGACCGGTGTTGCCTGTGCCGACCGCTCTCTGGTCGTTCTCGTAGGCGATGAAGATGTCGTCGGTGGAGGTGATGCCCAGGCGCGGAAACGCCGCATTGCGGCCGCTGTAGGTAACGGTGTCATTGACGACCACGCTGCTGTTGGCGGGCAGCCAGGACGATCCACCGTCGTTGCTGTAGTTGAAGTTGATGTTGTGGTAGGCCTTCACACCGCCCGTCGTCTTGCGGCTGGCGGCACCGATGATCCGCCCGTCCGCCGACATGTCCATCGCGTACACCACCCGCGGGTTGCCCTTGGAGTTGACCACGATGTCGACCGTGGAGAACCCGCTGGTGTAGGCCACGTTCGGGGTGACCATATCAAAACGCAGAGTTCCCGATACCGAAACTGTATCGGTGAAGGTCTTACCGCCATCATAGCTCTTGGCGTAGACCACGCCGTACACCGGTGAGGTGCCGGCGCTGCGAGCGGTGCCTCGCTGCTGCACCCAGGCTCGGTGGATGACGCCGTTGTTGTCAACCGCGATTCCCTGCGACATGTACTTCGCGGTACCGCCGGTGCTGAAATAGGGAACGCTGCGCTCGATCTTCTGGAAGTTACCGACGACCGGGTGGTTGAAATTCGCGGGTTCGTTCAGGTCGACGAGCACGTTGACCTGGTTCTTCACGACAGCCGTATCAGTGATCGAGCTGTCGGTCGGGGAGAATCCCCGTGGCGTCCGGTTCTCGAAAACCGGCTGGGCGAAGACCATGCCGCCCAGGCCAGCGACGAGTACCAGCAACAACGCCGCAAGAGCCTTACGCCTCAGATTCATATGTGAGCACTCCTTCCATGGACACGACTCAGGTGCTGAAAGCGGACTCCTCTCCGCGACATCCTGCCGATCTCCCTATCAACCGGTCTGCCGCGGCTGACGTGCTCGTCCCACCGGTCCGCCCCCACGGGCCAGCGCAGACGTGACTGCCGAAGGTTGGCTATGCGCACCTCCTTGGTTACGTCCCTCCTATGCTCGAGTGATGGGTTGTCGAACGTGTATGGTTTCATGATCGCAGCCGACGCGCCCAGGGCGCGGTTCGCATCCTCAAGGCCAACTGTGAAACACACGAACTCCCGCACGGCGGGAGCCTTACTCCTACATATCGGCATCCGACTCCTGAACTTCAGCGGCGAATCGCGGGCCGCCCGAGGCCCAGGCCGGGAGGGGAAAGCCCTTCCCCTGCCTTTGATATCGGCAGCCGCGCGCGCCAGTCGACCGATTCGCATCGCCCGCCGGGCCGCAGCGAGGCCGGGATGATCTGCTTCTTGCCGCGCACGCTTCACGTGGTTATATTCCTTCGATTACGACGTGTGGTACAAACTGACGGAGCCGGCTCCGTCCGTCCAAGGCAGTCGCCGGCTCCGCCGCCGCTTTCAGCCCAAGTCGTGCCCCAGGTTGCGGTGGGTCGGTCGCTTGGCCCGAGCCTCCTGGGGGAGAAGGAACCCGGCAATCGTCCGACGCTTGTGGGACCTGATCTTGTCTGCCTGGGTTTGAGCAACAGGCGTGCCATCCCCCCGGGGCCAGGTCCCTGAACCGGGCGAAGGACCTTGCAGCACAAGTGATTAGACCACTATTAACCCGCCTCCCGGTCGGCCCGAATGGGCTGGAACATTTTGCCCGGGACAGTTCGCCGTCAGAAGGAGTGGAACAGTGCCCAACCTGAAGTCATCGCGGAAGCGCCTGCGCGCCAGCCTCAAGGCCCGAGACCGCAACCGCGGCCTGCGTTCGCGGATGCGTGGTGCCATCAAGAAGGTCCGCCAGGCTACGGACCCGGAAGCCGCGGCCCAGGCCCTGCAGGCGGCGGCCTCGATCATTGACCGCACCGCCCACAAGGGCGTTGTGCATCGCAACACGGCGGCCCGCTACAAGTCGCGGTTGGCCGCGGCGGTCAAAGCCAAAGGTTGACGGCCGCTCTGTGACTGCCGGTACGAAGACCCGCCCTCGCTTCGGTGAAGGCGGGTTTTCTTTTGCCGCCCGTGTTGGCGCCCACGCACGGGGGCTGGCCTGGTGGCCGCCGCTGGCCGTGGCGCTGATCGTGGCCGCGGTTCACGCCAGCGGACTGGGGGGCTCGTTTCACTTCGACGACGGCCATTCGCTGCTGCGCAACCCCAGCATCCGCTCGCTGGCTCAGCTGCCCCGCTTCTTCTGCGATCCAACGGCTTTCTCCGAGGACCCGGCTTTTGCCATGTACCGGCCGCTGGTCCTGGTCTCGTATGCCCTCGACTATGCCCGGGCGGGTTACCAGGCGAGCGCCTTTCTGCTGACCAACCTCGGGTGTCACGTGCTGGCCTGCGTGTGTCTGTATGTGCTCGGTCGACAGCTCGGTCTGGCCACGTCTACGGCCGCCCTGGCCGCGGTGGCCTTCGGGCTGCACCCGCAGCAGACCGAGGTGACTCACTACGTCAGCAGTCGGTCCGAGTCGTTGGCCGGTCTGTTCAGTCTGGCCGCCCTGGTGACGGCGCTGGCGGGGAACTCAGCGCCCGGCCGGCGTCGGCACGGCTGGCTGGCCGCTTCGCTGGGCTGCACGGCCCTGGCGCTGATGGCCAAGACCACGGCCATCGTGTTGCCGGCGCTCCTGTTCCTGGCCTGGCGTCGCAGGCCAGCGGAGCGTCGGCCGTGGCACGCCGTCTGGCCCTGGGCAGCGGTGACCGGGGTGTATGGGGTCCTCTACTGGGTGCTGACGCCCCAGGGAATCGGTGCCGCGGCTGCGGTGCGTCCCTGGACAACGCAGTGGGTAACGCAGCTGAAGGCCCTGATGTGGTACGGGGCCCGCGCGGCCATGCCGGTGCATCTGAGTGTGTACCCGCAGTTCGAACCCGGCGCCGGGGCCGGGGCCCTGCCTCTGCTGCTGGCGGCGGCCACCCTGGCCTCCCTGGCCGTTCTGGCCGCCGGCCTGCGCCGGTGCCGGCCGTGGGTGACCATGGCCGTGGCCTGGCCCGCAGTGTGTCTGCTGCCCACCCTGGTCATCCCTCTGCACGTGCTGGTCAGCGACCACCGCGTGTACCTGGCCGCAGCCGGTCCCTGCCTGACGCTGGCGCGGCACGCCCAGGGGCGGCAGCGGTTCACCGCGGCGCTGGTACTCTGCGTGGCCATGGCCGCGGCCACGATCCAGCGCGCGTCCGTCTGGCGCGACGAGACGAGCCTGTGGCAGGACGCGGTTGCCGCGGGTCCTCGCGTGCCCGAAGCGCACTACAACCTCGGCCACCAGTACCACCTGGCCGGCCAGTGGCAGCAGGCGCGGGCCTGCTACGAAGAGGCCACGCGCTTGAGTCCGGCCTATGCTCGGGCGCAGGCCAACTTGGGCGCCCTGGAACAGCAGCAGGGCCGTCTGCCGCAAGCGGCCGCCCGCCTGACCGCGGCCCTGCAGGCGGAGCCGGACCTGGTGGAGGCGTTGACCAACCTGGGGTCGGTGCGGCGGCAACAGGGGCAGCTCGACCCGGCGGAAGCGCTCCTGCGGCGCGCGCTGGCGTTGCGGCCGGACCTGGCTGAGGCAGAGCTGAACCTGGGGCTGACCCTACGCGACCAGGGCCGCCTGTCGGAGGCCGCAGCCCATCTGCGGCGAGCCCTGGAACTGGACCCGAGTCTGCGGCAACGCGTCAGCGGGCCCCCTGCCCCGGCCGACTGAGGTAGCCCGGCGGGTTCATCGGCGCTTCTGGCGCGTCGGCAACGCGGGCCGAGGCCGATGTGGCTCGACCGATCGCCGGCAATGGGTCGCGCCCGCGGCCCCTGGCCCCGGAGTGACAGCACGCTCGGTCCAGATCGCCCGCCCCCAACTGGCCAAGGCCGATCCGACTGCCCCAGCGCTGCCGGTCCGGGCTCGCCAGTTCGTCGGTGCCCGTGGTGGCCGCGCGACGATACGCTTCCACCGCGTCGGTGCAGCTGTCGCCGGCGACTAACAGGCTGCCCGGACTCCGTGACACCGGCACGACAGCGCGCTCCGACGCCGTTGCCTGCCCCAGCTGGCCAAGCCCGGCTTCATTGCCCCAGTGCTGCCAGGCGCTGCCGGGCCAGGCTGGCCAGCTCGCTGGTGCCCGCGGTGGCCGCGCGACGGTACGCTTCCACCGCTTCGGTGCGGCGGCCGCCGGCGACTAGCAGGTTACCTAGATTGTACCAGGCTTCCGCATAGCCAACGTCCAAGCGCAGAGCCTGCTGGTACGCGGCCTCGGCCTCGGCTTGACGGCCCAGCTGGGCCAGTGCCACCCCACGGCCGCACCAGACCGCGGTGTTGCCTGTCTGGCCCTGTTCGAGGGCGCGATCGAACTGCCGCACCGCGTCCGCCGGATCGCCGGCAAAGCGCAGGCTGATCTGTGCCAACTGGCGTTCGGCTTCCCCGGCCGTGCCACCGTTGGCGGCCGCCCGAGCATAGATGTCCCGCGCCGCCTGCCAGTCGCCCCGCCGCAGCAGCAACTGACCCAGGTTGAGCGCGGCGGGGGTAACCCGCGGATCCGCGGCCAGGACAGCGCGGAACTCGGCTTCGGCCTCGGCCAGGCGTCCCCGCGACAGCAGCAGGCTCCCCAGGTTGTTGCGCACGCCGGGGTGGTCGGGGCGCAGGGCCAGCGCCTGACGATATGCAGCTTCGGCTTCCTGCAGACGCCCGGCGGCCGCCAACGCGTCGCCCAGCCGGAGATGAGCCTTGGGCACCTGCGGGCCCTTGGCGGCCGCATCGGCCCACAACGTCAGTTCGCCAGCCCACACCGGCGCCCGCTGCCAGGACAGTACGGCCAGCAGGCCCAGTACCATGGTCCAGGCCAGGCGCACGTGCCGGGGGACGCGGCCCAGCAACACGGCGCTCCCTAAGCCGGCGCCCACCAGGGGCAGATACAGTCGGTGTTCGTTCACCAGGACGATGAGCGGCACCACGGCCACCGGCGCCCAGGCGGCCGCCGCCCACCCTGCAGTAGCCACCACCGGTCGCCGCCGCCAACCCCAGCCGACCCAGGCCAGCGACGCCACACACAGGACCGCCGCCACCACCGGCGCCTCGCTTGGCCCCCGCGCAGCGACAAAGGCATGCTCGACGCTCAGCCGCACCGGCATGGCCGCCAGGTACAGGTAGTAGAGCAACGCTTTGGCTTGGGTCCAGAACTGCGAGGACAGCGAACGCACCGGCGTCCCCAGGGCTTTGGCTACCAGTGGGCCGGTGACCAGCACATACCCAGCGGCCAACAGCAGGGCGCCCGCATAGGCCCGCCACGACCGTCGCCAGGAGCGGCCCTGCAGGCGGTCGCAGGCCGCCAGCAACGCGGGCAGACACACGGCCGTGGACTTAGCCCCGAGCGCCGCCAGGCCCGCGGCCAGCGTCATCACCCACCAGCGGCGCTGGCCCGTCTCGCGGTAGCGCAGGTACGCCAAGCAGGCACCCAGCACCAGCACAGCCATCAGCGTCTCAGATCGGCTGCTGACGTAGTTGGCGGCTTCGACATTCAGCGGCTGGACGGCAAACCACAGGCCTGCCCACCACGACGCTGCCGCACCTAGCAGGCGGCCTGCCAGCAGCGCCACCAAGGCCGCCGCCAGGCCGTGCACCACGACATTTGTCAGGTGGAAGACCGCCGCGCCAGGCCCCCCCAACTGCCAGTCGACGGCATACGTAACCAGCAGCAGGGGCCGGTACATGGCCTGGTGCGGATCGGCAGAGAAAAGGCTCGGATCGATGAAGAACGCCGGCACCCGCCGCAGGTCCCGCAGATGCGGGTTGTGCGCCACGGAGTGCAGGTCATCATAACAGAACCCGTAACCGAGGGAGCGGCCGTATCCCAGGCACACCAAGAGGAACACGGCCAGGGCCGCCGCACCGCCAGTACCGCGGCGCACCGCCCAACGTCGCCACCCCGGCGCCGCCGGGCCGGACGCTGGCCGCGGCGCAACCGTGCCCCCGACGCCGGCCGCCGCTCCAACCGCAAGGTCTGTTTGAACCCCTGTACTCACCAGCGCGTCCTTGCCCGTGGCCAGCGGCATCGGCGGCCTGCCCGGCGCGCCACGAGGGCCAATATAGCCGGGTGCCGGCACCTGTCAAACGGCCCCGGTCGCGGCTGCTTGACACTCGCTCGAAGCTCTTTTAACTTGATGATTTTAGGCAACTTTCTCGGGTCACGGCGGCAGGAGAGACCAGGCATGGCGGAGACGATCGAACCCCTGGGCGACTGGCAGCGCACCCACGACTGCGGTTCGCTGGGCACGAACCAGGTGGGCACCGAGGTCACCTTGATGGGGTGGGTAGCGCGGCGCCGCGATCACGGCGGCGTCATCTTCATCGATCTGCGCGACCGCGCCGGGGTCACTCAGGTGGTGTTCAATCCGCAGCGCGATCCCGAGGCTCACCGCCAAGCCGCCTCCCTGCGCAGCGAATTCGTGGTGGCCATTCAGGGCACGGTGGAAGCGCGCCCCGAGGGCATGGTCAATTCGCGCCTGTCGACCGGCGCGATCGAGGTGGCCAGCCATGCCATGCGCCTGCTGAACACCTCGCCGCCCCCGCCCTTCCCGCTCGAGGACGGCGTGGAGATCGGCGAGGAGTCGCGCCTGCGCTATCGCTATCTCGACCTTCGGCGTGAACGCATGCAGCGCAATCTGCGCCTCCGCCATCGTGCCTACCAGGTCACCCGGCGCACTCTGGACGGTCTGGGGTTCATTGAGGTAGAGACGCCAGTGCTCACCAAGAGCACGCCCGAGGGGGCTCGCGACTATCTGGTGCCCAGCCGGGTGCATCCAGGCGAGTTCTTCGCCCTGCCCCAGTCGCCCCAGACCTACAAGCAGCTTCTGATGGTAGCCGGACTCGATCGCTACTTCCAGATCGTCAAGTGTTTCCGCGACGAAGACCTTCGCGCCGACCGCCAACCGGAGTTCACCCAGATCGACATTGAGATGTCGTTCGTGCGCGAGCGCGAGGTGATGGAGGTCGCCGAGACCGTGCTGCGCTCGCTGTTCGCCGAGTTGGGCCAGGTGACGCTGCCCGATCCCCTGCCGCGGTTGACGTACCAGGAGGCCATGGACCGCTTTGGCTCGGACAAGCCAGACCTGCGCTTCGGTCTGGAACTGCGGGACGTGGGGGCCGCAGCCCGAGCCTCCGAATTCAAGGTATTCCAGGCGGTTCTGGCCGAAGGCGGCCAGGTCAAGGGCATCAACGTCAAGGGCAGTGGCGGCGTGCCCCGCAGCCAGATTGACGATCTGGCTTCCTTCGCCCAGGGGCTGGGCGCCAAGGGAATGGGCTGGATGCGCCACACCGGTCAGGGCCTGGAGTCGTCCATCGTCAAGTTCTTCCCGGCCGAAGCCCAGAGCCTGTTGGTGCAGGCTATGGCCTCGGAACCGGGCGACCTGCTTCTGTTCGTCGCCGATCAGCCCGCCATGGTGGCCCGGGTCCTGGGCGGTCTGCGGCTGGAGTTGGCGCGTCGTCACGGATTGATCGAGGCCGGCACGTGGCGCCCGTTGTGGGTAACCCATTTCCCGCTCCTGGAGTATGATGCCGAGGAACAGCGCTACGCGGCCATGCACCACCCCTTCACGTCGCCGTTGGAGGAGGACCTGGACATGCTCGAGGCCGACCCGGGTCGGGTGCGTGCCCGGGCCTATGACCTGGTGCTCAACGGCACCGAGATTGCCGGCGGCAGCATCCGGATCTTCCAGCGCCCGATTCAGAGCCGGCTGTTCAGCCTGCTGTCGATCACACCCGAGCAGGCCGCGGCCAAGTTCGGCTTCCTGCTGGACGCGCTGGAGTTCGGCGCCCCGCCCCACGGGGGCATTGCTTTCGGCTTCGACCGCCTGCTGGCCATGCTGGCCGGCGAAGACTCCATCCGCGAGGTGATCGCTTTCCCCAAGACCAACAAGGCGGTGGGGTTGATGGAGAGCGCACCAACGCCAGTGGACCCGCTGCAGCTGCGCGAACTGGGGATCCGGCTGAACTCGTGAACCAGGCAGCGCCAGCGGCACGCCATCGACGTCGTCAGGTCATCGCCGACGAGGCCCTGTCGACGATGCCTGACGACGATGGCCCGTCGCCTCGTGAGACGGTCCACCTCACGCTGACCCAAGTCGACCGTCTGGCCCTTTTCGGCCGCAACGATCGCCATCTGAGCGCTATCGAGAGTCGTTTCGGCGTCAGCCTGGTGGCGCGCGGCGACCGACTGCTGATCCACGGCGCCGGGGAGGCCGTGCGGGAGGCGGCCGCACTGGTGGGCGGTCTCATCGAACGGCTGCAACGCGCCCCGATGGACGAAGACGAACTGGCGTCACTGGTGGAGCAACGGCCGGAGCTGCCGGCCGCCGGTGACGATCGCGACCTGAAGACGTTCCGGGCCACCATCCGGGCGCGCACCGCCGGCCAGGGCGGGTACCTGCGCGCCATCGACCACCACGATGTGGTCTTCGCGATCGGTCCCGCCGGGACGGGCAAGACCTACCTTGCCGTGGCCATGGCCGTGGCCGCGTTCCGCCAGAAACGGGTATCGCGGATCCTGCTGGCCCGGCCCGCCGTCGAGGCGGGCGAGAACCTCGGTTTCCTGCCCGGTGCGCTGGAAGACAAAGTGGACCCGTACCTGCGCCCCCTGTACGACGCCCTCCAGGATCTGATGGAACCGGAGCGTCTGCGCCGGCTGCAGGAGATGAAAATCGTCGAGGTGGTGCCCCTGGCCTATATGCGCGGCCGCACGCTCAACGATGCCTTCATCATCCTGGACGAAGCCCAGAACACGACCCCGCCGCAGATGAAGATGTTCCTCACCCGGTTGGGGCGGAACTCCAAGGCCGTGGTCACCGGCGATATCACGCAGACCGATCTGCCCGACGGTCAACCCTGCGGCTTGATCGATGTTCAGGACATCCTCAAGGGCATTCCCGGCATCGCCTTCGTGTACCTCAACGAGCGCGACGTAGTGCGCAACCCGCTGGTGCAGGAAATCGTGCGCGCCTACGACCGCGTGTCACGGCAGCCACAGCCGGTGGCGCCGGCTGCCGCGCCACCGACACCATGAACCTGCCACGCCTGCGCGGCCCGGCCGGGCACCCCCTGGTGCCGCGACGGGCGCTGCCCGGTTCGCATCGGCAGTGGCCGGAGCGGACCCTGCACGCGTACCGCCTTGCCCTGGCCGCGGTAGCGGTCGCCGCCCTGGCGCTGCTGGCGCCGCATCAGCGTCCGTACAGCGTGGGTCAACTCCGCGCCGGCAGTGTGGCGGCAGAGCGCGTCCGGGCCCCCTTCCTGTTCCCGGTGCCCAAGAGCAGGGAGGACTTGACGCGGGGGCGGCGCGAGGCCGAAGCAGCCGTGCCGACCATCGTCCGGCTGGACGCCACGGTACAACCACGGGCGCAGGCGCGGCTGGATTCCGTGTTTGCCGTGCTCGTTCCGGCCCTGCGCCAACCGCTGCCCGACTCGCTGCGACTGGAGCAGCTGCGGCGGCAGTTGCCGCAGGTGGTCGGCGCTCTGTCCGTGGAGGCGGTGGCCCGCCTGGCACGGGTTCTGGCCACGGGCGGTACGGCGGCGATCCAGGAATACCAGGCCAACTGCAAGCAGGTCTTGGACGGGGTCTACACCGCCGGTGTGATCGCGTCCAAGACGCCGCTGCTCAACGACGTGACGCCGCGCATCCGGATCGAGACAGCCGACGCCAGTCGCGAACTCGACGCCGATGGGGTGTACAGCGACGATGAGCTGCGCCAGGGCGAACTGATGGCTCTCGTGGGCCAGTACCGCACCATCGCCGAGGCCGAACTGGTCGAGGCAACCCACGAGCTGCTGGCTCTGTTCGTGCAGCCCAACCTTAGTATCGACCAGGCCGAGACGGTTCGCCTGCGCGCTGAAGCGCGACGCAGCGTGCCCAGCATCAAACGTCTCTATGCCCGTGACGAGGTCATTGTCGAGAAGGGCGCCACGGTCACCGTGGACCAGGTGGAGGCGCTCAATGCCCTGGCGGCCAAGGTCGCGGAACAGGAACTGGGCAGCCCCGCCAAACGCGTGCTGCTGCTGGCGGGTTCGGCGGTCCTGGCCGCCTTCCTCGTCCTGGTGCTGGGCTATTACCTGGCCCTGCGCGAGCCGACGGTGTACCGCGAGCCCGGTTCGCTGCTGCTGCTGGCCATTCTGGTCACCGCGACCGCGGCCAGTGCTTCGTACATCCGGGCCCACGAGTTGGACGCGCTGCTGGTGCCGACGCCACTGGCGGCGATGCTGACAACCATCCTGCTGGGTCCCCAGCTGGGCGTCATGGTGTCGTTCCTGGTGGGTCTGTACACCGGCTCGGTGTTCGGCGACCTGTACGTCGCCGTGGTGTGCTCGCTGACCGCGGCGGTGGCCGTGTATGCGGTGCGACGAGTACGCCACCGCAACCAGTTCTACCAGGCGATGATCTTGCTGCCCTGCTCTTATATCCTGCTGGTCGCCGCCACGGACCTGGCGCGCTTCGTGCCGCTGACGGGCCTGTACGAGCATCTCCTGCCGGGCATCTTCACGGGCGTAGCCGCGCCCATCCTGACGATCGGCCTGTTGCCGATCTTCGAGAGCCTGTTCCGCATTACCACTGACATCACGCTGCTGGAACTCTCGGATCTGAACCGCCCCCTGCTGCGCGAACTGGCTGTGCGCGCCCCGGGAACCTACACGCACAGCCTTATCATGGCCAACCTGTCCGAGAGCGCCGCCGAAGCCATCGGCGCCAACCCGCTGCTGGCCCGCGTTGGCTGTTACTACCACGACATCGGCAAAATGCTCAAACCCGAATACTTCACCGAGAACCAGGGGCTCAGGGGCGGCCGGAACCCGCACGACCATCTGGCCCCGACGATGAGCATGTTGATCATCTCGTCCCACGTGAAGGACGGGCTGGAGCTGGCCGAGGAATACGGACTGCCCAAAGCGCTGGCCGACCTGATCCCGCAGCACCACGGCACCACGGTGATCGAGTATTTCTACAACCGAGCCATCGAGAGGGGTAACGAGGGAGTTCGTCGCGACGACTTCCGCTACGACGGCCCACGGCCCCAGACCAAGGAAGCCGGAATCCTGATGCTGGCGGATTCGGTGGAGTCCGCGGCCCGGACGTTGACCGAGCGCACGCCCAATCGCGTGCGGCAGTTGGTGCGCAATATCGTCCAGCAGAAGTTCACCGCGGGGCAACTCGACGAATGCGCGCTGACGCTGCAGGACCTGCACCGTATCGAGGAGAGTTTCGTGCCCGTACTCATGGGAACGCTGCACGCACGCATCCAGTACCCGTGGCAGCGAGCCCAGAGGCAGAAGGTCCGTTAGCCATGTTCCACGCAGCTGCAAAGGGGGTGACGTGGTGAAGCGTGCCCTGCGCCTGCTCGTCGCCGACGACGTGGCTGGACCGAGCCGCAGCGACAGCGCCCGGCTGCGGCGCTGGGCCCAGGCGGCCATGGCCGAATTCCCGCCGTCGGGGGGAGTGGACATCGTCCTCGTTGACGATGCCGCCATCCGCGAACTCAATGTGCGCTATCGCGGCATTGACCAACCCACTGACGTCCTCTCCTTCGATCTTGGCGATGCCGCGCCGGCGGCAACCGGAGCCCCGGCCGGGGAGATCTACATCTCCGTCGACCGCGCCCGGGCGCAGGCGTCCGAACTGGACGTGCCGCTGCTGGAGGAGCTGGGTCGCCTGATGATTCATGGACTGCTGCACCTGGCCGGTCGCGACCATCCGACGCCGGCCGAGCTGGAGAGTATGGAGGCCGACACCGAACGCCTGCTGGCCGGCGACTGACGGGCCCCACCGCGCCGGGTCCGGGCCGGCCGCTGTGTAGCGAGCATCCGATGTGTACCCCACTGGAAAAGGCAGGACCCCGTGGAACTCCCGCTGTGGCTCGGGCTGACCGTTGCCCTGGCAGCGGTCTTCGAGCTCTTCCTGGTCGCCAGCTATGAGGCGACGTTCACCATCGTGTCGCGGTCGGTCCTGGAGCGCCTGGCAGAGGACGGCGCGCCTCGGGCCCATTGGATGGTGCGGGTCTATGAGCCACGCCACCGCGTGCGCCTCATGGGACGCGTCGGGGCGGCGATCGGGATTGCGGGGCTGGCGCTGGCCCTGCATCAGGTTCTGAAGACGCTGCTGCCCGCGGCACCGCGCAGTGGCGTGTACGCACTGACGGCCGCGGCGCTGGGGACCCTGGCGTTGTTCCTGCTGGTGTCAACGCCGCGCCGGATCCGGTTTCAAGGCGAAACCGAGGAAACCCGCGTGCCGGCAGTGGCCCTGGCCTTCGTCCCCCTGCACGCCATCTTGGTGCCGTTGACCAACCTGCTGGACCACCTGACCTCGGGCGACTACACGGATGAGGACCTGCGCGCCGAGAAGGAAGAGGAGTTGCGCAACATCGTCGATGCTGAAAGCGAGAGCGGCCTGCTGGACGAGGGTGAGCGCGAGATGATCCAGGGGGTCTTCGGCTTCCATGACCGCATCGTGCGTCAGGTCATGGTCCCCCGCGTCGATGTCGTGGGAGTGGAAATCAGTGATGCTCTGGGAAGCCTGCTGGAGCGCATCCGCGAAACCGGGCACTCACGCCTGCCGTTGTACGAGGAGACGTTGGACCGCATTCAGGGAATCGTCTACGCCAAGGAGCTGCTGCAGCTGCTCCTCGACGGCCGACCGATCGACCTGACGGCGCCGGTTGGAGCCGTCCTCGCTCAGGGTGGCGATGGGGCCGTAGACCACGGCCGGTGGGTCCACGCTCCGTATTACGTACCAGAGACGAAGAAGATCGATGAGTTGCTCCACGACCTTCGAGCCCACAAGACCCGCATGGCCATCGTGGTCGACGAATACGGCGGCACGGCGGGACTGGTGTCCGCCGAGGATCTGGTCGAGGAGATCGTTGGCGAGATTCACGACGAATACGACGACGAAGAGGAGCCCTACGTCTGGATCGAACCGGGTCGCGTCCTGCAGGCCAATGCCCGCCTGACCATCGACCGGCTGAACGAGCTGCTTGATACGGACCTGCCCAATGAGGGTTTCGAGACGCTGGCGGGGTTCATCTTCGACCACCTCGGACGGATTCCCGAGGAAGGTGAGTCGTTCGCGGCAGGTTCGCTGACCATCGCCGTGCTCAAGGTGGAGGGACAGCGCATCGCCCAAGTACGGGTGACGCGCGCCTCGGCGGGCGACCCGGGGCCGGCGAATTGAGACAGGCGCGCGGCTTGCGGCGGATTCGCCGCAGGTCGAGTCAACCGGAACTCGGCGAGCAATGCGGCCTTCTGGGGCGCCGCGGGGGCCCCAGCCCTTGCGCAGGCTCTGCACAGGCCTTATACTCTATAACGTGATGCGGGGTGGAGCAGCCTGGTAGCTCGTTGGGCTCATAACCCAAAGGTCGTAGGTTCAAATCCTACCCCCGCTACCACTATATTGGAAGCGCAATCTCTTGCCAGACAAGAGGTTGCGCTTTCTCTTTGCGGGCCAGCCGGGATCGCGTGCACGCCATGTGCACACTCGATTTGCTGGGCCCGTCCGGGGGCCAGGCGGGCACCCACCCGCTCCACGGCAGCGGTGAGACGGTCGTTCCTGACCCGGCCATACACATTCATGGTCAACTGCGGCGTGGAGTGCCTCGCGAGGTGCTGCACCTCTTTGACCGTGGCCTCTCCCTCAAGCAGCAGACTGACGAAGGCGGTCCGGCACGCGTGGAAGTCCAGCTTCCCGTCCGGGGTCCAGCGCGGAATTCCTGCTGCTTCCAGGTCGCGCTTCATGCAGCGGTCGGGCTGCGACGGGACGTAGAGGAGAGGGTCAACGGGCACTGCCGTCGACGCTGAGCCGTGGTTCTCTTGGTAGAGGGCCAGGGCCATGCCGGTGGCAGCGAAGCCATGTAGGCGCCGCAGCAGGTCTGCAGGGAGGGGCTGGAAGCCCGGCTGGCGGTTCTTGGTCCACGACGCGTGGAGATTGAGGCCGCCGCGCTCCAGGTCGAGATCAGCCATGCTCAGATGCCGTAACTCCCCCGCTCGCAGGCCGGAGACACAGGCAACCTCGTAAAGCAGGCGTCGCTCCGGGGGCGCAACCTCGATCAGCCGGCGGATTTCCTCCTCTGACATGGCCCGACGCCGTACCTGCGGCGTGGTGTCGAACGGTGCCAAGCCCTTGAGCGGGTTGGTCGACAGGTAACCGCGCTTCTCACACCAGATAGCGAAACCCCGCAGCCCCTCCACCTGGTTGGCGATGGTCTTGGTGCTCTTCCCAGCGGCCAGCAGATCGCGGGTGGCGGCTTCGACGCGAGGCAGAAGGCCCGAAAAGTCCCCGAGCGTCTCGAGCCGGAGAGTCTCGAGCCACCAGCGCAGTTGCACCTCGCGGTTGTGCCGGTGGGTGTCCGCCCATGGCCTGCCGCCCCGACCGCCCTGTGCGCCTCCCCAAGCCAGGTATTCCGCGACCGCCTCTTGACACTCCCGGTCGCGATGCCGGTCAGCCGACGACGGCGGCGGTCGGTAACCGAGCTTGATCTGCCGGTGGTCGTCCTCCAACCGCTGCGCCATCCGCAACGTCTCGGCCCGGCTGCGCACACCGGAGAAGAAACAGCGCTTGCCCCGCGCGTCGAGGTAGTACCCCTGGTACTGACCGCCCGCTAACGGCTTCTTCCTCACGCCAGCCATCGCACTCC
>CAITNQ010000279.1 GCA_903893785.1 uncultured Gemmatimonadota bacterium
CGGGCATCGGCGGCCCGCCGGTACAGGTCCAGCACGGTGGTGCGTACCTTGAGCGCCCGTACCACCTGCTGGAAACGTCCGGGTTCGAGGGCGCGGTAGATCACCTCTACCAACCCGCGGATGGCGCCAGCCAGGGCCGCCCGGAGCTGCGGATCCGAGGCATTGAGTTGCTCGGCCGCCTCGTCGCGCCTGAGCCCGCGCAGGGTCTCGATGAAGGCCTCGGACAGGGGCGTTGACTCGACCGCGGCATCGGCCAGCACGTGGCGGTACGGCGGCAGGTTGGCGGCGATCATGCGGGCCTCGTTCTCTCGCCGCTCGAGCAGGCGACAGAGGCTAGCCAACAGGCCAGCGTCAGCCTGCAGATCCTCCACCACGCGGCGGCAGGCGTAGTCGGCCGCCGGCCCCGAAGCAGCCGCGCCCGCCAGCACCAGGTCGCGCTCGCGCACCAGCAGTCGCAGGGCATCGTCCCGGTCGGCGGGAAGGCGCTGCAGACCTTCCAGGGCGCTCAAGTAACGCACCGTCGGATCGATGGCCTGGCGCAGGCGCTCCTCAATCCGAGCCCGGATGGCAGAGCCAATCTGCTCACGCAACCGGCCGGCAGCGGCGGCGTCCAAGCCCTCGGTCGCCACCCGGGCCTCAATCTCGCGCATCTGCTCAAGGGTCCGCGCCTCCTCGGGCGCCAGCACCTGACGCGCCACCAGGGCGTCCAGGCGGCCGGGCGCGGCCGCCATCTCCGCCCGCGCCAGCGCCTCTTCGGCCTGCTCGATCAGGCGGACGCGCTCCTGTCGCTCACGTTCGTCAGGTGCGGCAACGGCAGTCTCCGCGTCGCCGGTACCGTCCTCGCCCGCCCCGACGCGCACGGGGACGCGCGCGCTTCCCCAGGCGCGGCGTTTCATTTTCCGGCTGGCGGCCGGCGCTGCCTGCAGCCGTTCGCCGCTGGCCAACCGCAGGATGGCGCGCTCCAGGCTGGGCGGCACCTTCTCGCTGTCGACCCTGACCCCAAGGCCCTCCAGGAAGAAGGCGGTGCGGCCCGCTTCGACCATTTCGCGAATGCGGCGGCGGCTTTCGGCCAACAGCGCCTCCGGATCGCCGTCCTCGGCGCTGGTGATATCGCGGAAATGCCGCGTCAGCGCGTTACGGATGCCCAGACTGAGGTACTTGTCCGGGTGCTCTTGGTTGACGGTTTCGACCATGGCGCGGATCTGCTCGCGGACCGCCGGCGGCGGGGGGATCTGGAGCTGGCGGCGGAACTCGCGCTCCATCACCCGCTGGAAATGCTCGGTCGTCACCAGCACGTCGCCGCGCGCCAGGCACACTCCGACCCGCCGCCAGAGCACCTCGATGAAACCGGCGGGCAAGCGCAGTGAGGGCGGGTTGGGGTCCGACGGCGGTACCACGTCAGACGCCCGTCGGCCCTAGAATCCGGGCCAGGTTGCCCCCCAAGATCAGGGCCTGGTCAGCTGCCGGCACGAACGAGCAGTGGGTCCGGAAAGCCTCCAGGGACTGCTGGTACGTAAGGAAGAAACGCACCACAGGGTAGTCGGAGCCCCAGCACAGCCGTTGGGGACCGTAGGCCTGGTAGAGCGCCCGGACCACGTGGCTAACATCCGCAAAGGGGTACTCCCAGCCAGCGCGGGCCACGTAGTGGAAGCCCGACAGCTTGATGCCGATGTTGGGCACGGCGGCCGAACAGATGATCTCGCCCAATTCGGGCTGCGGCGCCTCCTCCTGAGCGCGGGCACCGGCCATGTGATGGCACAGGAAGGTCACGGCCGGGAACTGCTGCGCCAGCCGCCGCAGGGCCGGCTGCCAGCGCGGGCTGAGGGCCAGACTGGCGACCAGCCGGCGCGCATTGGCCACCTCGAAGAAGGCCATGCCTTCGTCGCTGGCAAACCATTCGACATCGTCGGCCAGGTAATGGGTGAAACCGCGCAGGCCGTAGCGGTCGGCCGCCTCGGCTAGGCGTCGGGCCGCCCCGGGCCGGTGGTAGGTGGAGGACCACGAGCAGTCGATGTCGGCGAACTGCACCAGGCGGTCGGCGTGACGGCGGACGCACTGCGCCACGTACTCGTTGTTGCCGGGGTTTCCGTCGATGCAGGCGCAAACGATGGCCGCCCGCTCGACGTTGTTGCGGTCCATCTCCCAGAGGAGCTGCTCGACCCGGCCGCGATGGTCCGGGTCCGGCACCGCCGGTTGATAGGGCCAGCGCTCCCAAGCGTGGGTATGGGCGTCGAAGATCACAGGTTTCCTCGCCAGGAGATCAGGGCTGTGGGGTTGACGCGCAGGCGCGACGGCCGTGCGAGACGCAGATGGACACGTTCATGCTGTCGCTCGTGGGGCTGACGGTGGGGCGCGACGGTCGTGCCCCGGCCCTGCCCCTCGCAGCAACGGCAGGCCCGCAGCGGTAGCGATAATATAGCAGGTCGGGCCAGGGAGGTGGGCCTAACGGCGGCTGCCGCTGCGACCGGTACCGCCGTTGCGGTTGCGCCGGGGCCGCGGCCGCGCCAACTTCGTTGGCGCCCTTCCTATGTGCAATGGTGGCAGCGTCTTGAGGCCGGGAGGGGCGCTCTTGCTGACCACTCGCTTGGCGGTCTGGCGCGGCGGGAAGCCCGGTGTCCACCGGGCCGGCCCCGGGCCGGGGGTCGCGGACGCGATTGGCACGACACTTGCATGTAACCCCGGCGTCCCGGCCCTGCGCACCCCAGCCCGTAGGAGGCCCCCCATGGCGGCTCGAGCCCGCGTTCTGTGGCCCGTTGCGGTGGTGTGCCTGTGCCTGGCAGCACCCGCGGTCGCCGGCCCCGAGAAGGTCGCGCTGGCCTATCCGGCGAAAGCCATCGTCGTCGACGGCGACCTGAGCGACTGGCCCGAAGGCCTGCACCGGTATCCGATAGCCGTCCTGGGTGACGGGGACGAGCCTGCCGGCGCCGATGATTTCTCCGCCGACTTCCGGGTGGCCTACAACGCGGGCGAAAACGCGCTCTATGTGGCCGTGGAGGTGGTCGACAGCGACCGTGTGCCAGGCACGGAGGGCGAAGGCACCTGGTCGAGCCAGGACGGCTGCGAACTGTACCTGTGGGGCATCCGGAGCCACCGTTCACCGCCCACCCAGTATTGGGTCCGCGGCCCCAACCAGGGCGTCAATGGCCCGGGGTCCAGCGACGAAATGCAGGCCGTGGTGCGCCAGACGGCCACTGGGTACGCGTACGAGTGGCGCATCGACGTGACCGAAGCCAACGATGAGATGGAGCTGGTCGCCGAGACCGCCATCGGCTTTGACGTGGCTCTGGTCGACGTCGACAGCGACGGCACCATGAGCTGGATCGCCTGGAGCCGGGGCGGCAGCAAGTGGTCCGATGCCAACCGCATCGGGCGGCTGATTCTGGCCGACAGCTCCACCTCGGTCGACCGCGTCGCCGAGTTGGTCGGCAGCACGGTGGAGACGCGGCAGGGGCCATCGGGGGAACCCTTCTTGGCATCCGCCGGCAACCGCATGTTCCTCTCTGGCATCCTGGTTGCCTTCACGGTCCTCCACTTCCTGCTGTTTACGTTCGACAAGCGCAATCGCGCCAACCTGTTCTACGCGCTCTATACCGGGCTGATCGCGCTGTCGGTGTTCACCGGGTTCCAGTTGGCGGTGGCACGGTACCTGAGCCCGGACCGCACAGCGTTGGTCAAGGACCTGGCCATCTCGGGCACAGGCGCGGTGGGGCTGTGGTTCCTTTACACGCTCTTTGCCGTTAGCCCGCCCCGTCGCATCCGCTACCTGATCGCCGGACTGCTGCTGGCCGCGGCCCTGGTGCTGCTGGCCCTGGCCGGCGGCGGCGTCTGGGGTTCGGGTTGGGCGCAGTCGGCCGCCCGGCCGCTGCTCAGCCTGCTGGGAGTGGGCGTGTTCGTCGAAACCCTGCTGGCCCTGCTTAACGCGGTGCGCGGCCGGCGCGAAGGGGCGTGGACCATTGGCATCGGCTTCAGTGTCTTCGCGCTCAACGCCACGTCGCTGATCTCGCAAACCGAGATCGAGGTGGCCAACCTCTACTGGGTGGGCATTCCGCTGATCTCGATGTCGGTGTATTTGGCGCGCAGCGTGGCCCGCACCAACCGCGCGCTGCAGGCCCAGCTGGTGCAGGTTGAGCAGCTGTCGCGCAAGACCCAGGAGCAGTACGAACAGATCCAGGAGCAGAACCGGCAGGTCCAGGAAGCCAGTCGGATGAAGTCCGACTTCCTGGCCCGCATGTCGCACGATCTGCGTACCCCGATGAACGCCATCATCGGCTACACCCGCATCCTGCTGCGCAAGACCCGCGACCAGATCGACGCACGGCAATACCAGAACCTGCAGAACATCCAAATCAGCGCCGACAACCTGCTGGCGCTGATCAACGACATCCTGGACCTGTCCAAGATCGAAGCCGGCCGCATGGAGGTGCATCCCGAGTCAGTGCCCGTGGACGGGCTGCTGGCCGAGTGCTGCAGCGCCGTGGAGAGCCTGCTGCGCCCCGGCGTGGAACTGCACCGCGACCTGCCAGCCGTGCCGCCGGTGCGCACGGATCCGGATCGCCTGCGGCGCGCGGTGATGAACGTGCTGAGCAATGCGGTGAAATTCACCGAGCAAGGCCGGGTGGAGGTGCACCTGCGCCGCTTGGACGACTGGACCGAAATCCAGGTAGCCGACACGGGCATCGGCATTCCGGCAGCCGACCTGCCCTTCATCTTCGACGAGTTCCGGCAGGCCGGGAAAAGACCCGCTGGGGGCGAGGGCACGGGCCTGGGCCTGGCCATTGCCCGCCGGTCCCTGGGCCTGCTGCGGGGCACCATTGAGGCAACCAGCCAGGAGGGCCGCGGTTCGGTGTTCACCATTCGCGTGCGCGACCTGGCTTGAGGCCGGTGGTGCACGCGGACCTGGCGCACGGTTATATTTGCGGCATCCGCCCGGTCCGCGCCGACGAGAGGCCGCATGAAGAAGATCCTGATCATCGAAGATGCGCCGATGAACCGCGACCTGCTGGTGCAGCTACTGGAGGACGATTACGAACTGATGCAAGCCGTCGACGGCGACCAGGGCCTGGAACTGGCCGCAGGACGGCGACCCGACCTGATCCTGCTGGACATCTCGCTGCCGGGCATCGACGGCTGGGAGGTACTGGCCCGGCTGCGCGCCGACGCGCGACTGCGACCGATCCCGGTGATCGCCGTCACCGCCCACGCCATGACCGGCGACGAAGAGAAGGCGCTTCAGCGCGGTTGTACGGACTATATCACCAAACCAGTCGATGAGGACGAGCTGTGGGCCAAGGTGGCCCGTGCCCTCGGTTGAGGAGTAACGACGTGGCCGACCCTGCGCGGATCCTGATCGTCGACGACGAGCCCTTCAATGTGGATGTGCTCGAGCAGAACCTGGAGGAGGAAGGTTATACGGTCTGCACTGCGGCCAGCGGTGAGGAGGCCCTGGCCAAGGTGGCGCAGGAGTCGCCTGACCTGGTGCTGCTCGACTGGATGATGCCGGGCATGGATGGCTTGGAGGTGTTGGCGCGGCTGCGGGCCGATGTCAGCTGGCGCAGTCTGCCAGTAATCCTGCTGACGGCTCGGGCGGCGGTGGCCGACAAGGTGGCGGGCTTGGACGCGGGTGCCGACGACTACCTGGCCAAACCCGTTGACGAAACCGAACTGCTGGCCCGCATCCGGGCCCAGCTCCGCCTGGCCCGCCTCGAACGCGAGAACCTGTCACTACGCCAGGAGATCGCCAGCCAGCCGGGGCGTTTCACCGGCGTCATCGGCCAGAGCAAGGCCATGGAACGGGTGTACGGCCTGCTGGCCAAGGTGCTGAACAGCGATGTGACCGTGCTGCTCAGCGGCGAGACGGGCACCGGCAAGGAGGTGCTGGCGCGCGTGATCCATCGCGAAGGCCCGCGGCGTGACCGGCCCTTCATTGCGGTCAACTGCGGCGCCATGGCCGAGCAGCTGCTGGAAAGCGAGCTCTTCGGCCACCGTCGGGGGGCGTTTACCGGCGCCGTTGCCGATCGCCCCGGGCTGTTCGAGACCGCCGATGGCGGCACGCTGTTCCTGGACGAAATCGGCGAAACCACGCCAGGGCTGCAGGTGCGTCTGTTGCGCGCCATCCAGGAAGGCGAGATCCGCCGCGTGGGCGACGACCGCGACCGCCGCGTGAATGTGCGCGTGGTGGCGGCCACGCACCGTGACCTGGCCGAGGACGTGGCCAGCGGCCGGTTCCGCCAGGACCTGTATTACCGCCTGAGCGTGTTCCCTATCGCCCTGCCACCCCTGCGGGAACGGCGTGAAGACATCCCCGAACTGGCCCTGCATTTCCTGGGCCAGCGCGCCGCGCGTCAGGCCGAGTGCCCCAGGGCCTTCGCTACCCGGGCCATGGACGCACTGTGCCGCTACGACTGGCCAGGCAATATCCGCGAGCTGCAAAACGAGGTGGAACGCGCCGCGCTCCTGGCCGCGGGCGAGGCCCGGGTCGAACCCGAGCACCTGTCGGAGCGCATCGCCCAACGCAGCCAGGCGCCCGCCCCGCTGCGCGTCGGCACGCTGCGCGATGTGGTGGCCGAGGTGGAGCGCGATCTGATCCTGCGCGCCCTAGAGCGCCACGGCAACAACCGCACCCACGCCGCTGCCGAGTTGGGGGTCAGCCGCTGGGGTCTGGTGCAGAAAATGAAAGCCCTGGGCATCGAGGGCTGACGCGGGCCGATTGGGGTCGGCGGCGCCGGGGCAGAAGACGGCGGCCTGGGAGCCCAACCTGCGGCGGGCTGCATGTCGCCTCGGAGCGCCTCCCCGCACGGCCTGTCTGCCTGCGGATCCGGCTGGTGGCGGGCGGCTGGGGCGCTCTGCCTGCGGCTCAGGCGATGGCCTGCGGCCTGGGAGCCCAACCTGCGGCGGGCTGCATGTCGCCTCGGCGCACCTCGCCGCACGGCCTGTCTGGCCTGCGAATCCGGCTGGTGGCGGGCGGCTGGGGCGCTCTGCCTGCGGCTCGGGCGATGGCCTGCGGCCTGGGAGCCCGACCCGCGGCGCGCTGCATGTCGCCTCGGAGCGCCTGGCAACACGGCCTGTCTGGCCTGCGAACCCGTCCGCGTGGCGAGTTGCCTGGGGGCGCCCATGGCCGCGAATCCGCCTGGTGGCGGGCTGTCCGGCGGCCGCAGCCGGCGGCATGCTGCCTGGGGACCCGACCGGGTTTGACCTTGGCCACCACTCCCCCGATCGCTACTTTAGTGTTTCATGACTGCACAGCAACAGGTTTTTGACACGGACGTCGCCGTAGTCGGCGCGGGCATTACCGGCCTGACCGCGGCCCATCACCTGGCGCGGCAAGGGTTCGGCGTGGTGGTGGCCGAAGCCGACACCCGGGCCGGGGGCGCCATCGGCACAACGCGCGCCGGCGGCTTCCTCATTGAGCACGGGCCCAACAGCCTGCTGGACACTAACCCGAGCCTGCATCAGCTGTTCGGGGAGTTGGGCTTGGCCGAGCACATGGTCTACGCCAGCTACCAGGCCCGCAATCGCTACATCGTCCGCGACAACCGCCTGCACGCCCTGCCGATGAGCCCGCCGGCGCTGATCCGCAGCCGATTGCTCAGCCGTCGAGGCAAGCTGCGGCTGCTGGCCGAGCCCCTGGTGCGCCGCGCGCCGGCCGACGCCGAGGAGACGCTGGCCGAGTTCGTCGAACGGCGCCTGGGTCGGGAATTCCTCGACTATGCCATCGATGCCTTTGTCGCCGGGGTCTATGCCGGCGTGCCCCATCGCCTGAGCGTGCGCGACGCCTTCCCCAAGCTGCACCGGCTGGAGGAGCGCTACGGCGGCGTCTTCAAAGGCGCCATTCTGGGACGGCGTGAACGGCGGCGCAGCGGCCAGCAGGCCAAGCAGAGCGCCCGCATGTTTTCCTTCCGCGAGGGGCTGCAGACGCTGGTGGACGCCTTGGCGGCCGAGCGCGGCGCGGCCCTGCGCCTGGGGCATCGCCTGACCCGCCTGGAGCGCCACGGTAGTGGCTACCGCCTGGAGTTCGCCACCGCCGGCGGGCGCCAGGACCTGAGCGCCCGGGTGGTCCTGATGGCCATCCCCGCCCATGGCTACCCGCAGGTCCAGTCTGAGTTGGATCTGGACCAGGCCCGGCAGTCGCTGGCGCGGATCGAGGCACCGCCGGTGAGCATGGTCTTCCTGGGGTACCGTCAACAACCCGCCGGGCACGCGCTGGATGGGTTCGGTTTCCTCATCCCCACCTGCGAGCATCGGCGCATCCTGGGTACGCTGTTCAGTTCGTCGCTGTTCCCCGACCGCGCGCCGGCCGGAGGCGCGGCATTGACCACCTTCGTCGGCGGCATGCGTCAACCCGAGCTGGCCGGGCAGTCGGACGAGGACCTGCTGGCTCTGGTGCGCCACGACCTGGCCGACCTGCTGCAGATCACCGCGCCACCCGACGAGGTCGTGATCCGCCGTTGGCAGCGGGCCATCCCCCAGTACCAGATTGGCCACCGCGCCCTGATGGCGGCATTGGAGCAGACCGAAGCGCGCCACCCGGGACTGTTCCTCCACGGCAACTTCCGCGGCGGCATCTCCGTGGGCGACTGCATCGAGCAGTCGGGGCACATTGCCGCGCGCCTCGGCGCCCATCTGCGCCCCACCTGAACCCCGGGTCCTGCCGTGCGCCTTCTGACCCTTGGACTGAACCACCGCACTGCACCGGTGGAAATGCGCGAGCGCCTGGCGGTCAACGAAGACCGGCAGTGTGCGGCGCTGTCGTGGCTGCTGGCCCAGCCGGAAGCGCAGGAGGCGGCCATCCTGTCCACCTGCAACCGGTCAGAGCTGTACCTGGGTGGCGACGGCGACACCCAGGCCGCAGCCCGTCGCTTCCTGGCCGAGTGGCACGGTTTGGACCAGGCCGCCCTGGCGCCCCACCTGTACGTGGAGGAGGACTTGCAGGCCGCCCGCCACCTGCTGCGCGTGGCCTGCGGCATCGACTCCCTGGTGGTCGGCGAGTCACAGATTCTCAGCCAGGTCCGCCAGGCCCTGGAGACGGCCCAGCGCCAGGGGGCGGCACGCGGACTGCTCAACGAGCTTTTCCAGCGGGCCTTGCACACCGGCAAGCGGGCGCGCACCGAAACCGACATCGGGCGAGGCCGGCTGTCGATCAGCACCGCCGCGGTAGAGCTGGCCGGCCAGGTCTTCTCTGACCTGTCCACCTGCAGCGCCCTGCTGCTGGGCGCCGGCGAGATGAGCGAACTGACGGCCCAGTACCTGGTGGACAACCAGGTGAGCCGCTGGTGGGTGGCCAACCGTACGGTGGCCCGGGCCGAGGAGCTGGCCCGCCGTTTCGGCGGTAACGCGGTGCCCTTTGCGGACTTCCCCAACTACCTGAGCGAGGCGGACATTGTCATCTCGTCCACGGCGGCGCCGGGTTTCGTGCTGGGCCCCCAGGAGCTGCGTGGGGCCATGCGCCGCCGCCGCGGCCGGCCGCTGTTCCTCATCGACATTGCCGTCCCCCGCGACATCGACCCCAAAGTCCGCGATATCGACAATGTTTTTCTGTTCGACATTGACGACCTGGGCCAGGTGGTGGCCAACAACCGCCAGGAGCGCGAGCAGGAGATCCGACGCGTCGAAGGGCTGATTGACGAGGAGTTGAGCGGTTTTGGCCATTGGCTCAATGCCCAAAGCGCCGCGCCGCTCATCCGCGGCATCCGCCAACGGGCCGAGGAGCTCCAGCAGACGGAGCTGAACCGCTGGCGCGGGCGCCTGGAGCAGCTCTCGCCGGAGGACCGCGCCCTGGTCGAGACCATCTTGCGCGGGTACGCCAACAAGCTGCTGCACGTACCCCTGGTGCAGGTCAAGCAGTTGGCCAATGCGGCCGACGGCCATGTCCGGCTGGAAGCGGTCCGGCAGTTGTTCGGGCTTGCCCCTGGCGACGCATCGTCCGAGGAGGTGGTGCCGTGACCCCTGCCTGCATGCTGGCTCTGGGATTGACCCTGTTGCTCTACCTGGCAGCGGCGCTGCTGTTCCAGGGCCAGTTCGTCATGCGCCGCGGGCATTGGGATCAGTGGGGCCATCGGCTCCTGATCGTGGGTGTGAGCCTGCACACCATCGGGCTGATCCTGCACTTCGCCGTGAGCCGTCAGACGCCCATGGCCAGCCTGCTGCTGGTGGTGTCGCTGGTCACCGTGTCCCTGCTGGTGGCCTCGCTGCTGCTGGAACGCCTGACGGGCGTGCGGCACCTGACGCTGGTGGCGGCGCCGCTGGCGTTCCTGGCCCTGCTGTACGCCCTGATCATGCCCATGCGGGTGGAGAACGCGGACACCCTCCTGGTGCGGTACCCATGGCTAGGCATCCACGTGCTGCTGACCCTGGTGGGCGACCTGTGCTTTGCCTTGGCCTTCTGCGGGGCGCTGGCCTACCTGGTGCAGACAAGGTGCCTGAAACGCGGCCGTCTGAACCACTACCTCCCCCCGTTGGACGCGTCGGCCGAAGCCACGTGGCGGATTTCTGCGGCGGGGTTCTCGGTGTACACGCTGGGGTTGCTGATGGGCGTCATCTGGCTCTTCGATGCCCCGGGCGAGTACCTGCAGCCCCGCGACGGCAAGATCCTGCTGGCCATTCCCACCTGGATCGCCTTTGCCGTGTACCTTTACCGGCGCGGCGTCAACCACCAGCACGGTCGCCGCCTGAAATGGCTAGTGATCGCCGGGTTCCTGCTCGCCCTGGCCAACCTGCTGGTGGTGCGGCACCAGTTCGTCGACACTGACCCGGCCAACCCGACGGGCGCCTGCCCCGGGCCGCGCGCGGCGGTCTGCGCCTGACCCACCCCGGCTGCGGCCAACGCCCGCAGGGTTCCGGCGGGTGGCCACCGGCGACACGGCCGACGCCAAGACCACGCCCAGCAGGGATGCGATGACGCGAGTACGGTGACGCGGCGCTACGCGAACCGCCGCCGCCGCCGGACCAAGGCGGGGCGATGGCCATACCACCGGGAGCGGCAATGCGGCAAAGGCAAGCGCGCTACCCACGATCGGCGTCACTGGGTGCATTTTCCCCTTGACAGATATTTAACTCTTTTTATCTTTTAATCGTCGGGCGGCCGCCGGAAACACCTCCCTGCGCCCGTTCCCGCGACCCGCATATCCTCGGCAGCGGCCGGCCTTCGGCGCGCCGCAGTCCCTTTCCTTCAAGGAGAAAGTGCCATGGCCCACGCAGAAGACAGCAACGAGAAGAGCCCCCTGATGGCCACGGTGGGCGCGATGACCGAACTGGTGGCGTATCAGGCAGGCGCGGTGGTCAGCCGCGAGGTACTCAGCCGCAAGATCGGCATGGTCACGGTGTTCGCCTTTGACCAGGGCGAAGGGCTGAGCGAGCACACGGCGCCGTTCGACGCCCTGGTGCACGTCATCGACGGCACCGCGGTGGTGACCATCGCTGGCACGCCCCATCGCCTGGAAGCGGGCCAGGCCATCATTATGCCGGCCAACCAGCCCCATGCGCTGGACGCGGTGAGCCGGTTCAAGATGATCCTGACCATGATCCGTGCCTGAGCCGGGCCGGGCGCGGGTTTGATGCCGCGCCCACAATCGGCTTCATTTGGGTCCCGTCGCCCTGCCCGCCGGCAATGCCGCCGCGGCCGCGGGCGGCGGGACGGTGCCGATGGAGCATTTCTGGATCGAGGGCGGCCATCGCCTGAGCGGGGCGATTCGCCCCGCAGGCAACAAGAACGCGGCCCTGCCGCTGTTGGCGGCCAGCCTGCTCACCGACGAGCCGCTGCAGCTGCAGAACGTGCCGCGCATCGGTGATGTCCGCACCAAACTGGAACTGCTGGCTCGCATGGGCGTGGAGGTCGCCGGCGACCAGGCCCACGCCTGTACCCTCGCCGCTCGCCACGTTGGCGACGCCCAACCCGATCTGGAACTGAGCCGCCGCATCCGCACCGCGCCGCTGCTGGCAGCCCCCCTGCTGGCCCGCCGCGGACACGCAGTGCTGGGCCTGCCCGGCGGCGATCGCATCGGACGTCGGCGCCTTGACACCCATGTCCTGGCCCTGCAGGCGCTGGGAGCCCGCATCGAGCGGACCGAAGACCGCATGACGCTGCGCTGTGAGCGGCTGCGGGGCGCGGACCTGTTCCTCGACGAGACCAGCGTCACGGGAACTGAGCAGGCCGTTCTGGGCGGCGTCCTGGCCGAGGGCGACACCACCATTGCCAACGCCGCCTCCGAACCCCACGTCCAGGATCTGTGCCGTTGCCTCAACGCCATGGGCGCCAGGATCGGCGGCATTGGCACCAACCGCCTGGAGATCGAGGGCGTGGCGCGGCTCCACGGCACTTCGTACACGCTCGGCCCTGACTATATGGAGGTGGGCTCGCTGATCGGTCTGGCGGCGGCCACCCGCTCCTCGTTGCGCCTGCTGCAGGCCCGTCCCGAGGAACACCGCATGACCCGCATCGTCTTCGGCCGGCTAGGCGTGCGCTGGGAAGACGACGGCCAGGATATCGTGGTCCCGGCCGAACAGGAACTGCGGGTGCAGACCGAGTTCGACGGCGACATTCCCAAGATCGACGACATGCCCTGGCCCGGGTTCCCGCCGGACTTGATCAGCATTGCGCTGGTGGCGGCCACCCAGGCCACGGGCACGGTGCTCATCCACCAGAAGATGTTTGACCGGCGTCTGGTTTTCGTCGATCGACTTATCGAGATGGGAGCGCGCATCGTGCTCTGCGACCCCCATCGCGCCGTGGTGATCGGCCCGGCCCGGTTGCACGGCGAGCAACTGATGTCCCCGGATATCCGGGCCGGCATGGCCCTGGTGATCGCGGCGCTGGCCGCCCGAGGCACGTCGACCATTGGCAACGTCGGCCAGATTGACCGCGGCTACGAGCGCCTGGAGGAGCGCCTCCAGGTCCTTGGTGCGCGCATCGAGCGACGCCATGGCTGAGCCCACCGATCGCGAGGCGTGCACCCCGCCGCAGGTGGTGGGCCTGGGTCTGTGTACCGTGGACATGGTGTTTGTGGTTCCCGAGGCCCCCCGCTTCAGCGGCCTGATGCACGCGGACGCGTACCTGCGTCAAGGCGGCGGCCCGGTGCCCACAGCCCTGGTGGCCCTGGCTCGGCTGGGCATCAGGACGCGCTTCATCGGCCGCGTGGGCGACGACCCGGACGGCCGCTTCATCGGCGAGGAGCTGGCAGCTGAAGGCGTCGATACCTCGCGCCTGATGATCGAGCCCGGCAGCCAGTCGCGGGTTGCCCTGGTGCTGGTCGAAACGCAGACGGGCGAACGCGGCTTCACGGCCCGGGAGGAGACCTGCCAGCCGCTGCTGCCAACGGACCTGCAGCCGGACGACCTGGCCGGCGCGCGCATCGTCCACCTGGACGACGCCGACCCGGTCTCGATCCAGGCAGCGCGGTGGGCCCGCCAGGCAGGCCAGACAGTCGTCTTCGACGGCACCTGGAACCACGAACTACTCGACGAATTCCTGCCGTGGGTGGACGTGCCCATCGTCTCCGAGCCCTTCGTAGCGGCCTGGATGCCGGGGGCGACGCCCCAAGAGGTAGTGCGGCGCCTGCGGGGTTACGGCGCGCACACGGCGGTCTACACCCTGGGCAGCCAGGGATGCGTGGTGGCCACGGACGACACGATCACGGGGTTCGGCGCGTACGCGCTGGAGGCCGTGGACACCACCGGAGCCGGCGATGCCTTCCACGGCGCGTTCATCTACGGCCTGCTGCAGGGCTGGCCCATCACGCGCATCGTTGACTTCGCCGCTGCCACCGCAGCCCTCAACTGCCGCGGTCTGGGCGGGCGCACGGCACTGCCCCACCTGGCGCAGGTGGAGGCGTTCCTGGGTCAGGCCGGATCCCTGGCGCGCTACACCCTGGCCTGAGCCCATGCCTTCGTCGGCTGGCCGTCAGCCTCAGGCGCGCGCCGCGGCGCGGGTGGTCGACTACTACGTGACCACGGCCGGTGGCCTGGAAGAAGTGGTGGCGGCAGACCTAAAGCGCCGCCTGGGGACGCTGAGTCAGCTGCGCGCCGAAGCCGGGGCCCGCCACGGCCGCGTGTTTTTCCGCTACGAGCGGTCGCCGCGGCGGCTTCTGGAGCTGCGTTCGGCCGACAACGTGTTCGCGCTGGCCGCCCGGTTCGGCGGCGTGGCCACGGGTCCGGCAGGGCTGCCGCAACTGACGCAGCGCCTGGCCCGGGTGGATCTGGGCGCGCCCTTGGGGTTGCTGGCGACGCTGTTCCCGACCCAGGCCGACCAAGGGCTGCACCTGGTGTGCACGGCCAGTGGCGACCACCGCTTCGGCGCCGCCCAAGTGTACGATGCGGCTTGGCGCGCCTGGTCGTCCCGCTGGCCCCTGCAGGCGCGCACCGAGCAGGGAGGCGCGCTGCATGTGCAGGTCGGGGCCGGCGTCGCCCTGGTGGGGCTGCAACTGACGCCGCGGCGGCCTCGCGACCGCGACTACCGCCTGACCGACACGGCCGGCGGTCTGGAAGCTACAGTGGCCTATTGCATGGGCGTGTTGGCCGGCGTGCGCGGCGGGGACCGGTGCCTGGATCCCACCTGCGGCACGGGCACCACACTGATCGAGAGCGCCGCCCAAGCGGAGAACGCGCAGTTGATCGGCGGCGACCAGCTGGCCGCTGCCCTGGCCACGGCGCGCCGCCATGGCCAAGCCGCTGGTTGCCGGCTCCACCTGGCCCGTTGGGATGCCCACGCCCTGCCCCTGGCCCCACGCAGTATCGACGTGGTGCTGGCCAATCTGCCGTTCGGCAAACAGGTCGAGGCCACG
>CAITNQ010000280.1 GCA_903893785.1 uncultured Gemmatimonadota bacterium
TGCCAGGTCCTGTCGCGCATGGAACTGGACGGGGCGGCAACGTTTGAGGAGCTGTCGGCGGGCACGCGGCGGCGGGTCCTGCTTGCCAGGGGCCTGGTGGGCAACCCGGACCTGCTGCTGCTGGACGAACCGACTAACCACCTCGACATTGCCGCCATTGAGTGGCTGGAAGCCTTCCTTGTGCGGTGGGGCGGTACGCTCGTTTTCGTCACCCACGACCGTGTATTCCTGCAGCGACTGGCGCGCCGCATCGTCGAACTGGATCGCGGCCGTCTGTACGACTGGAAATGCCGCTACAGCGTCTTCCTGGAGCGCAAGGAGGCGTTGCTGGCCGCCGAGCGGGACCAGAATGCCCAGTTCGACCGCAAGCTGGCCCAGGAGGAGCAGTGGGTCCGTCGCGGCACCCAGGCCCGTACCACGCGCAATGAAGGCCGCGTCAAGGCCCTGGAGCGTCTGCGCGCCCTGCGGCAGCAGCGGCGCGAGCAACCCGGCCGCGTCCGCATGCAGGTGCAGGCGGACCGCCAGTCGGGGAAGCTCGTGCTGGAGGCCGAAGGCTTGGCCTGCACCATCGGCACCACCGCCGTGTGCAGGGACTTCAACCTTGCCGTGCAGCGCGGCGACCGGGTGGGCATCGTCGGGCCTAACGGGTCCGGCAAGACGACGCTGCTGCGGCTGCTGATGGGCGAGATCGAGCCCGCCGCCGGTCGCCTCAAACGGGCCCCCAACCTGTCCGTCGGCTACTTCGACCAACTGCGCCGCCAACTCGACGAGGACCAGTCGGTGATCGCCAACGTTGCTCAGGGGGCCGAAGTGGTGACCATCAATGGACGCCGTCGCCACTGCATCGGCTACCTCGAGGATTTCCTGTTCTCGCGCGAGCGGATTCAGGTGCCCGTGCGGGCGCTGTCAGGGGGCGAACGCAATCGACTGCTGCTGGCGCGTCTGTTCGCACGCCCGGCGAACCTGCTGGTCATGGATGAGCCCACCAATGACCTGGATGTCGAAACGCTGGAGGTGCTTGAGGACCTGCTGCTCGACTACCCGGGTACACTGCTGCTGGTGAGCCACGATCGCGCCTTCCTCGACAATCTGGTGACGAGTACCCTGGTCCTGGACGGTCAAGGCCAGGTCAAGGAGATCGTCGGCGGCTACGCTGACTGGTCGAAGACGGCGGCGCCCGCCGCGCCGCCCGCCCCGGCGGCACCTCCCGCGCGACCGCGCCGCGACCCGAGCGCGGCGGAGGTACGCAAGCCCACCTACCGCCAGCAACAGGCACGGGAGGCAGCTCGCCGCGAGCTGGCGGAACTGCCCCACCGCATCGAAGCCCTGGAGGCCGAACAGGCAGAACTCACGGACGCCATGGCCGACCCCACGTTGTACCAGGGCGCCAGCCAGGAGGTAACGCGGTTGACGGCCCGCCTGAAGCAGATTGAGGCCGACCTCGTCCAGGCCTACGCCCGCTGGGAGGAACTGGAGGCGGGCTGAACGACCTCAGTCGCGGCCGTGGCGCTGACCCACACCGGACCTGCCCCGGTCTGCTGCCAGAGCTGCTCGAACTGAGGTGTCGGCTCGTCCCAGAAATCGGCGCTCAGCGGATTGGCGTAGGCCGGCGGGTAGGCAGGCGCCTGGTAACCGTGGAGGCGGGCCTGGTAGCGCAGGTCATCGGTGTGTCCGGGACGGCCAGGATCGTGCCGCAGGTAAAGCGTCAGACCGTCGGCATACCGTACGCGGACCAGGAACCGGCCAGGGTCGACCGGCGCCGCCGCGCACCACTGCGCGAGCCGCTGCCGGTCCACGGTCACGCCCAGGCCCGGTCCGGAGGGGACCGCCACCGAACCGTGGACGACCGGCAATGATTGGCAGGTGACATCGTCGGCCCACAGGTGCCCCAAGTCGACGTGATCCAGGGTGGCCGGACGGAGCACCGCCGCTTCGTGGGCCAGGAAGGCGCGGTTGATGGTCCCGCCGCACTGCTGCAGCATCAGCCGGCAATGGGTCGCCTCAGCCAGGGCTGCCGCCCGCATGGCCTGCCCCACCGGGGCATGGCCGGCCATGTACCCGTCGCACATCCCCTGCAGCATCACCTCCGGCGGTCCATGGTGCACAATGACCGGCAAGCGCAGGCGCCGACGTAGCAGGCGGTACCCCTCGACGTCGGTGGCGGGCAGAATGTCCTCGAAGCGGCCGGCGATCGGCATCTGCTCCAACTGGCCCAACAGCGCCCCCATGGTGTAGCAGTCCTGGGCCGCGTTGAAATCGAAGTGGACTTTGAACCCCACCGGCGCCACGGCCTGCATGGCCGCCGCCTGAGCCAGCACGTTCTGCACTTCGTCCACATGGTACTTGAGCCAGTGGTAGCCCAGGGCCGCCGCCCGCTGGACCTCAGCTGCCATGGCCTGCGGTTCCTGCGACACGGTCCAGTAGGCCACCGGTATCCAGGCGCGGACCTGCGGCCCCATCAGTTTCCAGGCCGGCACGCCCAGGTGCTGGCCCATCAGGTCGTAGAGCGCCATGTTCATGGCCAGGTCGGCCTCGGCGTTGACCCAGTCAAAGGGGCTGCTGCCCAGGTACCGGGTCCGCAGGGGTTCAGCGTCCAGCGTGCCCCAGGACTCCCCGCATCCTTCCAGACCCGTGTCGGTGCGCACCAACAGGACCGTGCGGCGCTGAATGGCGGGGCCGTGGTAGCGCGCCAGTACGCGGGCGTTGAATTCCGGATAGGGAGGCAGGCAGTCGAAAGCGTCAATGTCCGTGATGCGCATGGTCTTCTCCTCGGCGCGGCGCCGCGGCCGGCCGTCTGCCGCCGGTTCGCGCGTACCGCAGCATGGATCTATATTGGCGGCCCGTTCAGCGGCCCGCTAGCCGCGTAAGGACCAGCCGGCCGACCGGCTGATGGGCGCGCGGACCGCGGCGGCCCAACTTCAGGCCAACCGCCACGCAACTGCAGGGGAACGGACCCATGCTCAAGAAGGGCGCTTCGGGCGGCATCTACATCCATCCGTGGGACATCACCGACGAGGGCATCGACCGCTGTTTCGCTACCCTCGGCGACGTGTGCGGCCTGAACGAGCTCTTCCTGGCCGCCGCCTATCACGCCAATACCTTCGTGCTGCCACGCAACCCCCGCCATCCGGTGCGCTGGGACGAGGGCTCGGTGTTCCTCACCGCACAGCACCCGAGCTGGCGGGGCACCTGCCTGCGTCCGATCCCGGGAGACAATGTCGACACCAGCGGGTACCTCGCCAACATCGTGGACGCGGCCCGGCGCCGCGACTGGGGCGTGCTCTTCTTCGTGGTCTTCCACTTCAGCCACAGCCTGGCCCGCGCGTACCCGGGGGCCTGCTGCGTCGATGCCTTCGGCGAGCGCCAGCGCGCCTGCCTATGCCCTGCCAACCCGGACGTGCGCGGCTATGACCTGGCCCTGGTCGACGAGCTGCTCGAGACCTATGGCGGCGACGGGATCCGGCACGAGTCCCTGGGCTATGGCCGCTGGAACTACGGAGCCGTGATCGGCAGTGCCGACCCCACGCCCAGCCCACGCGATCAGTTCCTGCTGGGCCTCTGCTTCTGTGGTTCATGCCTGCACCGAGCCCGAGAGGCCGGCCTGGACCCCCTGCCACTGCGGCGGGCAGTGTGCGAATCCGTGGCGGCCAACCTGGCGCGCCATCCCGAGGCCTGGGACATGGGACCGGCCGACGCCGAGTGGGCCGGCAATGCCCTGGCGGGGCAGTTGTGGCCCTATTTGGAGGTGCGCTGCGACACCGTCACCTCGCTATACCAGGAGGTACAGGCGCGAACCGCCAAAACCGGCGCGGCCCTCATGCCTTTTGGCCCGCAGCCCGCCCGCGACGTGCTCTACGGCCTGGACACGCGCCCTCTTCACCCGCAGCTCAAGCGGGTCAGCGTCGGCGTGCGCGGCGCCGATCCCGCGGCGCGCGAGGCCAACCTGCGAGCGGACATCGCCACGGCGCCAGGCTGGGCCGAGCCTGAAATCATGCACAACCAACGCGGGTTCGCCCGCCTGGATGATCTGCGCGAGCAGGTCGAGTTGGCGCGCCGCCTGGGCGTCCGCCATCATTCTTTCCACTACTACGGGTTGAGCCGCCTGCACCAACTGCAGTGGATCGGCCAACTCCGCGATGCCTGGCAGTGAAACGCCGCCACCACGAGGCCACCATGTCCGTGCTTTCCTATTGCGAGCAGGGTTTCTGCGACTACCTCCAGTACGAAGCACTGTCGGCGCGTCGGCAGGCTCGCAAGACCCTGCATCTGCCGGTCGCCGAGGGGCCGGCGACGCTGTATATCTTGGGGGCGAGTTTCTCCGGTTGCGCCGTGCCGTTGTGCGTGCGCGTCAACGACGCCCAGTTCCTGGTTCCGCCCCGGGAATCTGCCTGCCTCTCGTGGTACGCCCTGGAGTTGGCGGCCGGAACGCTTCGTCCCGGCATGAACGAGATCATCCTGTGGTCCGACAACACCGCCCTGGACGGGTGGGTGCTGGCCATGGAAACCGGGTACGAGCCGCAGCACAGCGGCCTGTCACTGGACGGTGGGGAAACCTGGCGGCACACCCGCATGGGAGCCCGTCTGGCCAGCTGTGGCGAATACATCGTGCGGGCGCGAGTGGCGGATGGCGCTGCGCCCCCGCCGGCGCCGCCCGTTTTCGCCTGGGAAGATCCGGCCAGCCCAGCGTTGGCCCGGCTTCGCGCCTGCCTGCCCGAGGCCGTCGCAACGGTCCCGGATCCCTGGGACCGAGCCCGTGCCCTGGCCACGTGGGTATCGGGGCAATGGCAGTACCGCAACACCAGCCACGGCGTGGAGTATGCGCCCTGGGATGCGGCCACTATCTTGGCCTGGGGACGCGCCGACCGCGGCTTTGTCCAACCCCATCCCATCACCATGTGCGTGCACTACGGGGTATTCTTCGCCACCGCCGCGCTGGCGCTGGGAGTGGCTGCCCGGAACGTCTGCTGCAAGGGCAGCGGCTTGCACGACGGCGGTCACTTTGTCGCCGAAGTCTGGAGCGACAAGTGGGGCAAGTGGTGCCAGGTGGACGCCAACACTGACACGGTATTCGTCCGTGATGGAGTACCCCTGTCGGTGGCCGAGTTGGCCGTGGCCGGTCCCGAAGCCGGCCGCCTGGCCGCGACCGGCCCGGGGTTCGACGCTCAGAACGACTACATAAAGGCCTTTGTACGCGACTACATGTTCTCGGGCTGGGTGTTCGAGCACTGGGCTGTCTGGCCACGCAACGACTACCTCAGCCGCCCTGACGCGGCACCGCCCTCCCACGGCAGCCCTGAATACTGCGAGACCGCCTGGGTATGGGCAGAGCCGGCCCGCAGCCCCGAGCACCTGGGGATGTTCCCGCACCGGGTGCCGGCGGCCGCCCTGCAGGCCCCGCCGCCGACGCCATGGCGCTGCGGTTGAGGCACTGGCAGGAGCCTTCGGCGGGCCATCGGGCCGCGCTCAGTCGGTAACGACGCCCGCCCCCGAAGCCGGACCCGTGGCGGCTGACGGCGCCCAGGCAGACCAGGGAGACCAGATAGAGAAGATGAGGTTGTGGCCCTGCCGGAGTCGGCACCCACGGCCCCGGCGGCCCCCCGCCGTTCCCCCAGCCAACGGATCGACGATGCGCATCGTAATCGCCGCGGACATGGAAGGCATCACCGGCGTGGTACACTGGGACCACACCACCGCCACGCACACCGAATATGCGCGCTTCCGCCAGTTGATGACCGGTGACATCAATGCCGCCGTGGCGGGCGCCTGCGACGGCGGGGCCACGGACGTTGTCGTCAGCGATGGCCACGGCAGCGGCCGCAATGTCCTGATCGAGGACTTGGACGTCCGGGCCCGTCTGCACAGCGGCGGCCCACGTCCTCTGTCGATGGTTGAGGGCGTCGGCCCCGGCACTGACGGCGTGATTTTTGTCGGCTACCACGCCAAGGCCGGCACGCCGGCCGCCATTCTGGACCACACCTGGATCGGCGCCGCCACCGGCGTCTGGCTGAACGGCACCGAGGTCGGCGAGATCGGCCTCAATGCGGCCGTCTGCGGCCATTTCGGCGTGCCCGTGATCGCCCTAGCCGGATGCCGGGCAGCCTGTGCCGAGGGCACCGAGCTTCTGGGAGCGCAATTGGAGACGGCCGCCGTCAAAACCGCCACCGGCCGGATGAGTGCCGAGTGCCTGCCGCCGGCCGCAACTGCGCCCCTCATCCGCACCGCAGCCGCCCGCGCCACCGAGCGGCTGCGCCAGGGGTCCTGTCCGTCGCCGTGGCGGGTCACCCCGCCCATCGAGCTGACGGTAGAGTTCAATGCCTCGGACCTGACTGACCGAGCCGGTATCCTGCCCGGGGTCCGCCGCGATCGCCGGCGACTGAGCGTCACCGCCGCCGACATGCTGCAGGCCTATCGCCTGTTCCAGGTGCTGACGCGTCTGGCCTGACGTCGCCCGGGTCGGCGACGGCGCCCGCGGCAGGGCGCGATGGCGTACCCCGCGGCCGCGAGGTTCCCGTTATCCGCCTGGCTCGCAGCGAACGGTGTCACTCGACGGGTGCCGACCCGGCGCCGACACGGCCGGGTCCGGGTGACCACGCCTTGGCCAGGGCATAGACGATCGTGCCCAAGGCCACCACAACCAGCCCGGGCCAGGTAAAGGCGGGTCGGTACACCAGCAGCGCCAACATGATGGCCAGAGCGCCGACCAGGTAGGCCACGGGCAGGAAGGGGTAACCCGGCACCCGCACGGGGCGCTCCCACTCCGGATGACGTCGGCGCAGCAGGATCACGCCCAGCACGGTCAGGAAGTAGAACAACAGCGCCGCGAAGATGACGTAGTCCAGCAGCTGGCCATAGGTCCCGGTAAGGGCCAGGACACTGGCCCAACCGGCCTGCACCGTCAGGGCCAGAGCCGGTACGCCGCGGCGGTTCAAGCGCGCCGCCTGCGGCAGGAAGAGGCCGTCGACGGCCATCGTCTGGTACACGCGCGCGCCCGACAGCACCAGGCCGTTCTGACAGCCGAAGACGCTGATCAAGATCGCCCCCGCCATCACGGCTTCACCGATCGGACCGAAGAGGGCCGCCAGCGCCGCACTGCCGACCCGGTCAGCCGGGGCCGCGGCGATCCCGGTCGGCCCCAACAGGCGCAGGTACGCCCCATTGGCCGCCACGTACAGGGCGCAGACCAGGGTCGTGCCGATCAGCAGCGACAGCGGCAGATTGTGGCGCGGCTCTTTGACTTCGCCGGCAATGAAGGTGACGGAGTTCCAGGCATCGGCCGAGAACAGACTGCCGGTCTGGACCACTAGCAGGGCGACAATGAAAGGCAGCGCTGAGGCGCTCGCGGCCGGGGCGGCCGCTGCCGGGGCCACGGCAGGCGCCAACAGCCAGCCCAACCCCACCAGCGCCGCCAGGCAGCCGATCTTGGTCACGGTGAAGACGTTCTGCACCCGTGCGCCCAGCGCGACGCCGCCGGCGTTGACCGCCGTGAGCACGAAGATGGTAGCAATGCCGATCAGGCGCGCGGTGGTCACGCCCAGGTCATAGGGCCCCACCACGACACCCGTGAACGGCTCCCAGGCCGGCACATGCCAGGGCCCGGCCAACCAACGGCTGTCGCTAACGCCGGGCAGGAAAACTCCCAGGTACTTGCCGAAAGCGATCCCCACCGCGGCGATGGTGCCGCACTCGATCACCGCAAAGAAGGTCCAGCCGTACAGGAAACCCGTCAGCGGACCGTAGATCCGTCGCAGGTAGGTGTATTGCCCCCCGGCCGCCGGGAAGAGTCCGGCGAGTTCGCCGTACGACAGCGCCCCGCACACGGTCAGACCTGCGGTCAGCGCCCAGGCGAGCAGGAGGAAGGCACCGCTGCCGCCCACGCGCACCATGTCGGCCGCGACAATATAGACCCCAGAGCCGATCATCGAGCCGGCGATGAGCATGGTAGCCGAAAACAGGCCCAACTCGCGCCGGTATCCGCCCATTGTCATTGGCCCTCCTTGCCGGCGTGGCTTCAGCCGGCCGAGCCCGCCAGGACCTGGCTGAGCAGGAACCCGTTGAGACCGACGATGATCGCCGTCGATACCCAGGCCAGGGCCTGCACCAGGCGCGTGTTGACGAACTCACCCATCACCGCCCGGTTGCTGGTAAACAGCACCAACGGCACCATGGCGAAGGGCAACTGGAACGACAGGCTGACTTGGGAAAGGATCAGAATGCGCAACGGTTCGACGCCCAACGCGAGCACGACCAGGGACGGCACCAGGGTCACCAGGCGCCGCCACACTATGGCCGGGTGGCGGTCGATGAACCCCTTCATAACCACCTGCCCGGCCAGCGTGGCGGTCGTCGACGAAGACAATCCCGAAGCCAGCAGAGCGACCGCGAAGGCCACTGCGGCGAAGGTGCCCAATACCGGCACCAGGGTTTGGTGGGCAGTGGCCAGCGAGTAGTCGGCCATGCGATCGCCGGAGAACGCGGCGGCCGACATGACCAGGATGGCCGCGTTGACAAAGAAGGCCCCGTTCAGGGCCACCGCGGCATCGGCAATGGCCAGGCGCAGCGTGGCGCGCTTGCGGGTCACCGAGTCGCTGGAGCGCACCCGCGTCTGGATCAGCGAGCTGTGCAGATACAGGTTGTGAGGCATTACTGTGGCGCCGACGATGCCCACCGCCACCAGGCTGGCCCCGATGGGCAGCGAGGGCGTGAGCAGTCCGTGGAGCACCTGGCCCCAGGGCGGCGAGGCGAGCCAGACTTCGGCCATGTACACAAAGCCGATCACGGCGATGAGCCCGATGATGGCAAACTCCACCTTGCGGAAACCGTAACGCTCCAGCAGCAGGATACCGGTAGTAGCAGCCCCGGCCAATACGCCCGCGGGCAGCAGCGGGAGGCCGAAGAGCAGATTGAGGCCCACGGCGCCGCCGAGGATCTCGGCCAGATCCGTCGACAGAATGGCCAGTTCTGCCGTGGTCCACAGCCCGACGCTGAGCCATCTAGGGTAGTGGTTCCGACACACCTCGGGCAGGGACTTGCCCGTGGCGATGCCCAGCTTGGCCGACAGCACCTGCATGAGAATGGCCATCAGATTGGCGGCCAGGATCACCCACAGCAGTTGGTAGCCGAAGCGCGCGCCGGCTTCGATGTCCGTGCCCCAGTTGCCCGGGTCCATGTAGCCGACGCTGACCACGAAGGCGGGACCGAAGAACACCAGCGAGCGACGGACCACCGCCAGGCTGCCGTAGCGCACGAAGAGATCGCGCAGGCGCGCCAGCTCTTCGGCCAGCCACGGCCGCCGCGGCAGGGCGGCGTCGCGCACACTGTCGCGCTCCACCAGCACCCGGTTGGCCTGGATGCGCGACAGGGCAACTTCCTGACCACTGATGCGGTACACGACCGGATCACCCAACGGGTCCAGGCGCACAGCGGCGATGACGGCCCCGGGAACCAAGACCGCTGGCCACTGCCCCGGCTGGGCGCCGGTCTGGTCAAAACCCGCCACCACGGCCGCCTGCCCCACCTCCACTTCAGACAGCGGCAGGGCGCTGGGAGGTGCCTCGACCACGAACACCTGGGCCGCTACCGCCGGCGACAACGGCAAGCGCTGGCGGCCGCTCCATACCAGCAGCCGCCCCGGCGTGCGTTCGTCGACCTCGACCTGCGCCCCCGGGGTAATGCCCAGCAGAGCCATCTGGGCCAGCAGGGCCGCCGGTTCATCTTCGACGTGGGCGACGATGCCGGGGGTGTGCAGGGGCCAGCGCAGCAACGGCACACCGCTGGCGTGTCCGGCTGTGACACCGCCGCGGGGGGGAATGGGGTCGCCGTGGGGGTCGAAACGCGGGAACCCCATCCGGGCGTCCAGTTCGTCGGCCTGCTCAGGGGTCGTCAGGTGTTCGCGCCGCGTAGCTTCCGCGTGAAGCGACGCCAGCGGCAGCCCTTCGTGCTCGGCCAGGTAACGTTCCCACAGTCGGTGCGCCCGGATCAGATCGACGGCCCGGCGCTCGCCCGCCGGCAGTACCGCCAGCGCGTCGGTGGGGCCGCCGGCCCAGCCACGCCGGACCAGTTCGGGCCACACGGCGTCAAAGCGGTCCGGCCGCAGGCCTGCCACGCGCACCAGATCGTCGCGCCTGACGGCCTCGCCCTGGCGGGTGAGGTGATAGAGCTCCTTGAGGACATCCTCAGCTACCTCGTCCAACCCCGGGCCCAGGCGGCGCGCCCGCCGCCACAGAAGCCACACGGCGACGGCCAGCATCACCACCAGCACGCCGAGAACGGCGACGGGAACGAGCAGCGGGTTCATAGGCAGTCGTTCAGGGGGCCACACGAGGCGAGGCGCATACCCGGGGACGCCACCCACACCGGACAGGGTCCAGCCTCTACAAAGCCCGCCGTGGGCCGACTTGTCAAGGCGTGTTCACGGCGCCGGCGCGCCCCGCAGGCCGCGCCCGAGGCCGGGGCCGAGGCGGCACCGCCCCCCCAGGGACACTCAAGCGCCGGTACTGAGCCGTGCTTGACGGCATGATCGAGGCGGCCGAAAGTACCCCCGCCCACTGCCCGTGCCGTCGGTCATCCGGGTCATGGCCCAGGGCCCCGGTTTGGCTGCCCTACCGGCCCAGCGTCCATCAAGGAGTCCGGATTGCACTCACGAAGCGAACTAGACCTGGCGGCGATTCGCGCCGATTTCCCCCGCACGCGCCACGCTGTGTACCTCGACCATGCGTCATCACACCCGGTCAGCGTGCACACGGCGGCCGCACTGCACCGCTACGCCGACTGGCTGCTTCACGACGTGGGCGAGCCCTGGTGGCCCGCCTGGGCCGGGCCGCGCGATCGTTCGCGGCACCTTTTCGCCGAGTTGATCCATGCCAGCCCCCAGGAGGTGGCCTATGCCCGCAGTACCGTGGAGAGCGAGAGCAATCTGCTGAACGGCATGGCCGAGTTCCTCGGCGACGGCAATGTCGTCACCCACGACCTGCACTACGCTCCGTCGCTGTACAACTATGAAGTCAGGCGGAAGAATGGCCTGGACGTGCGCATCGCGCGGCACCGTGACTGGCGCTACGACGTGGACGAGTTAGCCCGCCATGTCGACCGACAGACAAGACTGGTGGCGATCTCACTGGTCTCGAACGTGAACGGCGCCGTGGCCGACGTGCGGGCCATCAGCCAAGTGGCCCACGATCACGGGGCGCTGCTCTATGCCGACATTATCCAGGCCGCCGGCGCCGTACCGATTGACGTCAAGGACATGGGTATCGACCTGGCTGCCTGCTCCACCTTCAAGTGGCTGATGGGCGTCAAGGGGTTCGGGTTCCTCTACGTGCGCGCGGACCTGCAGGGCCAGGTCGTCCGACCGAGCCAACCCTCGGGCGGCGTGCAGTTCAACTACCAGCCGTGGACGGCGGCGGCCGACCCCCACCTGCCGGCAATCTCCTGGAACCCCACCGCCGGTCCGGCACAGTACGAAGTAAGCTATCCTTCTTACGAAGGTCTTCTCAGCTCACAGGAGAGTCTGGCCTACATTCTGCGTCTGGGGGTGCCCGGCATTCGCGCCCATGTGCGCTCCCTGACGGATCGTCTGCAGCAGGAACTGCCGGCACTGGGTTACACCTCAATCACGCCGCCGTCCCAGGACAGCCCCATCTGCGCCTTCACCTCGCCAGACCCCACCGCCACCCTGGAGCGGACCCGCAGGGCGGGCATCCATGTGGCGATGCGTTTCGGCAACAAACTGCGGTTGTCGCCTTCGGTGTACAATGACCACGACGACATCGACCGCCTGCTCGCGGCGCTGCGTTGACGCGCGGGCCGCGGCCTTGACCAAGGACGTCAAAATGACCGATGGCACGGACCCCCTGAGCTGGTGGCGCGAAGCACGCTTTGGCATGTTCATCCACTGGGGCCTGTACGCGGTGCTGGCCGGCGAATGGCGCGGGCAGCGCGTGCCGGGTATCGGTGAGTGGATCATGCACCGCGCCCACATCCCGGTGCGCGACTACGAGAAGCTTGCCGCGGAGTTCAACCCGGTGGACTTCGACGCCGAGGCTTGGGTGAGCCTGGCGCGCGACGCCGGCATGAAGTACCTGGTGATCACCGCCAAGCACCACGACGGGTTCGCCATGTTCAAGTCGGCCAACCCGTACAACATTGTCGATGCCACGCCCTTCGGGCGCGACCCCATGCGCGAGCTGGCCGCGGCCTGTCAGCGGCACGGCATTCGCCTGTGCTTCTACTATTCGCAGGACCTGGACTGGCATGCTCCCGGCGGCAGCGGCCATTGGGAAGAAGCCGAGGCGCCGCCAGCGCCCGAGGTCAGGCAGGCGGCTTTTGCGCGCTATCTGGAAGACAAAGCCAAGCCGCAGCTGCGCGAGCTGCTGACCGAATACGGCCCCGTGGGACTGATCTGGTTCGATGTGCCCGCTGCGGTCAGCCGCACGCAGAGCCACGAACTGCGCGAACTGGTGCACTCGCTGCAGCCCGACTGCCTGGTCAGCGGCAGGGTGGGCCACGATGCCGGCGACTACGGCAGCCTGGGCGACAACCAGATTCCGGCCGGCCGGGTGCGCGGCGATTGGGAAACCCCCGCCACCCTCAACGACACCTGGGGCTACAAGCACTATGACCACAACTGGAAGTCGGTAGGCTACCTCATCCGATTGATGGTTCAGTGCGCCTCCAAGGGCGTCAACTACCTGCTGAACGTGGGCCCGACGCGCGAGGGTCTGATCCCCACGCCCAGCGTCGAACGGCTGAATGCCGTGGGTCAGTGGCTGAAGATTCACGGGGAGAGCATCTACGGCACGGCCCAGAGCCCCTTCCCGGGGGACTTCCCCTGGGGCCGGGTCACCTGTCGTCCGGGTCACCTTTACCTGCACTTCTTCAACTGGCCGGGCGGCGACTTCGCCCTGGCCGGGTTGCGCAGTCGCGTGCGCGCCGTGCGCCTGCTGGCTGACGGCCGCCAGCGCGTGGCGTTCCGGCAGGAACACGACGCGGCCACGGATCACCACACGCTGCAGCTGGCTCTGCCCGCAGTCGCCCCCGACCCGGTCGTGACGGTCGTGGCGCTGGACCTGGCCGACGACATCTCCGTGGATCCGTTGCCCGTGCAGCAACCTGACGGCGGGCTGGCCCTACCCGCTCATCTAGCCAGCCTGGAAGGCGACGGCACGGCGCAACTCGAACGAGCCGGCTCCATCGGTAACTGGACTTCGCCCACCACCCGCCTGCGGTGGGCCCTGCGCCTGCGCCATCCGGGGACCTATCGCGTGCTGGTCCAGTCCTTCATGGACCGCGAGCGGGCCCACAGCTTTGTGCCGCGCGGCGCGGTCACGCGCCTGTACGGTGACCACCGAATGGCCGCAACCATCGACGGCCAGCGACTCACCGGATGGGTGGGCGCCAAGGACCTGATCGAGGACGAGACAGTCAACCGGTGGCACGCCGCCGACAGCGACCTGGGCATCGTCTGCCTGGGCACGGCGGGCGAACGCGAACTGGTCCTGGAACTGGAGGAGCGCGACGCGACGGCCGAACTGGGGCCCACTGTCTGCGGCGTCCGGCTCGTGCCGGAGAAGGTGTGAACCAGGGCGGCCGTTACACGGTGCTACAATTCCCGTACACGTACTAGCCAACTCGGCCGCGCCACGGGCGTCTGATGGGTAACGGCATCGCGGACCACAAGCCGCCGCGGTCCCCTCACCCGATCTGCAGGAGGTGGTTCCATGAACGTCCGTCAGGTTCTGCTGGCCCTGGTGGCCTCGAGCATGGTCGTGGCCGGTGCGGTAACGGCCCAGTCAACCGCGACCCCGCCGGCCCAGTCGCCGCCCAAACGCGAGGGCCGACCCGAGCGCGGGCCCGGGGGAGGTCACGCCCAGCGGATGGAGGCTATCTGGGCCCAACTCAACCTGTCGGCCGAACAGAAGGCGGCCATCGCCAAGCTGGAGGAAGCCCAGAAACCAGCGGCGACCGGCGGCGAACGGCCGACACCCGAAGCGAGGCAAGCAAGGCGAGCCGCCTTTGAGGAGGGCTTGGCCAAGATCCTGACGCCCGAGCAGATGACGCAGTTCAAGCAGCTGTCAGCCAAAGAGGCCCCGGGTCCCGGAGGACGTCAGGCCGGGCGCAGCGGCGCCACGCCTGCGGCCGGCGCCAAGACCGAAGGCACCGCTACGGGAACGAAGTAGCCGGTCCACTGCGCGGCGGGGCGCCAACCGGGCCCCCGCCGCGTGGTTTCACGACCAGCGCACGGCGATCGGCCGCCCCCGCAACCCAGGCGCGGCCCCAGCGAAGCGACGTGTGCAGGACGTTGTCGCGTTTGGGGCGAGCACGAGCCAGACGGACGGGCGGCCGAGCCCAGGACGGACGAGCACGAAGCTGCACCTGCCCCGCGCGGCGGGGCGCCAACCGAGCCCCTGCTGTGCGGGGTGCCGCTGCCGACCCGCCGCGGTTTGCCACCATCGAACCCTAGGCCCAGCCCCACCCATCACCGGCCGGTCAGTGGGGGGCACGACTGAGGCCGACGCCCGGGCGCGCCGGCGTTACTGGTCGTTCACGGTCTCGATCATGGCCAGCACGTTCTCGGGGCGCGCATCACCCGGGATGCCGTGTGCCGGGGCCAGGATGTAGCCACCGCCGCGGCCCACCTCGGCCATCAGACGCCGACACTCAGCCCGCACCTGATCAGGCGTGCCGTAGGGCAATAGTTGCTGGGTACTAACGCCGCCGTAGAAGCTCAGTCGGCTGCCGTGCTGCCGCTTCATCTCGTACACATCCATGACTTCCGGCTGGAACGGGTTGAAGCAGTCCAGACCGATCTCGATCAACTCCGGGAACAGCTCCTGCACCTGGCCGCAGGAGTGGATGATGACGGTCTTGCCGGCGGTCTTGGCGGCGGCATACTGGCGCGCCAGCCGAGGCTTGATGAAGCGCCGCCACAGCCCGGGGCCCATCAGCAACCCGCGCTGCGACCCCCAGTCGTCGCCGAAGTAAACGCCGTCGATGGGATAGGCCACGGCCTGCTCCACCAGGGCGACGTTGTAGTCGCAGATGGCGTCGAGCAGACCATCGACGAAGTCAGGGGCCTCGACCATATCGAGGAAGAGTTGCTCCATCCCCCGCAGCGTCCAGGCGCGTTCGAACAGCGAGAAACCAATGGAGAAGTGAACGTAGCGCCCGGCCCCGGCCGTCACCCGGGCACCGAAGCCGGTGAAACGCTCCGCCGTATCCGGTGCGGGTAGGGCCAGGCGGTCCAGGTCACGGGTCGGCAACACGCAGTTGCACACATTGCCGATGTCGCGGTCGCGACTGCGGTCCCACTGCACGCCGAACTCATCCTGCCAGGTATCGGGGTCCAGCCAGTGATCCAACGGGCCCGGGTTGGCGGCCACCGCATGGAGGCAGTTGTCAAGCGCGTCCAGGTAACCCGGACCGCCGCAGTAATCGACCATCGCCCGATGGGCCTTCTCAGTGAAACCGATGCAGTACGGAACCCGATCAGGTTGTTCGTGGCGCAAGGCGGCCGCGACACGTTCCTGGTTGTTCATGGCGGACTCCTGGTGGGGGTGTCGGCCGTTCCGGCGCCCGGACTGGCGGCCGGGGCTCAGTCGGCCACCGAATAGCGAGCAACAGCGTCTTCGTCAAGTTCAACCCCCAGCCCGGGCCGATCGCTCAACCGCAGGTGGCCATCGACGACCAGCGGCTCGGTCAGCAAACTGTGTTCGTGGACGAAGTTGCCGCACAGATCGCTGCTCCAGGTGCACGCCGGGCAGGCCAGAGAGGCGTGGGCCCGCCAGACGTCGAACAGGCCCAGATCGACATTGGAGGCCTGCCACACCGGCAGGCCTCCGGCTTCGGCGATGCGGGCCAGGTCGAGGAAGCCCCAGCCCGAAGGGCCCAGGTTAACGGCGTCGGCAGCGCCCAGATGGACAGCCTCAATGACCTGCCGGGCCGACTGCAGATGGGGCGCGATGGGAATCGAGGTGCCGTCGACCAGCTGCCGGTAAAGCGACAGGTCGGTCTTGGGGATCGGGTCCTCGAAGACCACGTCGTACCCCTCCAGCTCGCGCGCCAGAGCAAGGGTGTTTGCCACGGTGTGGAAGCGCTCGTTCGGGTCGAGGACAATCCTCAGCTTCGGCGCCGCCTCGTGGATGGCGTGAACGCGATCGGCGGTGTTGTGATCGTCCCACTTGCACTTGAGCTTGATACCCTCGAAACCCAGCGTCACGGCCCGGCGGGCCGCCGCGGCCGAGTCTTCCGGGTTCATACGGCAGATCCAGTAATCGACGGCAACGCTCGGGCGTACGCGGCCGCCGAACAGCCGGTACAGCGGCCACCCCACCGCCTGGGCCATCAGGTCTAGGAGCGCCATGTCCCAAGTGTCGCCGAGCAGCGCACGCGGTTCCCAGCAGAGCGGATCCCGCCCGATCAGCGGCGGCAACTCCCGCTCGCGGACGCCGTAGTAGGGCCCGCTCATGCCCAACCCGGTCAGGCCGGCATCGGTGCGGATGCGCACAATGTCCTGACAACGGGCGCTGAGGGGCTCGGGATAGCCCGGCGCGGGCTCTTCGTAACCGGGACCGGGCAGAATGCCGGGGACGAACGGAACGCGAACAGTGGTGCGCTCCAAGGCAGTGATTTTCATCGCTCCTCCATGGCCGGTGTCCAGTCTGCCAGCCGCCCGGCAGCCGCCACCGGGCCGGCAATTCGCCTCACGGGGTCCCGAACATGCGCTCCTTCAGATCCAGGTAGTACAGGTAGTCGGCGGGTTTGACGTTGGGCGGACAGCGGTGGTCGCAGAAGGGGATGTAGCCGCCGCGCTCCACCAGGGGCACCAGGGTTTCCAGGTAAGCCTTAATCGCCGCCGGCCCCTTGGCCAGTTCGATCTTGTCCACGCCGCCCATGATACGCAGATCGCGACCATACTCGGCCAGTAACTCACCGGGATGGGCGCAGCCGTTGACCTCAAAGGGAAAGAGGCAGTTGACGCCGCCCTCCATCATATAGGGGAGAATGGGGCGCACATCACCGTCGCAGTCGATCCACCACAGGTCCACACCCGCGGCGTGCAGGCGGCGCGACAGGCGCTGGTAGCGCGGCATGACTACCGAGCGGAAGAAGTCCACGGAGACGATGGGGCCATTCTTGAAGCAGATGTCTTCCCAACCCGAGGCAAAGTCGAAGTCGATGTGGGGCAGGAGCTGATCGAGCGCCTGCTCGACCAGCTGGCAGCAGGTCTCGACCATGTCCTCGACCATGTCGGGGTAGTCGTAACAGGCGTAGGCCAGCCCCTCGAAGGTCAGCATGTCGCGGATCTTGCCGATCATCGAGCCGCAGGAAACGCCCAGCGGGTAATCGCGCTCCGGCGGATGGGCCCGGCGGATGGCCTCCACGTCCAGGCGCCGGGCAGGATCGTCCAGCCTGAACCGCTCCTCTTTGCAGCGCCGCCAGTCCTCCGGTGTGACCACCGAGGCCTGGATGTAGTGCGGGATGGTGTCGTGGCCATCGCGCGGCACTTCGGCCAGCAACCCATCGCCGTTGCGGAGGACGCGGGTATCTTGGCGTTCCTCGACCACCTCGTGGGGGAAGGGCGGGCTCATCCACACGTTGCCGCCCGCGCCGGCCGTACGGTCGAAGTTGAAGAAAAGGTCCGCCTCGCCGTTGTTGGTGATGCCGTGGTCGACGAACAGGTCCCACTCACGGAAGTTTTCTTCCCAATAACCGAACTCCATGTTGAAACAGCGATCGACGGGACGGTAATGCATCTGGTTGTTGAAGCGCTCCCGGTCGGTCATGGTCCCTTTCCACTTGGGCCGACACGGGATGATGTTCTGGCGCGCCATGTTGATCTCCACTGACGTCGGGAAGGGGCTCGGCTGCGGCCCGAGAAGGCGGGGCAAACTCGTGGCACGATGCCGGATTATAGCGTACGCCGTCGCCCTCGGCCACCGCCGGGCGGCTGCCCGCGCCGTCGGCTCGCGCAAACCGTGTCGCGCCGACGGCGCCCATGGCGCTGACTGCCCGCCGATGGAGGCCGACCGATGCTGACCGCACCGGCGGTGGCGTCGGGACGGCGCAGTCGTATCTTGGGCGTCCTGGCCCATGTGGACGCCGGCAAGACCACCCTGACCGAGCAGCTCCTGTTCCTGGGCGGGAGGATTGCTGCGGTCGGCAGCGTTGACCGCGGCACCAGTGCCTCGGACCGCATGCCAGTGGAGCGGCGGCGCGGGATATCGGTACGCGCGAGCACGCTGTCGTTGATGTGGCGCGACACCTGCCTGAACCTCATCGACACCCCGGGGCACGCCGACTTCGCCGCTGAAGTCGAGCGGTCGCTGCGGGTGCTCGACGCCGCCATCTTGGTCGTGTGCGCCGCCCAGGGCGTGCAGGCGCAGACCGAGACGCTGTGGCGAGCGCTGCGGGCCCTGCGACTGCCAACCCTAGTGTTCGTCAACAAGATCGACCGGGTCGGTGCCAGCAGTGCCGCGGTGCTGGCCGCGCTCCGGCGCGAACTGTCGCCGGCCATGATCCCGCTGAACGCTGCCCGCGACGAGGGCTCCGAGTCGGCGTTCGCCACCCCTCTGGGCGACCGGGCCTGGAACGAGCTGGTCGAGGCCGCGGCCGCCCAAGACGACGCCCTGTTGGAGCGGTACCTGGCCAACGAGGTCATAGAGGCATCGGCACTGTCCGTCTCCCTGCGCCGCGCCGTGGCCGCGGGCAGCCTGTTCCCGGTGTTGTGTGGTTCGGCCAAGACCGGCGCTGGCATGCCAGCGCTGCTGGACGCCATCGTCGACCTGCTACCGGCCGCGGGAGGCGATGCGGCGGCACCGTTGTCGGCCGTGGTCTTCCGCCTGGACCATGACCCGCGCCTGGGACGCGTGGCCGGGGTCCGGCTATACGCCGGTCGGCTGCGCAACCGCGACCGGATCACCAACGGCACGGCCGGGCGCGAGGAACAGGTGACCCAGGTCAAGCGACTGGGCGTGGACCGGTACGAGGACGCCGCCGAACTGGGCGCCGGTGATATCGGCTATGTCTGTGGCCTGCCACAGGTGCGTATCGGCGATGTGCTGGGCGACCCGACACCGGTGCCGGGCGGGTACAGCCTGGCTCAGCCCGTGCTGTCGGTGCAGGTCGAGCCGGTCGAGGAAAGCGAACGGGCGGCCCTCATCGCCGCGCTGCAGACCCTGGCCAGCGAGGACCCCCACCTGGACTGCCGTCTGGACCCGGCCGAACGCGAAATCCACCTCCGCATCATGGGGGCGATACAGACCGAGATCCTCACCGAGGTGCTGCAGGTTCGTTTCGGCCTGTCGGCGCGTTTCGCCCCGCCGGCGGTCATCTACCGGGAGACGCCCGCCGCGCTGGGCTACGGCGAGGAAAGCTACACCATGCCCAAACCCTGCTGGGCGATCGTTCGCTTCCGGCTTGAGCCGGGCCCGCGAGGCAGCGGCGTGGTTTATACCTCGGAGGTAGCCCTGGCCGATATCCAGGCCAAGTACCAGAACGAGATCCGCTCGAACCTGGCGGATGCGCTGCGCCAAGGGGTGCTCGGATGGGAGGTAACCGACGTGCGCGTCACCCTGGTGGGCGGCAACCACCACCTCCTGCACAGCCGCCCCGGGGACTTCAAACTGGCCAGTAACATGGCCATCCTCAAAGGACTCGTGCAGACCGGTACGGTGCTGCTGGAACCGGTGCTGGAATACGCCATCACCGGCCCACGCGAGCACGTCGGCCGGGTAACCGCGGAGATCACGCGACTGCGCGGGGCGGCCGACCCGGGCACGATCAGTGGCGAGCATTTCGCCCTGCGGGCCCGCGTGCCGCTGGCGACCTCCATGGACCTGCCGACCCGCCTGAGTGCCCTGACCCGCGGCCGGGCTGCGATGGCGTCGCGGCTGTGGGGCTACCAGGAATGCCCCACCGAATGGGGGGTCGTGCGGCCCTACCGCGGTGTCTCGCCGCTGGACCGAGCCCGCTACATCCTGTGGTGGCGGGGGGCACTCACCGATCCATTGGCCAACCGCGGTTGAGCCAACGAGGCCCCAAGGGCGAGTGGACGCGTCGATCGGCTCTGGTGCAGTCCCATGGCGTCCGGTGACGCGAACCGGCCGGCACGTCCTCCGGCCCCGCCGCGTGGGTTGGCCCCGATGCCGCCAACCGGGGCGGTGCCGTCCAGCCCAACCGGCCACACCCCCTCGGCACACCATCCGGTCCCGCCGCGTGGATTGGCAGCCGCTTGACAAGCAGCACCATGCCACTGTGTTTCGGTAACCGACCCGCGCGGGCGCGGCCGACCGCGCCGAACCGCTCCCGCGCCCGCCCCACCACCGAGGACCTCATGCCGGTACGCATCCCCAGCGAGTTGCCCGCCAGCCGCATCCTGGCCGACGAAAACATCTTCGTCATGTCGACCGAACTGGCGATCCATCAGGACATCAGGCCCCTGCAGATTGCCGTGCTCAACCTGATGCCCACCAAAGTCGTCACGGAGACGCAGTTGCTGCGCCTGCTGGGCAACACCGCGCTGCAGGTGGACGTCCGCTTCATCCGCATGGGCACTCATATGCCCAAGAATACGCCGCTGGAGCATCTGGACGCATTCTACGAGTCGCTGGATGAGGTCCTGCACGAACGGTTCGATGGGTTGGTGGTGACCGGTGCGCCCGTGGAAACGCTGGCCTTCAAGGAAGTGGATTACTGGTCAGAGCTGGTTCGGTTGATGGAATGGAGCCGAACCAATGTATGGTCCACCATGCACATCTGCTGGGGAGCTCAGGCCGCCCTGCACCACCACTTCGGCGTCGCCAAGTACCCGGTGGAACACAAGGTGTTCGGCCTGTTTCCGCATCGCATCCTGGACGCGCGGGAACCGGTGCTGCGCGGCTTCGACGAAGTGTTCTATGCCCCGCACTCACGGCACACCGAGGTACGCCGCGAGGACATTGAGCGCGTCGACGGCCTCAAGCTGCTGGCCGTGTCGGACGAGGCCGGCGTGTACATGGCCGTGTCCGAAGACCGCCGACAGGTGTTCGTCACCGGGCATCCGGAATACGATCGTCTGACCCTCAAAGCCGAGTACGATCGTGATGTCGCCCGGGGCCTGCCGATCGATCTGCCCCGGAATTACTTCCCCGACGACGACCCGCGCCGCGACCCGGTGTTTACGTGGCGTTCGCACGCCCACTTGCTGTACTCAAACTGGCTCAACTACTGCGTCTACCAGTCGACGCCCTACGACCTGTCGGATCTGCCCAGCCGGGGCTGAGGCGCGGTGTCGCCGGCGGCCCCGGGCCGCCTCGGCGAGGCAGGGCAACGCTTTTTTGCCCCCAGGCGAAACAATCGCGGCACCAACTTACCCTAACAGTCGGCGGCAAATCCCCCCGACTCGGGTGAGGTAATCCGGTGCAACTGGAACGCGACACGGCACCCGGCCATTCGGGGCCCACTCGGCTGGTACCGCTCGCGGCCGAAACCATCGCGCGCGACTACGGCGACCTGATACTGCGCCTGGCGCACCATTTCTGCGCCACCGGCGACGAGGCCCAGGACGCCGCCCAGGAGGCCTTCGTCAACCTGGTCGAGGCCTTGCCTGCGTTTCGTGGTGAATGCGCGCTGTCGACCTGGGTATACCGCATCACCCTGAACACATGCCGGGCGCGGGGCCGTCGCCGTCAGCTCCGGCAGCAGCGCGAGACGCCCCTGGCGCATGACCCGCCATCGGCTGAGCTGCCGGCATCGGCGCGGTTGGAGTTGGACGAGCGGCAGCAGGCCCTGCGTCAGGCGGTGACGGAGCTGCCCGCCGACTACCGGGCAGTGGTGCTGCTACACTACCACCAGGAGCTCAGCTACGAAGAGGTAGCCGAGGTGCTGGGCATCCCGCTGGGGACCGTCAAGGTCCGCCTTTTCCGCGCCAAGCAACTGCTGCGTCGCCGGCTGGGTCGCGACGCCGCCGGCACGCCCTGAGGAGGCCCCATGGAGTTGACGTGCATCGACGCCCAACTGCAGTTGGAGGCCCATGCCGGCCGATCGCTGGAGTCCGGCCCAGCCGCCGCTCTTGGCCGGCACCTGCGGCACTGCCGGTCGTGCCGCCAGGAGTTCGAGCTGGAGTGCCGGCTACGCCGCCTGCCGGAGAGCGCTCCCGGTCCACCGCAGGCCCCGGCCCTTTGGTGCCAGGCCATCGATGCATGCGAGGCCCGGACTGCGGCCGACCGACTCCGGCGGACGGGAGACGACCTGCGCAGTGACCTGGACGGGGCGCTGTCGGTGGCCGTTACCGACCCTTGGCTGCACCTCTACTGCCCACTGGCCCAAGCATTCAGGGGCACGCGCGGGGTGCTGCAGTTGGCCGCGGCGACCCTCGTCGGGCAGGTGCGCCAGGCGCTGGCGCAGCTGCAGCAGGGCCTGGTGGAAGGGTGGGCTGCGTGGGTCGCCCTCGGACTCAGCTGGCAGGACCTGCCACGGGCGCCGTCGACGACCGCAACGCGGCCCTGAACCAACCGACCCATCGCCGTTTTCGCCTCTTCTCGCCCGGCCACCGTGGCCGGGCGACCACTGACGAAGGAGCCTAACCATGGCCACGCGAACCATCAAAGTGCTGGTGTACGACGGCGACGAGGAACCCAAGGTAGAGGTCACGGTGCCACTCAGGTTGGCGCGCTGGGCGATCAAAGTGCTGCCGGCGGTCAAAGGCGAGATCGAGAAGCATGCCGACGTGGATGTGGAGGCCCTGCGTGGGCAGCTGAACGAAGCCTTTGACGAGTTGGAGGCCATGGACCCGATCGATCTGGTCCGGGTCCGCGACAAGAACATCCGCGTGCGCGTCGGCCTCGAGTGACCGCTGATGTCCCCGGCGTTCTGGTTCACGCTGCAGATCAACCGACGCTGTGTCCGAATACCTCTGCCCCTGCTGCTGCCGTTGGCGCTGGCGATTGACCTGGTGGCCGCCGTCGCGTTACTGGTCGTGGCCATGCGGACCCGACGCGGCCGTTGGCTGCGCATCGCGGCGCTGTTTGCCCTGTCACGACTGACGTTGGCGCTGATGCTGCATGCCGGGCGACTGCGTATCGCGGTTCGCGATGGTGCGCAGGGGGTGCACCTGCACGGGGGTTGGCGGTAGACGAGGGCGTTCCGCCGGGCGACTGCGAACCGCCGTTCGCGAGGGTCAGCAGGGGGCGCACCTGCACGGGGGTTGGCGGTGGACGAGGGCGTTCCGCCGGGCGACTGCGAACCGCCGTTCGCGAGGGTCAGCAGGGGGTGGCGCCTGCACGGTGATTGGCGGTAAGCCAGCGCCGTTCCGCGGGCCGTGCGGCCCGCCACTGCCGCGCCCGGCCGCACGGCCCGACACACGACGGCCGGGCCCGCTGCACCGGGTCCGGCCGCCTCCATCCACGCTGCTCCTGTTTCAGGCTATGATGTTCGCCGCCTCGCGCGTAACCGCCAGGACCGGCACCGGCGCGTGCCGCATGACGCGCACGCTAGTGGTCCCAAGCGTGGTCGCCTCCAGCAGGCGTCGGTGCTGCGCGCCGATCACCACCAGGTCACAGGCTTCGTCGACGGCCGCCTGCACGATCTGCTCAGCAGCGGCGCCATGGCGCACGACGGCTCGGAAGGCGCAGTGCTGCTGCACGTCGGTCGGCAGCGCCGCACATACCTCGTCCGCCCGGCTCGGCAGGGCCGGTCCGCCGTCCACGCCCTCGTCCGGGGCCGTCACGACCACCAGTTCGGCGCCCACTCGGCGGGCCAGATCGGCGGCGCAATCCAGTGCCGCCATGGCCACCGGCGTGTAGTTGACCGGGCACAGGATACGGGTGACGGCCGGCCGGCCGGGCACCCCCCACGCCTGCTGTCGCACGGACAGGACCGGGATCCGTGACTGCCGCAGGATGTTCTCGGCCACGGAACCGAGCAGCAGCCGATTCAGCCCGCTGCGCCCGTGAGTGCCCAGAACGATCATACCCGCCCCGATGTCACTGGCGGTCCCCAGCACGCCGGTCACCGGTGAGGCTTCGACCACGCGCGTTTCCATGGTCACGCCTGCCCCCAGGTAACGCTGCGTCGTGTCGCGCAGGTATTCGCGCGCCGCGTCTTTCTGCGCCGCCAGTACGTCGCGCATGGCCTGCGTGCCCCGCTCGGTGAAGTAGGGCGGCGGCAGGAACATCTCCGCATGGATGGCGGTGACCGCGGCGCTGTAGGCCCGGGCCAGCCACTCCGCGGCCCCAAGCACCGCCGGGGTCCAGGCCGAGAAGTCGACCGCCGCCACGATCCGTTCGATCCGCATGGGTTCCATTGCCAGATTCCTCCGCGCTCAGGCGCCGACGGCTGCGGTCGGGCGGCGTTTGGCCATCATGTAGTAGAGCACAGGCACGGCCATCCGCGACAGCAGCAGCGACGCCACCTCGCCGGCCATCAGCGAGATTGCCAACCCCTGGAAGATGGGGTCGAAGAGAATCACTGAGGCGCCGACAATCACCGCCGCGGCGGTCAACAGCATGGGGCGGAACCGGACCGCGCCGGCATCCACTACGGCTTCGGCCAGGGGCATCCCCTGCTGCACTCGCAACTCGATGAAGTCCACCAGAATGATCGAGTTGCGGACCACGATGCCGGCCCCGGCGATGAAGCCGATCATCGACGTGGCCGTAAAGAACGCCGACAGCGACCCGTGAGCGGGCATGATGCCAACCAGAGAGAAAGGAATGGCCGACATGATCACCAGCGGCGTCAGGAACGATTGGAACCAGGCGACCACCAAGATGTAGATGAGAATCAGGACAGCGCCGAAGGCGGCACCCAGATCGCGAAATACTTCGTAGGTGATGTGCCACTCGCCGTCCCACTTCATCGCCAACCGCTCCTGGCTGAACGGCTGATTGGCGGTGAACTGCTCAATGCGGTACCCCTCGGGCAGGGCCAGTCGGTCGATGCCCTCGCCCAGCTGCATGATGGCGTAGACGGGACTCTCAAACTGCCCGCCGACATCAGCCGTGACATAGACGACCGGCATCAGGTTCTTGTGGTAGATGCTGCGCTCGGACTGCACTGCCTCAACCCGCACCAACTCGCGCAGTGGCACCATGGCCCCGGTGGCCGAGGGAATGCGCACCGAGATCAGGTCGTCGACGCTAGCCCGGTCCACCTGCGGCAGACGCAGCAGGATGGCCAGGTCCTCGGTCTCGGCGGGTTGGTGCACCAACCCGGCACTGGCGCCGCCGACGGCCATGGACAGCGCCTGGGTGATGGTCTCTGTCGACACCGCGTTAAGCGCGGCTTTCTCTTTGTCCACCACCAGGCGATATCGCGGCTGGAGGTCCTCAACGTAGCTGTCGACATCGACCACGCCCGGAGTCGTCTCGAAGACGCGACGAACCTGCTCAGCGACCTCGATCTGGCGGCCATAGTTGGGCCCGTAAACCTCCGCCACGAGCGTCTGCAGCACCGGTGGTCCGGGCGGCACCTCGGCGACCTCGATCCGCGCGCCGTAACGAGCCGCAATCTGTACCAGATGGGGTCGCACCCTCTTGGCGACGTCGTGGCTCTGCGCGCTGCGCTCTCCCTTGGGGACCAGGTTCACCTGCAGGTCAGCCACGTTGGGCCCCTGCCGCATGAAGTAGTGGCGAACCAGGCCGTTGAAGTTGAACGGCCCCGAAGTGCCCGAATACACCTGATAGTTCACCACCTCGGGGACGGTCGCCAGATATGCCCCCAGTTCCTGGGCGACGCCGTCCGTGGTCTCGAGCGTGGTCCCTTCGGGCATGTTGACCATGACCTGGAACTCGCTCTTGTTGTCAAAGGGAAGCATCTTGACCACCACGAAGCGGATCGCCACCAGCGCCAGGGCCATCAACAGCAGCCCGACCATGCCGGCCAGGAAAACCAGGCGCGAGCGGGAACGGGCGATCAGGGGCCCCATGGCACGGCGGTACAGGCGCGTCGTCCAGTCATCGCCGCTGGCGCCGTGGTGACCACCCCTACCCCGCCCCAGCAGACGTCGCGCCGCCCAGGGTGTAACGATGAACGCCACCAGCAGCGAGAAGACCATGGCGGCTGAGGCACCCACGGGTATGGGCCGCATGTACGGGCCCATCAGGCCGCCGACAAAGGCCATGGGCAAGATGGCCGCGATCACTGTGAGAGTAGCCAGGATGGTCGGATTGCCGACCTCGTCAACCGCCTCGACGGCCACCTCGGTCAGCGACCGCTCGGCATTGGCCGGCAGGCGCGAATGGCGCACGATGTTCTCGACCACGACGATGGCGTCATCGACCAGAATACCGATGGAGAAGATCAGGGCGAAGAGGGTGATCCGGTTCAGCGTGTACCCGTACAGGTAGAAAATGAACAGCGTCAGACCAAGCGTCACGGGAATGGCCACGCCGACGACCCCGGACTCGCGCAGCCCTAGTGTGAGCCACACCAGAATGATCACCGAGATCGTGGCCAACCCCATGTGGAAGAGCAGCTCGTTGGACTTCTCGGTGGCCGTCTCGCCGTAGTTGCGAGTCACGGTCATGTGCACGTCGGCGGGTACCACGGTGCCCTCCAGCCCTTTGACCTTGGCCAGGACCAGGTTGGCTATGTCGATGGCGTTGGTGCCCTTGCGCTTGGCGACTGACAGAGTAACCGCCGGGTAGGTGCCGGCGGCATCACCCGGGCCGGCGGGGCCGACGCCGAAGCGGACATAGGCCGAGGGTTCCTCGGGACCATCGATGACCGTGGCCACATCGCGCAGGTAGACCGGACGGCCGTCGCGGCCACTGACCACCACCGCGCCGACGTCTTCTGCCGTGGCGAGGAACGAGCCGGTCTCGACCAGAACATCGCGGTTGCCTTCGGCCAGGCGGCCGGCGGCGAGTTGGTGATTGGCCGCCTGGACGGTCTGCAGGACCTGTCCCGGGGCCACCCCGTACCCCGCCATGCGGTCGGGCTGCAGCTCGACGCGAACCTGACGGCGCAACCCGCCCAGCAGCCGCGTCTCCGCCACGTCGCGGATCTCCTTGACCGCGCCCTCAACCTGAGCCGCGACGCGCCGCAGCATGAAGCCGTCATAGCGATCGCTCCAAAACGTCAACGACAAGATGGGTACGTCGTCGATGGAACGCGGCTTGACCAGCGGCGGCGAGACCCCGGCCGGAATGCGGTCGAAGTTGGCGTACAGCTTGTTGTACGTCTTGAGGATGCTGTCCTCCTCGTCCTGCCCGACGTAGAACCTGACGATAGCCAGGCTCATCCCCGGACTGGAGGTGGAGTAGACGTACTCCACGCCGGGGATCTCCCACAGCAGCTTCTCCATGGGATTGGTGACCCGCTGCTCCACCTCGGCGGGCGTCAGCCCGGGTGCCTGGACCATGACGTCGATCATCGGCACCTTGATCTGCGGTTCCTCTTCGCGCGGCGTCAGGACGACCGCCATCGCGCCCATCAGCAGCGACGCGACGATCAGGAGGGGCGTGAGCTTGGAGTCGATGAAGTAGGCCGCGATGCGGCCGGCGAGGCCGAGGTTACGCATCGCCCCGCACCTCCACCGGCGCGCCGTCGCGCAGGCCGGACTGGCCGTCGATCACCACCGGCTCGTTCGCATCCAGCCCGGACAACACCTCGACCCGGTCACCATAGGCCCGCCCCAGGCGGACCCACCGCAGTATCGCCTGACTGCCTTTGACGGTGAACACCCCCTCCAGCTGGCCCTGGCGGACCACTGCCGCAGCCGGGATCATTACAGCGCCGCGGGTGCCCTTGGGGAAGCCTACGCGCGCGAACATCCCCGACCCGATGGCGCCGTCCGGATTGGCGACCACGACCCGGACCTGGAAGGTGCGGCTGCCCAGGTTGGCCGCCGGGTTGATGCCCTCGACGCGGCCCCGGCGCTGCGGCTGGGTCCGCAGGGAGGGGATCTCGACATCCACCTCCTGGCCCACGGAGACCCACGCCAGGTCCGACTCGCCGACCTCCAGGGTCACCTTGATCGGGTCGAGCTGTTCCACCTCAACCAACGGCACCCCGGGGGCCGAGAGATCGCCCACCTGAACGAGCTTGCGCACCAGTGATCCGGTCAACGGCGACCGAACCTCGCTGTATTCGAGGTTGGCCTGTACCTCATGCACTGCCTGCTCGGCGTTGGCCACCGCTGCGGCAGCGCGGGCGCGGCCCGTCTCGGCCTCATCCAGCGACTGCTGCGGCACGGCGTTCTCCTGCCGGAGATTGCGCCGGCGAGCGGCCAGCTTCTCGGCGTTGGCGAGCACCGCCCTGGCTTCCTCCAGGGCCGCTTCGGCCTGCCGCCGACGCGCCGCCAGGTCCTGGCTCTCGATACGCACCAGCACCTGCCCCTTGTGCACCGCCTGCCCTTCTTCAGCGGTGACGCTGCTGACCAACCCCATCAGGCGGGTGCTCAAGCTGGCCCGGGCGTAAGACTGGGTGCTGCCTACCGCCTGGGCCCACACCGGCACCGAGGCAGCCGCGGCGGCCGTAACCCGCACCGCGACCGGTGCCGCCGGCGGGCGGGACGCCGCTTCCTGGTGCCCACAGCTGGCCAGCACGGCCACCGCTGCCAACCGTGCCCCTGTTCGCGCCAAACCTGTCATCTTCTCCTCCCCCTTCCCTGTCTCTTGCCGCGTCTGCGCTTGGCGTCCGAGCCGGCGATCCCGGGCCGGCGATCTAGCGCTCGGGAACGCCCAGTTTGCGCAGGATGTCGTCCATGAGGCACCAGCGCGTCAACGCCGACTGGAACAAGTTCAGCCCGACGAATGCCGTGAACCCGTACCAATACGGATGGACGAAGGTTCCCAGGGCCACACTGGTCATCACGAAGGTACCGGCGATCAGGCGAATCCAACGCTCGCGCGTCATGGCACATTCCCCCCTGCAGAGGTGTGAAGGCGATTTCACTCTACCGGCCGGCCGGCTGCATACGTCAACCGCGCCATGCCCACATTGACATCGTGCAACGCCTGCAGCCGACGCAGCCGCGCCTCGGTCAAGGCGGCTTCCGCGTCCAGCACATCGGTCGACGGAACCTGTTCCTCCTGATACTGCAGGTGAGTCATGCGCAATCGCTCGTCGGCCTGCGCCACGGCCTGGCCGGCCAACTCCACCTGCGTCTGAGCCGAACGCACGGCCCGCCAGGCCTGGGCGATCTGGCGCTCCAGCTGCGCGGTCGCCAATTCCCGCCCGGCCCTTGCCTGCCGCACCTGCGCCTGTGCCTGACGTTTGGCGCCCGTGCTCTGCAGCCCGGAGAACAGGTTCCAGGTGGCCGCCACGCCCACGGTCCAACTCTCCCCTTGGCGAGCGAACGGTTCGTCCGCATCCAAGTCCAGCTGACCGAAGGCGTTCAGATGCGGCATGGAGGCGGCGCGTGCCACACCGACACCGTGTTCCGCCGCCTTCTCTGCCGCGGCCGCGGCCTGCAGATCGCCGTGGCCCGCCAACTGGGCGCCAAGCAGGGACTCCAGAGGCGTCGACATGGCCAGCGCCACCAGACTGTCGGTGGGAACCACCTCGTCGGTAAGCGCCAGGCCCGTCGCCAGCGTCAGTCCGTCGGCCGCCGCCGCCACGCGATCAGTGGCGTCGATCTCCTGACTGCGGCGCTCGGCGACGCGGACCTGGGCGGCCAATAGGTCAGACAACGGCGCGCTCTGCTGTTCGTAATGGGCTTTGGCGGCCGCCGCGTGCCCCTCGGCGGCGGCGCACGCCTGGCGGACCGCCTCAAGGGCCCCGCGGGCCAGCACCAAACCCCAGTAGGCTTCGGCGGTCTGCAGTCGCACCTGAGCCTCGGTCCGCTGGAGGCGGGCCCCCGCGGCCTGCCAGGCTGCCGTGGCCTGGTGCCGCGCGTGCCACTCCTGGCCACCGTTGAAGAGCGGTTGGCGGACCTGCAGCACGGTCTTGTAGTCAGTGACGGCCGCCGGATGCACCAGAGCCCCGGGCGTGGCCAGGGTGGCCGGGTCGAAGCGCTCCTGCTCCAGCCCGAAACCAAAGGCGCTGACCGCGTCCCGGGTGCGCACCACATGCTCCGAGACGTCGACCGAGGGAAGCCGGGCCGACAGGGTCTGCAGGCGCTGGGCGGCAGCCTGCTGCACGCCGGCTCGGGCCTGCTCCAAGGTCAGGTTGGCTACCACTGCCTGCTCCTGGGCCTGCGACAGCGACCACGTGCGCGCCTGAGCCGCAGCGCCGCCAGTCAGAGCGCCGCCCAGGAACACCAGGGTCGCGGTGGTGGGCAGTCGGCCACCCAGCCGCCTGCCGATGGCGCGGAATGTCAGCAAATCGGGCACGGGCACGTCTCCTTGGTCGAACACCGGTACCGCCCTGCCGGCGCCAGCCGGGTCCTGATAGGGGCGATGCGCGGCGAAGGTCAACCGCCTGCCGGTGCAACGTCGATGGCAGTCGCGGTATCTACTGCAAAATGCGCACCAACCTCACACTCGACGCTATCTCTTTGCGGGCCAGCGCCGATCGCCCTGAACGGGCAGGTCTTTATGTTGCAGTGCAACATCTCGTTGCAACGTTTCGCAGCACACTCTACACCGACCCGGAGTGGATCGGAGCCCGGACTGCGCCACCGATGCCGCCGGACGGCCCCGACCCGCCGCCCCGGGAGCTGGCCGCATCGAGCTCGGGCAGGATGCCGTGCCGGGGCCCGGTTGCGCCGCGGGGCGGGGGCAACCTTGCGCCGCGGGGAGGGGGCAACCTTGCGCCGCGGGGAGGGGCAACCGGATCGGGGTTGTGAAGCCCCGACGCCGGGACAGGAGGCAGCGCCCATTGAGGGCAGCCGCCAGGCCCGCGCACAGCCATGCCGGTCGGCCGACGCGGCGGCACTGGGCCGGGCCACAGGGTGGTGCGGTGCATGCCCAGGGCGGCCGCGGCCCGGGCCCGGTTCCAGCGCCAGACGCAATGCCCTTGCCGTGCCGACCCGAGCCCCACCGCGACCATCGCCCACAGGCTCAGCGATCGTCCAGTCCCCAGTCACGAAGATGGCGCCACAGGGTGGTGCGGTGCATGCCCAGGGCGGCCGCGGCCCGGGCCCGGTTCCAGCGGTGCTGCTCCAGGACCTCCAGCACGCGGCTGCGGTCCGCGTGGGCGTGGCCCTCGGCAGGCGCGTGTCCGGGCGACAGCCCCGGGGGCGACGCGGCAGGCACTGCCCCCAGCGCCGGCAGGCAGTCGACCTGCAGGACTTGGTCGCGACAGCGCACGAAGGCGTGCTCGATGGCGTTGGCCAGCTCGCGCACGTTGCCCGGCCAGTCGTACGCCATCAACTTGCCGAGTGCGGCATCGTCGATGCCGCGCACCGGCCGGCCCGTGCGCGCCGCGAAGGATTCGATGAAGTGGGCCACCAGCAGCGGTATGTCGTCGCGCCGGGCGCGCAGAGGAGGCACCTCAACCGGCATCACGTTGAGGCGATAGAACAGGTCCTGACGGAACGAGCCGTCCTGCATGGCGAGGCGCAGATTGCGGTGGGTAGCGGCGATCACACGGGTGTCGACGCGGCGCGTCAACCCGCTGCCCACGCGCTCAATCTGGCGCTCCTGCAGGACCCGCAGCAGTTTGACCTGCACTGTCGCCGACAGGTCGCCGATCTCGTCAAGGAACAGGGTACCCCCATCGGCCTGCTCAAAGCGCCCTACCGAGTCACGCACCGCGCCGGTGAAAGCTCCTTTCACGTGGCCGAAGAGCTCGCTCTCCAACAACCCCTCGGACAGCGCCGAGCAGTTCACCTTGACGAAGGGGCCGTGCTGCCGTCGGCTATGGCGGTGGATCGCGTCGGCCACCAACTCCTTGCCGGTACCGCTCTCGCCGAGGATCAGCACGGTGGCATCGCTGTCGCCGAGGTCTTCGATCAGCTGGTACACAGCCTGCATGGCCTGGCTCTGCCCCACCAGGCCCGCAATGCCGGACCGCCGATGGCGCAGGCGGCCGCGGAGCGACTCCAGTTCGGTGGTGTCGCGCACGATGGCCACCACGCCGCGCTCGCCCCCGCTGTGGTCGCGGAGAATGCGGGTACTGACGACGAGGCGCAGCGGTTGACCCGAGCGCGAGTGCGCGGTTACCGAGAGGGCGTCCACCGGGCGACGCTGCCGCAGCACCTGGTCCAGCTCCCCGCCGTCGTCGGTGGTGCCCAAGACGCGGGAGCAGGGCTGCCCCAAGGCTTCCGCGCGCGTCCAGCCCAGAATGGTTTGAGCGGCATGGTTGAGGTTGCTGACGCGCAGCGACAGGTCTGCGGCGACGACGCCATCGGCAACGCAATCGAGCACGGCCTCCAGGTTCTGACGCTGGAGCATGCAGGAGTGAATCTGGTCTTCCAGGGAATCCGGCTCAGCGACCGGGCTCGGCTCGGCGGGCATGCGCGTGCCCTTCTTCACGACCGCCCCAACTCGCCAGCGTCGATGCGGTACTTGGCGAGCAGCCGGTGCAGCGACCGGCGATCGATGCCGCTGTGCACCGCCGCCCGCGAGATATTGCCCTGGTACCGACGCAGTACCTCGACGATGTACCGGCGCTCGAAGTCCTCCACCAGGCGCGCCTTGGCGTCTTTGAACGGCAGTTCCATGTAGGCCTGCGGCGCGGTGCTGACCCGGGCACTGACCGCCTGGATGTTCAGTGGCAGGTCCTCCACCTGGATCGCGTCGCCGGTAGCTAGCACCAGGGCGCGTTCGACGACGTGCTCGAGTTCGCGCACATTGCCTTTCCATTCGTGGGCCACGAGCAACTCCATGGCGGCCGGCGAAATGGCTTGGACCTGCCGTTGGTTCTGCTCGCTGTAGTGCCGCAGGAAATGGCTGGCCAGCAGCGGGATGTCGTCGGCCCGGTCCTTCAACGGCGGAATGGCGATAGTAAAGGTGTTGATGCGGTAGTACAGGTCTTCGCGGAACCGCCCTTCTTCGACCAGGCGCTCCAGCTCCTGGTTAGTGGCGCAGATGAGCCGCACATCCACCTCGCGCTCGTGGGTGCTGCCCAAGCGACGGAAGCGGCCATCCTGGAGCACACGCAGGAACTTCACCTGCAGCGAGGCGGGCAGCTCGCCGATCTCGTCCATGAAGAAGGTGCCCCCATGGGCGGCCTCCAGGAGCCCGGGTTTGGGCCGCGCGGCGCCGGTGAAGGCCCCCCTCTCGTAGCCGAAGATCTCGCTCTCGACCAGGTGCTCAGGCAAGGCGCCGCAGTTGAGCGCCACGAAGGGCTTACCGCCGCGGCCGCTGTTGGCATGGATACTGCGGGCAATCAGCTCCTTGCCCGTGCCGCTGGAGCCGCTGATCAGCACGTTGATGGTGGAGTCGGCGACCTTCCGAATCGCCTCGAAGATGCGCACCATCGCCGGACTGCGGCCGATGATGTTGTCAAAGCTGAAGTGCCGCGTGAGCTGCTCGCGCAGGGAGCGGTTCTCTTCGCGCAGGACCCGTTCGGCCAGGGCCTTCTCGACCACGATCAGCAGGTGGTCGGGAGTGAACGGCTTGGGGACGAAGTCGGCGGCGCCCAGTTGCATGGCCCGCACCGCGTCTTCCACCGTGCTGAAGGCCGTGGTCATGACCACCGGGATATCGGGGTAACCGGCCCGCAGCTGCTCAAGCAGCTCCATACCGCTCATTCCCGGCATCTTGAGGTCGGTGATGACCAGATGGGGTTCTTCCTCCTGGACTCGGGCCAGGGCCTCGTGGCCGCTGGCGGCGATGCCCGCCTCGTAGCCGCGACTGCGCAGCAGGCGCTGGCAACTGACAGCCAGATCAGCTTCGTCGTCGACCACGAGGATGCGTTCGGCGGCCATCAGCGCGCTTCTCCTCCAGCAGGGCAAGGCGTGAGGGGCAGCAACGGGAACCTCAACCCGAACCGGGTCCCCTGCCCTGGCAGGCTGTCAACGGTGATCTCGCCACCGTGCTCCTGCATGATGCCGTAACTGAGCGACAGCCCCAACCCGGTGCCCTGGCCCACCTGCTTGGTGGTGAAGAAGGGATCGAAGATCCGCGGCAGGTGCTCGCTGGCAATGCCAGTTCCGGTGTCGGCCACCTCGATGACCACGGCAGCCGGGGGGCCGCTGGCCGGCTCAACGCGGGTCGCCAGCCGGATCAGGCCCCCGTCGGGCATGGCATCCACCGCATTGTTCACCAAGTTCAGGAGGACCTGTTCCAGTCGACTGCCATCGGCTTGGATGGCGGGCAGTTGATCCGCCAGATCCCACTGCAGTCGAACGCTGCGGCTGCGCAGGGTTTCTTCCACCAGCAGGGTGGCACGTCGCAGGGCCTCGTTGGCGTCGGTGGGCTGGAGGCAGGTGGCCGACTGCCGCGAGAAAGCCAGCAGCGCCGTGACGATCCGGCTGATGCGCTCAACCTGTCGCCGGATCGCGTCCAGGTCCTCGTCACCCTCAGCCGACAGCCCGCGCTCTTCGCGCAAGCGCTCAGCCCGCATCAGGATGATGGCCGCCGGGTTGTTCAGCTCGTGAGCCACGCCGCCGGCCAGTTCTCCGATGGAGGCCAGTTTGGCGGCCTGCACCAGCTGCGCCTGCGAAGCGGCCAACTGCCGCGACCGTTCCGCGACCCGCTGCTCGAGCGTATCGTGGTACTCTTGGAGCGACGCGAACATGCGTTGAAAGGCATCGGCCAGTACGGCTACCTCACCGTCGGCCCGCAGGTGGGTCAGCGGCACGCGCTGGCCATCGCCGAAACGCCGGGCTGCCTGGGCCAGTTCGCCCAGCGGCCGGGTGAAACGCCGGATGGCGGCGTACACGGCCACCGCGGCGATCAGCAGGGCGCCGGCACCGATACCCAGGAAGGTGCGCGCCATGTGGTCGCTGGCGGCGGCGGCCACCTGGGCCGGTGCCGACGCGTCCAGGACCCCGACGACCTGCCGCCAGATCAGCCAGGCACCGAGGCTGAGGATGACGGCCAGAATGACCGTCGTAGCCACGGTAACCTTGAGGCCCAGGCTGGCACCGGCCCAGCGCCCGGCAGTGCCGACCGGAGGCCGGTCATCGGCCAACCCCGGAGCGGTCTGCCGAGGCAGCGACGGGTCCAGGGACGCGGCGGTGGAGGACGTGTTCACGTCGGCCGTTGGTCAGCCTGACGCCGCAGCGCCAGCACCACGGACCGCAGATCGGCCAGCGGTGGATCGACGAAATGCAGGTGAAGCACCGGCCCCGGGGCGCCTTCGCGCTGGCCGGCGTGCAGCACGCCGCCGGTGATGGGAGGCAGCCATACCTCGGGGTCGGCTGACCACAGTTCCACGAGTTCACCTGCTTCCACCGCCAGGGTAGTCGCCACCGCGGCGCCGCCTTCGCTCAGGTCCAGCAGCCGCCCTGGAATCTGGTCCGCCTCGGCATCGAACTCTTCGTCATCGCCGCCGGCCGCCTTCTGGGCCCGGTCAGCGCTCTTGCGCACCACCCAGACCGCAAGGTCGGTCTCCACTCGTACGCTGGCCCGTTCGCGCAACTGGTGATCGCGGATCAGGCACAGCTTCTCATGCACACTCTTGAGGACCGCCACCTCGCGTTCACGCCGACGCAACCGCCCGCCGATCTCGGCGATCAGGCGTTCGCGGCCCGCGTCCGTGGACAGCAGCACGCCGGGGGCGCCGGCGTTCAAGCGGGCGGCAATCACTTTCAGGGCCTTGATCTCCACGATGCGGAACCCCAGACGCGCCGCGCGCGGGGCGAAATCAGTGTGCCGCTCCGTTGGGGCAGCGGCCGGCGTGGTGCGACGCCGGGCGACCACGCGGCTGTTGAGCAACCGCAACAACCAGATCACGCCAACGACCGCCGCTGCGGCGGCCACCAGCAACAGCAGGCCGCCTTCCGAACCCGTGTCCTTGAATGACAGGTAACTCAAGTCCTGCGCCGCCGCCACGCCGACGCCACCTGACAGCCCCACGGCAACGGCACTGCACGCAGCACGGTAGACCATGGCTGCCCCCTTGGGCTGAGTCGCGGCATTACAGCCGTCACGCCCGCGCGGCGCCGCCGCGCCCCCGGGGGGCCGCCGATGGCGCCCATGGCAACGCCTCTACCCTATACAAACGTTAACGCGGCCCTTCGGGGCCAGACGCGCGGCGGTCTTCGGCGTCGCGTCGTCGCGGAGCGCCGCTGGCCCGGCGTTGGAGGCGTTGGGCCAGCCGCTCAGCCGCCTCGCTGGAACGGGACGAAACGCCGAGTTTGCGGTAGAGCTCCCGGGCCTCATCCAACGCCTGCATGGCCTCGCTGCGGCAACCCTGGCGGTCGAGCACCGAGGCCATGTTCGTCAACGTTTCCGCCTGCCCGAGCGCGTTGCCGCTGCGTCTCTGCACCTCCAGGGCGCGGCCATAGGTGGCCACGGCGTCGTCCAGCTGCCCCAGGCGGAAGCGGACGTTGGCCTCGTTGGCCATGGCCGCAGCCTGGCCCACCGGGTCGCCCACGGCCTGCAGCAGTCGCTGGACCTCTCCGTAGGCCGCCAGCGCCGCATCGGTCTGGCCCAGGCGGAACCGGGCGTGGCCAACGCCAGTCAGGACCTGGGCGCGCCCGGCCTCGTTGCCCGTCTCGTCGTGAATGGCCAGCGCCGCACCCGCCAGTCGCAGGGCTTCTTCCAGGCGATCGTCGCCCGCGGCGACGTACGAAAGAAGGCCGAGGGCATTGGCGCGCGCCACCCGGCAGCCGACCTGCTGGTGGATCTTCAACGCTTCGTTCGCCAACTTGGCGGCCGGGGCCGACCGACCTTGGTGGGCCAGGACCACGGCCAGATTGTGCCTGGCTACCGCCTGCCCCGCCAGGTCGTCGGCCAGGCGAAACTGGGTGAGGGCTTCGGCATGGCGGCGGGCGGCCTCACCCAGACGGCCCTGCCGCAACCGCAGCGCGCCCAGCGCCACCAGCGCGGTCGCGGCAAGTTCGGGACGGTCCTCGGCACACGCCTGATCGACGGCGGCGGCCAGTAGTGCTTCGGCGCGACCGAACTCGGCTACCGCGACCAGGGCGACGCCCAGATTCAGGCGCGCGGCCAGCGTCTCCCGTTCGTCCAGCGACCGCTCCGCCGCGGCGATCGCGGCCAGTGGACGTCCGAGGCGCAAATGCTGCTCCGCACGGATGAAGGCGGCCTCGCAGTTGCCTTCCGGCAGGGCCCCGCCCAGGCGCCTGAAACCGCCCAGGTTGACGGCTTGGAGCAATCCATGGCCCGGTCCCTGAACAGTGAACAGCCCGCGACCCCGCGGGCGTCGGCGGCCCCGCAAAAGGACGAAGCCACCCCAGAACAGGCCGGCCGCGGCCAGGAACGGACGCACAGCCTGACTGAGGAAGGCCAGTATCTCCCACTGCGCCAGCCCGGCGCAGGCAAAAGCCAGCGCGCTGGCGCCGAGGGCGAGATTGCGGACCAGGCTCGCCCAGGGGTTGCGGCCCGGCCGCGAGCGCCACGTGCTGCCGAACGCACCCTCGCCGGCCGGCGGCAGCGCGGGTCCCGCCGCCGGCGGCAACCCACCGGCGTTGGTCATCGGCCGCCTCGCGTCCGGCCACCCGGGCCGTTGGCGCGCACGAACTGCCCCCCCATCACGGCAACCTCCACGTGGCCATGGGTTTCCTTGACGACGCCCGACCCCACGTCTATTTTAGGCAAAGACGACAGAAACGCGAACCCGGATCAACGCCATGAGCCTGAAGCGAACTAGCCCGCTGACGCAGGGTAAGCTGCGTGCCAAACGGGCCGGAGAACCGGCAGGCGCCAGGCAGAGATCGGCCGCATAACCCATCTCCACGTCGATCGAAACCCGCCGCCGAGCCCCTGCTCTGCGGCGGGTTTCGCTTTTCCGGGGGCGGCCGATGACGCCGCCGAAAGGACGCAGCATGCAAGAGTTGAGGGTAGGCATCCTCGGTGCCACCGGCATGGTGGGCCAGCGCTTCATCCAGCTCCTCCAGGGCCACCCCTGGTTCCGGATCAGTGTTTTGGCCGCCAGTGAGCGCTCCGCCGGCAAGACGTACGCCGAGGCTGTCGGGCCGCGCTGGGCCATGCCTGCACCGCTGCCGCCGGCGATCGCGGCCATGCCCGTGTTGGACGTCAACGAACTGGACCGGATCGCCGCTGACGTTGACTTCGTCTTCTGCGCCTTGTCCCTGGACAAAGAAGCGACGCGCCAGCTTGAGGACAGCTACGCCCGTCGCGAAGTGCCGGTGGTGTCTGCCAACTCCGCGCACCGCTGGACTCCGGACGTGCCGGTGCTGATCCCCGAGGTCAATCCCGAGCACCTGCAGGTCATTGCCGCGCAGAGGCGGCGCCTGAATACGCGCCGGGGTTTCGTCACCGCCAAACCCAACTGCTCCATCCAACCCTATGTGCCCGCCCTGCACGCGGTGGCCGAGTTCCGCCCGTTGCAGGTGTCGGTGTGCACATACCAAGCTATTTCCGGCGCCGGCAAGACCTTCGCCACCTGGCCCGAGATGGTCGACAACCTGATCCCGTTTATCTCGGGGGAAGAAGAGAAGAGCATTCGCGAGCCGCTGAAGATCTGGGGACGAGTGGTGGACGACCAAATCGTCACCGCCAGCGAGCCGGTGATCTCGGCCCAGTGTCTGCGCGTTCCGGTCACCGACGGTCATATGGCGGCGGTATCCGTCCGCTTCGAACGTCGCCCGACCGCGGATGACATCATCTCGCGCTGGACGGCGTACCAGGGCAGACCGCAGCAGTTGCGTCTGCCTTCAGCGCCGGTGCCGTTCCTGCGCTACTTCACCGAGGACAACCGCCCGCAGACGCGCCTGGATCGCGACCAGGCCGGCGGCATGGGCGTAACCCTGGGACGCCTGCGCCCGGACACGGTGTTCGACTACTGCTTTGTGGCGCTCAGCCACAATACCGTGCGCGGCGCCGCCGGCGGGGCCATTCTCACCGCCGAACTGCTAGCCGCAGAGGGGTACCTGGCCATTGGTTGAGCGCCGGCCCCCGACTGCGGGGGGGGGCCGCGTACGGCGGGTCCTGCTGGCGTGCGTCGTGGCCGCGTCGCTGGGTCCCCGGCCGAGCCTGGCGGCCGAAGACCTGGCGAGCCTGGCCCGCCAGGTCGAGGCGCACCCAGACGTTACCTACCGAGCGGCCTTCACGTGGCCGTGCCGCTGGGTGACCTGGGAGCGAATGCTGGCCGAGCCGGTGCTGATGGGGCGGTTGTGGCGCGCGCTGGGCTATGAGCCGGCGTACGATTTCAGCGCCCGTGGCGACACGCTGCACGTCGTCGACCCGACCGGCCTGGTTGGCGACGCCCTGCCGGTGACGACCGCCCCCGGTGCCTGCACCTGGTGGGTCGACGGCCGCCTGAATCACTGGGCGGTGCCGGTGCTCAATTCAGGGCAGGCGGTTTTTGTCGTGCGCAGCCGCCAGGTCGACGGCGGCGTCGCCGTCGACCTGGTGGTGACCGTGCGCGCCGGCAGCCCGTTGGGAAATGCGGTACTGAGACTGGCCCGGCCGCTGCTGGCAGGACATGTCCAACGACGCATCGACAGGAACCTGCGCGACGGGCGCCGCATCGCTGAACTCGTCGAGACGGCGCCCGACAGCGCGCTGCGGCTCCTGGACGGTGGCGACGCCGAGCGCTTCCGCCGCGCCTTCGGCCCGTGGCGTCCCTAACGCCGGCGGATGTTGATGTCGCCGTTCGTGGTCCGCAACTTCACCAGATCGCCGCCACCATTGAGGGTACCTTCGGCGGTAATGCGGCGGCTGCCCTCGCCTTTGACGGCCAGCGGGAAATCCGTGTGAACGGTACAGCTGCGCGACCACCAGCCGTCGACCGTCACCTCGGCGTCCACCGTGGCCGCGAGGGTCGCAGGCAACGACAGCGTCAGATCACCCCCGAGGGTTTCCAGATTGCAGTGGGTGTCCGCCGCCGGATCAGCCAGGGCCAATTCGGCCTCGATCGAGCCGCCGGTGGTTACGGCCTCGATGCTGCCGCGGGCCTTGGCGATCCGGATGGCGCCGCCGGTGGTGTGCGCCTTGACCGGCCCACCCGAACCGGCAATGCGAATGCCCCCACCCGCGGTCTCGGCTTCCACGGCGCCGTCGGCTTCCCCGATGGCCACCTCGCCGCCGGCGGTGGACGCCTTGACGGCGCCGGCGACCGGGCCGATGCGAATGCTCCCGCCCGCCGTGCTCACCTCAACTGGACCCGCACTGCTCCCCACGGTGATGCTGCCCCCGGCGGTCGCGGCCAGCACCCGGGTCCCGCCGGCGGCGATCTCAATGCTGCCGCCGGCGGTGTGCGCCTCCAGAGCACCGCCGACGCGACCGACGGTGATCCCGCCGCCCTGGGTGCTCAGCTCCAGGTCGCCGCTGACCTCGCCAACGTTGATCTCGCCGCCACTGGTGCGGGCTCGGCCCTGGCCGTTCCGGGCCCCGCGGCAGCCGATGCTGCCTCCCGCGGTGACCAGGTCAAATGAGCCGTCGGTCAGTTGGCCAACGTCGATACTGCCGCCCTGGGTCAGGGCGTCGACGCTGCCGCTCAGGTCGGCAACGGTGATCGCCCCGCCCATGGTCGCCAGGTGCACACTGCACCGGCTTGGCACCTGCGCCTGCACCGTTACCTCCAGACCGTTAACGCCTTCGCCGGACGCCGAGGCCACGGTTACGCGCGCCCCTCCCGGAACCGCCGCTGACTGCACCTCCATCGCGGCGAACAGCCGCCGCGCTTCGCCTTCGGTGAAGGAACGCGCCTTCTTGACGATCACCAGACGGGCCTGGTCGCTGTTCCCCGTGGTGACGTCGATCTGCCCCTGGGCCGACTTGATCCACAGGCTGTCGCCGGCGGCCAAGGGCAGGGCCCGTTCTACCTTCTCCTGCCAGCCCAGACCGTCTCGCTCGACAGTGGCAGAAGGCTGCCCGTAACTGGCGCTGACCACCAGCATGGCGGCGATGGCATTGACTCCAAGTCGACTCATATGCTCCCCTTTCCCCGGCGTCCCGCGGACGCCGGTCCGTCCGCCGAGCCGTCACCGTGACAGCGTGAACCCCGGCCGGGTTCGGCTACAGATCCGTCGCCGCCGCCGGGTTGGCCAGCAGGCGCCCTGCCTGCTGCCGTATGTACGCATTCGTCTCCAGGGCCTGCACCCGCGCCAGCACGCGGCGGGTATCGGCGTCCAAGGGCGCCGCCAGCGCCTCCACCGCCGCCAGGCGCACGCCGGGATTGGCGTCTTCGGCCAGGGCGTGGAGCAGGGCACGACGGACGACGGCGTCGCCGTTGCGCGACGACAGTGCCGCCGCCGCCTGGAGTCGAACCCCTGGGTTCGGGTCGTCCGTAAGGGCGGTGGCCAGAGCGGTCTCGCTCAGGCTGGTGTGCGGCGCACGTCCGAGCAGGCCAGCGGCGAGCAGTCGGGTGGAGGGCAGCAGGTCCACCGCCAGCGACTGGGCCAGCAGCCGCTGGATCGCCTCGTCACCCAGGTCGCCTTCGACGCGATACTGGGCGAGCAGGTCGACTGTCAGCGACACGCGGGCGCCCGCGGGCTCGCCCGTCAACCGCAACCCGACCACACTGCCCCCCCATTCGGTCGGCGTCGCAGGGCCGCGCCAGGTCCATCCGGCGACCCATCCGACTGCCAGGCCGACAAGCACGCTGCCGGACAGCGCCAGAGCCCAGCCGCGCCCCCGCGGTTCGAACCAGGCCGACCACCGACCCGACCGCGAGCGACGGGAAGCCTGGCGGAGCAGAATCCCCAGGGCGGCGCGGGTCTCGTTCACGCAGGCCTGGGGCACCGACGGGCCGGCGCCCACGGGGATCAGCTGCTGCAGCGCCCGTTCGGCGGCCAACTCCCGAGCCAGCAAAGCATCCGTGCCCGCGGCCGCCTCCAGGGCCCGGGCCTGGCCGGCGTCGAGGTCGCCGTACGCATAGGACATCAGTCGATGCCGGCGGCAACGTCGTCTCATTTCAGCTCTCCAGATAACCGCCCAGCAGCTGGCGGAGCTTGGATCGGGCTCGGAACAGGTAGCTCTTGACGCTCCCTTCAGAGCAGCACAGCACCGCCGCCGCGGCTGCTACGGACAGGCCCTGTCGGTGACACAGGACAAACGCCGCGCGCTCCTGGCCCGACAGATGGCCAAGGGCGCGGGTCAGGACACGCTCTAGTTCGGCACTCAGGGTGGGTCCGTCGGCAGCCGCTGTCGGGTCGGCAAAGGCTTCGGCCTCGACCGGCGACCAGGAAAGCCGGGCGCGCCGGTGGCGCCGGGCCCGGTTGACGACAATGCGGTAGAGCCAGGTGAAGAAGTCGCTCTCGAAACGAAAACCGGGCAACGCGCGGAAAGCGGCCACCAGGGCTTCCTGCACGGCGTCCTGAGCGTCACCCCAGTCGCCGGTCAGGTCGCGGGCCACGGCCAGCAGGCGTCGGTCGTAGCGCGACAGCAGGCGACCGAAGGCATCCGCGTCGCCTTGCCGAGCGCTGGCCAGCCACTGCTTCTCGAGTTCGTCCATCGGTGTCCCTGCAGGGGGGTACCGGGTGCTCGCCAGGTTGTCGCTGTTATCTTTGAGTCCCGGCCCCGGCCGCCGGTTGGCACGCCGGCGACAAAATCGCCGTTTCCCATGTGCATGTGCATCCGCGCCGGAGTAGATTAGGCGGGCCGTGCGTGAGCTCGCCGCCGTGGGCCTGGCCACCGCCAGGCAGCGGCACGTTCTGGCCCGATGCCGTCACCATCTGTTACCCGCAGCCGCGAAAGGAGATCGCCATGTTGGATATCCGCTTTGACCGAGGCGCCGACGACCCGAGAACCGCCGGCAACCAGGGGTGCGGTCGAATTCAGGCATAGCGCTCGCAACCGCCTCGAGCCGTGCATACCTGAGCCCCCGCCTACCCTGAGCAGCCCGCCTTACCCCGGGTCACCCGGGTTTCCGGTATGGATTGCCGGACGCCGCCGGGTTCCCGCCGTCGTCGCCGCCTCTCCTGATTTACGCTAGCACTGCGGCCGTGCCCACCGCCCGCTTCGGCGCCAACCCTGGCGTCCGCGGCGCGGACCGACGCTAGTTGCCCTGACGCCAGGAGAGCGCCACCGATGTTCAATGCCGATTTCTGGGAAGTCCGCCTCGATCCGGGCGATCTGGACCGCTACGCCGCCGACGCGGCCCTGTGGGCCGCACCCGGGGAGGACGAAGCCTCGGCCTGCCCCGCCGCGGTCCGGCAGGTCGAGCTGCTGGCCCCGGTCATGGAGGTGATCCGCGGATCCCTGACCGAAAGGCAGCAGCAGGCGCTGCTGCTCTACTACCTGCAACAGAAAACCCAGGAAGAGATCGCGGCCATCCTGGGCATTTCCCGTCGTGTCGTCAGCCAGCACCTCTTCGGCATCTGCCGCAACGGCCGGCGGGTGGGCGGCGCGCTGGCCAAGGTGCGACGCCTGTGCCGTCAACGCGGCCTGGCGCTGGTCGCGCCCAGTCCCGGTTCGGCGCCCTCGCGGCCGTTCGGCGACCCGGTGTCGGCCCGCCCGACGCCGGCCGCGTGCATCCGCGCCTGAGTCTAGATGCCGGTCGCCACGGCCGGCCCTGGTCGACCAGACCACGAGCCCTGGCTACCGGAAGCCCGGGCCACAAAGGAGGAGGTATATTATGAAGGACATCGTCGTCGAGCAGGGCCGCTGAGCAGGCGGACCTGCCGCAGGTCGGGCGTCGGGCGGGGCTTCAAGCCCGGCTCGGCGCCCCTGCTATTTGCTTGACACCCCCGCGTAGTCGGCCTAGTTTGCAGCCCCGTGGCGGCGGGAGAGCGCGGTTTTCCCTGCGGGTCAACGCTCCCGACGGCGCCCTGAACCAACCGGCGATCCGGCCCTGCTTCACCTGGCGCGGGAGGGGGTGACCATGCGACGTAAGGTCCTGCTCGACACCGACATTGGCTCTGACATCGACGACGCCGTCTGCCTGGCGTACCTGCTGGCCCATCCGGAGTGCGACCTGCTGGGTATCACCACGGTCACCGGCCAACCGGTGCAGCGCGCCCGACTGGCCAGCGCGCTGTGCCGCGCCGCTGGCCGCGAGGTACCCATTTACCCGGGCGTTGATCGCCCGCTGCTGGTGCCGCAGCAGCAACCAGAAGCGCCGCAGGCCGAAGCCCTGGCCCGTTGGGACCACGCGCAAGACTTCCCCTGCGGCGAGGCGATCGAGTTCCTGCGCCGCGTGGTTCGCGCCCACCCGGGCGAGGTGACGCTGCTGGCCGTCGGTCCCCTCACCAACATCGGTCTGCTGTTCGCCACCGATCCCGAGATACCCGGACTGCTGCGCGAGTTGGTGCTGATGTGCGGCGTCTTCACCAACCGGTTAGCCGGGGTGGGCCCCCTGGAATGGAACGCCATCGGTGATCCCCATGCCACGGCTCTGGTCTACCGTGCCCCGGTCAAGATACACCGCTCCATCGGCCTGGACGTTACGTGTCAGGTTCAGCTCGGCGCCGACGAAGTGCGCCGTCAGTTCCGGGGCCGCTACCTCCGCCCGGTGCTCGATTTTGCCGAGGTCTGGTTCCGCGGCAGCCGCACCCTCACCTTCCACGACCCGCTGGCAGCCACCACGCTGTTCGATGACAGCATTTGCACCTTTGCTCCCGGGCAGGTAGAAGTGGAACTGGCCAGCAGCCGCGGCGCTGGCCAGACGTGGTGGCGAGCCCGCGCTGACGGCCCCCATCAGGTAGCACTTGAGGTGGCCCCGTCAAGGTTCCTCGACCACTACCTGGCGACCACGGCCCGCGATGACTGATCAGGAGGTGCCGGCCGGCGTCCGCCTGGTGACGCCGGCGGCCGGCTTTCGACCCAGTTTCCTTGACGGCGCTCGGGAGTTTGCCGCCGAGGGCCGTTTGGAGTCCACCTACTGCATCGGCCTTGGGTACAGTCTTGAGTCGCTGCCGGCTCGGTTCGGCGCCTTTGTGCACGATCTGGTCAGTCTGGCGGATGCCTCGCCGATGCGATTGGGCCGGTACGTGGACCGCGTTCTGTGGCTGGTCGATGGCGACGAGTACGTCGGCCAGACATCGATTCGGCCCGACCTGGGCACGCAGTACCTGCTGGCGTACGGTGGCCACATTGGCTACAGCATCCGGCCATCGCGCCGCCGTCAGGGGTACGGCACGGCGGCCCTAGCGCTGACGGTGGCCGCGGCAGCGGGAATGGGCCTGGACCGTGTGCTGGTCACATGCGATTCCGACAACATTGGGTCGCGCCGCATCATCGAGCGCAACCACGGCCAATACGAAGGCGAGATCCCCATGCCGCCGCAGGCGTTTGCGGCCGAGGGCCGGCCGCCGCGCCAAGGCGTCACCAAGCGCCGCTACTGGATCGAAATCGCCGGTGATCCGGACGCCGATTGGGAAGCATGAGCACCCGGTGAAGGCAGCGCCGTGTGCAGGCGCACCCCCGCGGCCTCCACGTCCAGGCTGACGGCGCCGCAGCGGTCGGTGCGCAGGACGCAGATACCGCGCTGCAGGTAGCGAGCCAGGACCGCCGTCGCCGGATGGCCAAAACGATTGGCTTCGCCTACGGAAAGCAGTGCCACCTGCGGGCAGACCTGGTCGAGCCACCGATCACTCGACGAGGTTGCCGAGCCGTGATGGGGCACCTTGACGACTCCGGCACGCAACTGCTGCCCCCAAGCCAGCAGGGCCCCGTCTGCTTCGGTCTCGATGTCGCCCGCCAGCAGTAGCGCTGTGGGACCCTCCCCGAAGCGCACCACCACGGAGCCGTTGTTGAGCCCGCGAGGCGAGCGGCCGTCGCCGGTGACGTAATCTGCCGTGGGGTGCAGCACCAGCCCGCCAACCTCGCCGAGGCCGACCAGGCTGTCGCCGGCGGCCAGGCGATGGTAGCGAATGCCCTTGGCTGCGACCAACTCCGCCAGACGGCGCGCCGCCCAGGTGTCGACGCGCTGGCCCCCGTCCAGGTAGTGGCCGACGGGCAGGGCCTCGAGCACCGCCACCAGGCCCCCCAGGTGGTCATTGTGGGCGTGGGTGGCAAGCACAAAGTCAAGTCGGTCGACCCCCGCATAGCGCAGGAAGGGCAGAACAACATCACGCCCGTTGTCCACCTCGGCGTCGCGGTCACCGGCATCGACCAGGGCCGTCTTGCCGTCAGGGAAGCGCAGGAACATCGCGTCCCCCTGCCCCACATCCAAGCACACGGCCTGCAGGGTCGCGGGCGTCCACCATCGCTGCCAGACAGCCACATTGAGCCCGGCAAGCAGGAGCAGCAACCCGCCGGTGCGGGCCCATGGCCGCGACGCGGCCAGCGCGGCAAGTACCGCCAGGGCAGTGGTCCAGACAAGGAACGGCAGGCCCACGGCCGGTGTGGTCACCGACGCCGCCGGAACCTGCGCCAGAACGTGCACCATACCCACCAGAGCTCTCAGGACGACGTAGTTGGCGGCGTTGAAGAGCGTGCCTAGCACCGGCACACACCACCCGAACAGGGCCGCCAAGGCACCCAGGCAGAGTCCGGCCGAAAGCAGCGGCGTCGCCAGGACGTTAGCCACCAGACCGATGGGCGCGAACTGGTGGAACTGCCAGGCCAGTAGGGGCGCGGTACCGGCCAGGGCAGCCGCCGTCATGGCCAGGGGCGCGGCCAACCACGGCCCGAGGCGGCTGCCGGGTTGGCGCCAGCGTGCGGGCAGCCGGCGCCACAGCGGCTGATAGAGCGCCACGATGCCCAGCGTGGCGGCGAACGAAAGCTGAAAGGACAGGCCCGCAAGGCTGGCCGGCCACCCGACGAGGATGACCAGGGCCGCGATGCCCAAGGAGTTATAGGCGTCGGCGGGGCGGTCCAGGAGACGGCCGACCAGGACCACGGTAGACATGGCCGCCGCCCGCAGCACCGGTGCCTGCAGATCGGTCACCAGGGCGTACAGGCCGACGAGCGGGATCATCGCCGCCGTGGCCAGGCGCCCCGGCAGGCGCAGCAGACCGCTGGCGGTCAGGAAGAAGGCCGCCAGGAGCTCGACGTTGGAGCCACTGACAACGAGCGCGTGCGCCAGGCCGGTAACGCGGAAATCGGCCATCACGGCGGCCGGGATCTGCTCTTTTTCGCCCAGCAACATGCCCAACACCAGCCCTGCCGAGGCCCCCTCCAGATTGGCGGCCACCGCCCGGCGCACGGCGCGCCGTACCGGCAACACCGCGTGGTCGTACAGCCACGGCGCCGGTTGGTGGACCACCCTCGTGACCTGATCCGGACGGCCGACGGAGAGCAACCCGTGGATTCCCTGGGCAGCCAGATACGAACGGTAGTCGAAAGCGCCCGGGTTGCGCGCCGAGGTCGGGGCGCGCAGGCGGGCGCGTACCTGGACCAGGTCGCCAGCGTCGGCGGCCAAAGGGAAGCCGCGGCAGGTCAACACCGCGCGGCCGCTCACCGCAACCGCGGTGCCGCCCACCTCGGCCTGCGACAGAGCCAGCAGCAGACGCGTGCGGTCATCACCGTCGCGCGTGGGCTCGGCACTGACCGTGCCGGTGAAAACGCCCTCCTGGCCCACCAGGCCAAGCCGGACGATGTGGCAGGGCGGCAACACAGCTGTGTCGCCCAGGTAACGCACGGCGCCCAAGACCGGCAGCAGTGCCACCAGCGCGGCCCGCCGCAGACGCGGCCATGGTCCGCTGACGCCGGCCAGCACGATCAGCGTCGTCGTGGCCGCCAACGCGGGGCCCAGCGGCAGGGGCACGCACGTGGCGAACACGATGCCGCCGGCAAAGAGCAGGGCGGCCCACGCGGCCGGGCGGCGCGGGCCGGTGACACCGGTATCAGCCATTGCCGGTGCCGCATGCAAGGCCCGTGCCACCTCGACAGGGCCGGGCTCCGGGCCTATCTTGGCCCCAGGGCCGGTTACCCCGGGGACGAACGCGCGACCGGCCCCATGCCGAGCCGCCTTAACCAGGCGGATGGCAGTGCGCCCGGGCAGGGCCCACCCGGAACCCGCCGCTCCATCAGGGCGCCGCGTCACCCCCCGGCACGCGGGCCGGGACGGCTCTCACCTAGGTTTCCCGAAACCACGGATATGGCGTTGACAATGCGCGAACTGAGCGGCAAGCAGAGGCGCTACCTGCGGGGTCTGGCCAACCAGATTCCGGCGACAGTGTACGCCGGCAAGGAGGGCATCACAGAAAGCGTGACGCGCTCGCTGGAAGAGGCCTACAACACCCGCGAGCTGGTCAAGGTGCGCCTGGAGAAGGCTTTCCCGTTGGAAAGAGGCGCGGCGGCGGAGGAATTAGCGAGCAGAACCGGCTCGCACCTGGTCCAGGTGCTGGGCAGGACCGTGCTGCTTTACCGGCCTGACCCGGAGCAGCCACGCCTGCAACTGCCGGGGTGAGAGGGCCAGCGCCCGGCGCGGGCCGCGACAGCCCGCCAGCTGGCGGGCTGTCGACGCGACCCGAACGCGTCACGCGTTGACGCCCGCGAAGATCAGCGACTGCGGAAGGTGATCCGGCCGCGACTCAGGTCATAGGGCGACAGAGCCACAGTGACCTGGTCACCCGGCAGCACACGGATGTAGTACTTGCGCATCTTGCCGGATATGTGAGCAAGGATCTCGTGCCCGTTCTCCATCTGCACCTTGAAGAACCCGTTGGGCAGCGCTTCCTTGACCACGGCCTGGACCTCGATGGCCTCTTCCTTCGACATGTGTCCGCCTGGCAATGAGGATGAAGGTGGCGTCGGTCAATTGGTGGCCGGCAGCAAAAGGGCGAGCGACCGCTGAGAAAGCCTCTCAGAGAGTCGCTCGCCCGTATGCTCGTCGAAGAGCCAACTCAGCGCGCCAGGCCCGCTCCCCGACAGTAATGTGCCGGTGGCTAGGTCGGGCGACAATATAGGCGGCGCTGCTGGCCTTGTCAACAACGCCCCCCGGGAGGAGCGCGGCCGGCCACCGGGTCAGGGTCCGAAGCGCTGGATGCGGCCGTTGAAGGTGTCCGCGACGTAGACAAAGCCTTCGGCATCACGGGCGATACCGCCGGCCGGCACCGAGCGCGACCGCGTGGCCCCGGTGCTCAGGTCATCGACGACCTCGACCGTGCCGGTCAGCTGGAACTGGCCGTCAGCGGCCCCCCGACTGCCCCACCGGGTCAGGAACTCCCCCCGGCGGAACACCTCGACGCGCTGCCGACCGGCGTCCAAGATGAACACCCGGTCACTGGCGGCATCCACGACAAAGTCGGTCGGTTCAGCCAGTACGCCATCGCCCCGGTCATCCATGCTGCCCGGTTCACGACCCACGGCGCGGTCGACATCCGGCCTGCCCCACTCGCGGTACACCTGCAGCCTCGCGGCCAGTCTGACGGCGTCGCCGCTCTGCAGGGGCTGGACCAGAGCCGCCACTCGCCCGCCCCACAGACGCACACTGCTGACCAATTCGGGAGGCAGCAACTGACGCGTCCCGGCCGGTTGCCCATCGCGATCGAACTCCAGCGACTGGGTCGCACTGCAGACATGGACATGGTCCTGTTCGTCGACGAAGATGAGCCGGACGACCGGCAGCGGCAGCGGGCGCGTCCAGACCAATTTGCCGTCGGCGTCAAAGCGGCTCCACTGGGCGGCCAGTGACCCTCTGTCGCCCAACACGGTGCAGGCCACGTAGAGGTCACCGCGGGAGGAAACCGCCAGGCAGGGCCCGTCCAGACCAGCGGCAGCCAGCAGGGCCAGGCGCTGGCTGGCATATGGCAGAGCCGCCTGCAGGTGGCCGTTGACATCGTAGCGCAGGACCACCCCGCGGCCGATACCGACCACGTAGAGGAGGCCGTCGGGGCTCACCGCCAGGCGCGTCGGGAGGAAGGTCCCGCCCCCCTCGTCGGTACGCCAGCTGCCTGCCCGGCGGTGGATGGCGCCAGTCGAGACGCCGCTGGGCACGGCCACGGAACTGCCGTTGCGGTCCAGGTACGCGGTAACCCGGTACTGGTACTCGACATCGCCCAGCAGACCCGGGTCCACGTAGGTGGTGTCGCTGATATCGTCCAACACCGCCACCACCGTCGAGTCGCCCAGGGCGCGGCGCTCGAGCTCATAGCGGAGGAAACCCGAGTCGGGACTGCGCTGCCAGCTCACGTGGGCCGCGGCCAGGACGCTGTCGAAGCGTACCCGCAGCGCCGGGGGGCCGGAAAGACCCGGAACAGTACCGCGGTCGGCCCGCGGCGGGTACAGACACGACACCAGACAAAGACTGAGAACCGGCACCAAACGGACGCGCATGGGCGGTTACGGTAGCCGGTGTCTGAGCCGCCGTCAAGCGCCGGCCCGCCTCCAGGGCCACCGGCCGCCGACCCACGGTTCTGTGACCGGCTTCCATGGCGTAGATTAGGCCACGGCGCCAAGAGTCGATGTCCGAACGCCGCCAACCGCGACGCCGACCCGGGTCGCGGCCCGACCGCCATGTCCACGCCGCCCCCCAGGTTCGCCATGGCCCGCTGCCTCTGCCAGGCCCTGATCGCGCTCATGCTGATGGCGCTGAGCGGCTGTTCGGAGCCCTCTCCAGCCGCGCCGGGCCAGTCCGAGGCCCACGCGCCGCAGGCCGCCCTGTCCTTGCGGTTGGCCTTGCCCAAAACGCTGCAGGCAGCCGTTGGCCGAGTCGTGGCGCGGCTTGAGGCCCCCGATCAGGACCCCGTGGAAGGCGAGCTTCAGGTCAGCCCGTTGGGCCCGGCGGTGGGCCGACTGGGCGCCCTGCTGCCAGGCACCGACCGGGTACTGACCGTCTCGGGCTACGACGTGCTGGGAACGCTCATCTTTGTCGGCCAGACCACTGGCATCACCGTCGCGGCAGGCGACACCGTGGCCGTCGAGGTGGCCCTGCGTCTGGTCGGGCCGTGGGCACCGGTCAACGGTTGAGCCGGGCCTGACGCCGATGCCCTTGATAACTCTGTCAACCGACTTCGGCGACCAGGACTACTACGTTGGCGCCCTGAAAGGGGCACTGCTGTCCGTAGCCCCGGCCGCCACCCTGGTGGACCTATCACACCACCTGCCGATGCGATCACCGGCAGCCGCCGCCCACGTCCTGCGCCACGCCGCGACCGAGTTCCCGGCGGGCACTGTCCACCTGGCCGTCGTCGATCCCGGGGTGGGCACCGCCCGGCGTCCGGTCGTGGTGGCGGCGCTGGGCTACCTGTGGGTGGGCCCGGACAACGGCCTCTTGGGGTTTGCCGCCGCCAGCCCCGGGGCTTGCACCCGACTGCTGGCCCACCCCAGCTTGCGTCGGTCCACTGTCAGTCCCACCTTCCACGGCCGCGATATCTTCGCTCCAGCCGCCGCGCGGTTGGCGCTGGGTTTCCCGTTCGTCGACGCCGGCCCGGAGATCAACGACGCAATCCAGGTACCGGTGCCGGCGGTCTACGACGACGGCAGCCGCCGATGGGGCCGGGTGATCCACGTGGACACCTTCGGCAACCTGATAACCAACCTGGGCGGCGAGGTACTGCCGGCAGATCCAGCGGCCATACGCGTGTGGCTCCCTGGCAACCGCGAAATCCGCGGCGCGCGCACCTACGGCGACGCGGAGCCCGGGCAGTTGGTCGCCCTGGTCGGTTCCTGCGGGCAGTTGGAGATTGCGGTGGCCGGCGGCAATGCCGCGGCCACGTTGGACCTCGGCGTTGGCGCCGAGGTGGCCCTGACCACAGTCACGGCCGCCCCATCCACCATCCGATGAGATGAAGAGGGTCTGAATGAACGAGGAAGCGCCCCTGATCGTGAGCATATCCGGCATTCGCGGCCTGGTGGACCGGTCCCTGACGCTGGACGTGGTCTACCGGTATGCGGCGGCTTTCGCCGCTATCCTGCCGGACGGGGCAGCCGTGGTGGTCGCCCGCGACACCAGGCCGTCAGGCCCAGTTTTGGTGGAGCACGCCACCCGCGCTCTCGTGGAGGCGGGGTGCCGGGTCATCGACCTGGGCGTCTGCTCGACGCCCGGCGCCAAGCTCATGGTCACGGAACTGGGTGCAGCCGGCGCCATCATTGTCACGGCCAGTCACAATCCGTTGCCGTGGAACGGGTTAAAGCTTATTCGGGAAGACGGGATTTTCCTCAACGCGGAACAGGGTGGCCAGGTAGAAGCGGCCCTGGCCAGCGGACGGTTCCGCCAAGCCGCCGGGGGCGCGCGCCGAGAGGTGGAACGGGCGGCGGTGAACGCGCGCCATCTGGCCCGCCTGCTGGCTCACGTGGATGTGGACCTGATCCGCAGTGCGCACCTGCGCGCTGCCATCGATCCGTGCAACGGCACGGGGTCCGTGCTCCTGCCCGAACTCCTCGACTGCCTCGGCGTTCAGGCAGTCATGATCAACGGCGAACCTGACGGCTGCTTCGCCCACGAACCGGAACCCTTGCCCGAGAACCTCGTGCAGCTGGGCGACGCCGTGCGGAACCACCACGCCGATGTCGGCTTCGCCGTGGATCCGGACGCCGACCGCGTCGCGCTGGTCGACGAGGCGGGCCGGCCCGTGGGTGAAGATTACACCCTGGCGCTGGCGGTGCGCGAGGTGACGACCCGCACGCCCGGCAGGGTGGTGACCACGCTGTCGACGTCCCAGACGGTGACCGACGCCGCCACCGGGAATGGCTGCGAAGTCGTCCTGACGCCGGTGGGCGAGGTCCACGTGGTCGAGAAGATGCTTGAGGTGGACGCCGTGGTGGGCGGCGAGGGTAACGGCGGCGTGATCCTGACCCAGATCGATCCGGGACGAGATGCCGCTGTCGGCGTGGCCGTGATCCTGGAAGCCATGGCCAGGGCCCGCCAGCCCCTGTCGCGCCTGGCGGCGTCCCTGCCGCGCTACGCGATCGAGAAACGCAAAGTGGCCGCCACCGCCGAGCAGTTGCGCCAAGCCGTCGCGGCACTGCAGCGACGCCATCCACATGCGTACCTGCACCCGGTGGACGACGGCGCCAAGCTCTACCTGGAGGGTGGCCTTCACTGTCCGTGGGTGCACCTGCGGGCGTCGAACACCGAGCCGGTGGTCCGCGTCATTGCCGAGAGCGCTGATCCGGCTGAAGCCGAACGCCTGGGCGCTGAGACCGCCATGCTGCTGGGCGCTGAGGCCTGAACCGGGCTTGGGGGCGGGCCCCGCGCCACTGGCGTCAGGCGCCGAGCGCGAAGCAGCCCAGACCGGCGTGGCCGAGCGTTTACTGAATCTCGAAGCCGGTGATAATGACCTGAGTGACGCGCCCCCGCCGCATGACCCTGGCATTGAGACGCTCGAGAAGCTCGTTCTGCAGCTTCTCGACGCGCAGCGGGTCGGCCAGCTGGGCTTCTGTCCGGCTGCTGAGCAGGGCCAGCACCTCGTGCTTGAGCTCGAGGTGCCGGCGGCGCAGTTCGGCCAGGCCATCGGTCGGGGGGCAGACGCGGAAATTGGCCTCGACCACCAAGTGGCGATCCAGCGCGCCGGCAGGGTTGGCGCGCACAGGCCCAAGCTCCGTGTACAGGGGACAGGCAGAATCGCTCTCAGGCGCCGCCGGCGGCACGCAGCCAACGAGAGAGAAGACCAGAACGACTGCCGCCAGGCCAAACCCGCTAGTCGGCTTCACTCACTGGCCATCTTGGGGTCCAGTCGCACGTCGCGCAGGGCTCGCGGGGCGGTAGTTCCCCGGCGTTCGGTGAGCGTGGAGAACATGCTGGCACGTTCATCCACCAAGCGCGTCAACCGGTCCAGGTTCTCGCGCGCTTTCTCGGTTAGGCGGCTCTGCTCCTGCATGGCGCCGAACAGCTCGCTGGCAATCTCCATCGCTGCCAGCACCGCCAGCGAGGCTTTGGGTACCCGGCCCGCGTGCTGGTCCGCCAACGCCCGCATCTTGCGGTCGACATAGGCAGCGATACGCTGCACCTCAGCCGCGTCGCTCTGGCTGGAGATCTGGTATTCATCGCCGAAAATCTGGACGATCACGCCGCTGATCTGGTGCTCGCTATATGCCATGGCGGGTAATATAAGCGGCCTGTGGGCAGGGGGGCAACAGCCGAACCTTACTTGGCGATCAGGTCGCCGTACGAACCGCAGACGAGGTGCTCGGGATCGATCTCGAGCGCCCGCATCAGCGCCTCAACGCGCGTCTGGCTCTCGGTGGCGGCAGCGCTGTCAGTAACCGCCTCAAGTTCGAGGAAGGACCCCAACCCGTCCACCTCATCGAGGTGGATGCGCACATTCTCCCAGAGCCATACCTGGCGCGTTTTGGTGACTTCCGCGCCGGTCCCGAGCACTTGGCCGAGAATGGCTCGCAGCGCTTCGGGGTCCGAGGTTGCGGCGGTGCGGTAGTCGCTCCGCTTGGGGCCTGGGATGTCCTCGCGCTGATAGAAGATGAGGTAGCCTTCCTGGGGGTTCAGTTCGCGCAGCTTGAGCCGCCCGGTGGGGCAACGGAAGTAGGTGTCGCGCTGCCGGAAAGATCCGGCCGGACCGGCGCCCAAGGCGCTCAGGTTGTCCTCGGCACGGCCCAGATCGGCGCAGCGCGCCTTGATCTCTATGTTGACCATCACGCTCCTCGCATGGGTGGATTGTTACCAGGCAGGCCGCGGACGTATGCCCGCCGCGACGAACGGCGGCGAGCGGGCCCCGGTTCGGCAGTTGTCGGGGGCGAACTGAAGCTGTCGGGGCAACCGCGACATCGGCGCGAGGCGCTCGCCAGATGGAGGCCGGCAACCAGAAGATCAATACCGGGCAGCTTCCAGATCCACGCCAGGCCTCGTAGGGCCGGCACACGCCGGGCGAGTTGCTGCAGAGCCCCGACGCCCGTGTAGGTGCTGCCCCCGGCGTCGATGGCGGTCAGCTCGCGCTGTGCCCGAACCAGATCGACCGACGGCAGGTGTCGCGCCAGATCGGCTTGGTGCAGGTCGACAAACACCACCGCGTCGGGAGTCGATCGCGCCTGGATCCAGGCGCGCAGCCGGCGGCACAGAGGGCAGGCGCCATCGGTGAGCACGCGCAACGGGCCGTCCCCTGCCATCGGCGCCTCACGCATCGCGTTGGGGTCGGCAGCCAATCGCCGACCAGGGCCTCGAAGCCGGGAAGGTATCGTCAAGCCAGGCTCCGGCGGAACAGGTATCAAGGTATTGCCGGCGGCCCACGTCCACAACCGGTCCGCCGCGGCTTGCGGCAACCGCCGGTCGGAGCCGACTTTCCTGCGGGTACTCGGGCCGTCCCGGCAGCCCGGCCACGGCCGCGGACCCACCCGCTTCCGGCCAGGAGTCAGCCATGCCGAACCGCTATCGCGAGATCGACGTCCACGGATCACCGCGGGACATGGGCCGGGCGCTGGGCGAGGCGGCCCGCGAACAGATCCGGGGCTTCGCCGCTGTGGCATTGGAGCGGGTGAACCTGACCACCCGGGTGTCACGGGAAACAGCGCTGCAGGTGGCCCGCGACTCACTGGCGATGGCCACCCGTTACGCCCCGGACTTGGTCGAGGAAATCGACGGCATCGCCGCCGGCGCCGGGCTACCTGTCGATGACGTCATGCTGCTGCAGGTCCGCAATCAGTTGCAGCCCGAAAGCGACGCTGCCTGCACCGGGTTCTCTGTGACCGGGCCAACCGGCGGGCCCTTTGTCGGCCAGAACTGGGACAACGACCCGGCCCTGGACCCGTTCACGATCGTGCTCAGACGTCATCCCACCGGAAAACCGGCGATCCTGGAGGTGACTCAGGCCGGCTTGATCGGCTACATCGGGATGAACGACCGCGGCATGGGCGTGTGCCTGAACACGCTGGTGGCACCGGCGCGGTTACTGGGGGTGCCGCACTACTTCACGGTCCGGCGCATCCACGAGAGCAGTGACCTGGAAGCCGCGGTGACAGCCGTGACGCAGGCGGAGAGAGCCATCCCGGCCAATATCCTGCTGGCGACGCCCGAGGGGCCCGCGGATCTGGAGGTAACACCCGAGCGCGTCTACGTGCTGCGGGCCGACGCGGACGGCGTGCTGGTGCACGCCAACCATGCGCTCCATCCGGAACTCATCCCGGTATGCGCTAAGCTGCCCGAACTAATCCAATCGCGGACCCGGCAAGCGCGCATGTCGGCCCTGCTGGCGGCGGCGCCACGACCGGTGACGCTGGCGGCCCTTGAACGGGCCCTGGGCGATCACCAGGGATGGCCCCGTTCCATCTGCCGGCACGCCAACGACAGCCCGGCCA
>CAITNQ010000281.1 GCA_903893785.1 uncultured Gemmatimonadota bacterium
CACCGACGACACCGACGACACCGACGACACCGACGACAGTAGTGACGTTGGCGACAGTGGCGACGTTGGCGACAGTGGCGATACCGGCGGCGCTACCGCCTGCTCCGCGATATACGCATTCCCTGAGTACACCGTGCCGGATTCGACATCGACGTCGTTGGCCGAATGCTCCGGCGCCATGCGATCGGGACGGAGCGGCGAGTGCGGAGTCGGCGAGTTAGCACCGCGCGGAATCCCGATGTGCGGACCAGGAATGTTTGAGGACCGTTCCCGTTCGTAGGCCCGGAGAAAAGCTTGATTGAGAGAGGTCATCGCGGTGCTCCGGAACTCGCTGGCAGGTTTTCACCGACGCGCGGGAAGCTGTCGCCGGCGCTGGCGGGAACAACGCCGGGGCCAGCTTCGGGATTGGTCGTCGGGTATTGGTATCGTTGCGGGCTGGTGGATGGGTAGGCCGTCGGCCGCACGGGCGCCATGGTGTACGGGGCGTCCTCATCCATCGAGTTCGCAGGCGCCTGTCCCATCGCCGCCGGATTGGTCGCGTTCATATTCAGCGAGGTGGAGGGTTGCGGACCGCCCAACGTCGAAGCAACCACGGCGGGCGCCTGGCCTGCCGGCACGTTGCCGTTCAGCGCGTTGCCGAGGACCGGGCCACCGGTCGCGGTAGGGACGGACGCGGCGTTGCCGGTTGCCGTGCTCGGATCAGCCGGCTGGCCGTTGCCGGTCGCGGCGTCTTTGTTCGTGGTGGCGAAGAGCGGCGCGGGCTGAGACGGCTTTGTGGATTCGTCGCGGTTCGCCGCCGGCTGCTTGCCGCCCGACCACCACGCCGACACCACGACCACCAGCGTCGCAGTCACCACCATCACCGCCCCTTGCAGGACCAGACGTTGCCACTCAGGCATGGTCTCCCAACGCTTTCGGGACCTATTCGCCGCTTCGTCCTTGGCTGGGCCTTCGCTGGCCTTCCCCGAATTGGGCGGGCCTCCGGTGGCCTTCCCTGCGTTCGAGCCACCGTCTGCGTTCGAGCCACCGTCTGCCTTCGGGCCACCGTCTGCCTTCGGGCCACCGTCTGCGATCGGGCCACCGTCTGCGATCGGGCGACCCTCCACAAACTGGCGAGGGGCAGCGGTTTCGCCACCGTCCGCCATGACGCGGGGGACCGTGGCCACCGACGGTCGATGCTCGCATCGTTCACCCCGGTTTTCTTCGCATCGTTCTTCTCTGTTGTGTCCGTGGCTTTTTCCGCGTTCGCTCACCGCCGGCGTCGTTGACTGCGCAGGCTCGGCTGGACGCGTCGAAATACCTGGCCGCATGGAAATAGCGGGGCGCGGCGCTTCGGCTGGACGCACGGGCACCGCCGGTCGCGCGGCCTCGACAGCCCGAGCGGCCTCGACAGCCCGAGCGGCCTCGACAGCCCGAGCAGCCTCGACAGCCCGAGCAGCCTCGATGTCCCGCATTGCCTCGCTGGCCCGCATTGCCTCGCTGGCCCGGGCGGCCCCGCTGTCCGGTGCCGCCTCGACTGGACGGGAGGCGGTCATGGGCCTTGTCGCCGGGACTTGTCGCGAGGCGGCTGGCGGCAAGTTCGCAAAAGTGAAATGGGGCGCGGGC
>CAITNQ010000282.1 GCA_903893785.1 uncultured Gemmatimonadota bacterium
GGTCACGGAACGGGGCTGCGCCTTTCGCACTGCCGGGACCGCAACGCCGCGGTCGCGGCCGCCAACCCCGCGGTGGCTGGCAGGGCCATCGCACGGGGCTGCTTGACCGCGCCGCGTGGCCCGGCAGCAGACGGCGACTCAGCCGCACACGGCTCCCGAATCGCACCGAGCCATGGGGCCAGGGCAGGCAGGCAGATCACACGCCACTCCCTGACGGCACCCGGCAACGCGGCCGCAGCCGGCGTTTCGGTCGCGCTCGGTCCCCTGGCCGCGGCGGGTGGTCTGGCAGCCGGCGCCGACTCAGCCGCACGCGGCTCCCGAACCGCACCGAGCCATGGGGCCAGGGCAGGCAGGCACATCACACGCCACTCCCTGACGGCACCCGGCGACGCGGCCGCAACCAGCGTTTCGTTCGCGCTCGGTTCCCTGGCCGCGGCGGCTGGTCTGACAACCGGCGCCGACTCAGCCGCACACGGCTCCCGAACCGCGCCGAGCGACGCGGGCATCGGCGTGGGGCCTGGACGCCACCGCTCGCGAGGCATCCCGGGTTTGGCCTGGGCCGCCCTCTTGGTTGCCCTGGTCGCAGCGCCCATGGCCCGCGCCAACGCGACCAGTCACCCGTCGGCACCGCTGCCGACGCCCGCGGCTGGCGAGCGCGCGCCGGCCGACACGCTGCTCGATGCGCCGTTGCTGCGGGGCGCCGAACTGGTGGAAGCAGGCCAGTACGCCACCGCCATCGCCCTGTACGACAGCCTGCAGCAGGCCTTCCCTTGGCACCCGGGTCCCTACGCTACCGCGGCCATGGCTTACCAATACTGGATGATCGACCTGCGCCTGAACGACTACGAGCCGCAACTGCTGCGCTGCAGCGAGCAGGCCATCGCCACGGGCACGACGCTGATGCGCACTTGCAGCGATCCCTGGCTGCGCGTGTACGTGGGAGGGGCGTACGGCTTCCGAGCCCTGTACCGTTTCCGTCAGCACCAATGGCTCAAAGCCTGGCAGGACGGGTGTGACAGTATCGGCCGCCTCACCGAAGCATTGGCGCTGGATCCCGGCCTGTACGACTGCTATGCGGGCCTGGGTTCATACCACTACTGGCGCACGGCACGCTCGCGCTTCCTCAGCTGGCTGGTCTTCTGGATGGCCGACGAACGCCAGTTGGGGCTGCAGGAACTGCAGCTCGCCGCCGACCACGCTCGGTACGGCAACCGCGACGCGCTCCACGGCCTGGTGCTGGCCTGCTTTGACGCCGGCGACTACGAACGGGCGCGGGGGCTGAACGACCAGGCCATGGCACTGGCCTACCCGCCGCCGACCGCCGCCGTTTACATGCGCATCCGGCTGGCGGCCCAGGCCGGCGAATGGCGCGCCGCCGAGGCCGCCTGCTACCAGTTGCTGGACCGCCTGCCGCCGCGCTCGGTAGGGTACCAGGTCGAGTGTCGCTACTGGCTGGCCACGGCCCTGGAGGCCCAGGGCCGGGCGGCGGAGGCACGGTCAGTGGCAGCAGCAGCCCTCACCCAGGCGCGCGCTCGGAACGCCGACGACGAGATCGGCGGGGCGCTGGAAGGTTACGACGTGGTTTTCGGGTGGTTGGTGGAACGGGCCACGCACCTGGGGGTGCGCATGGATATGCCCGGCCCATAAACCGCGCGACCGCCTGGTTGGACCCGGACCACGAACGCCCGGACCGACCCGGGCCACGAGCGCCCAGGCCGGTCCCGAGGGGGGCCGATCAGCGGGGCCAGCCGTCGGCCTGCTGTCCTGGCGTTACCGGCAACGCCAGGGCGCGACGCCGGGCCCGCATCACGGCGCCGCAAGCCATTGCTCATCGAAGAGGGCCAGATCGAGATCACTGGTCATGGGGCGGACATCGCGGTAGTGGCTTATGCCCAGCAGGATACGGCCGTCGTCCAGCTGCGCCAGGCCATGGTTACTCAACTGATGGGTGCCGGTCTCGTCCGCAATCAGTCTGGGTGGCCCCCAGGAGCGGCCCCCATCCGACGACACGGCCGCCGACAGCGGGTGCCGCGGCTGTTGGGTCGTGGAAGACACGTTGTTCCACACCACCAGCAGGTCGCCGCCGTGCAGGCCGATCATGCGGGCCATGGACTCGGGAGAAGGCAGGGGCGAAGGTGACGACGGGCTCCAGCTCCTGCCGCCGTCGGCGGAGATCGTCTGGTACAGGCACCCGCCCTTGGTGCGAAAGAGACAGAAGAGCCGGTCTGTCTCGGTCTCGACCAGTTGCATCTCCATCACGCCCCGAGGCGTATCCACGGTGACTTGACCGCCGCGTTCCCAGGTGTGCCCGTTGTCATCGGACAGCAGACAGGCGCCGGTGTAATGCTGCACCTGCCGTTCGGGGTCCGACCGCACCGGGTCCATGAACATGAAGGCGGCCACGATCCGCCCGCTGCGCAGCTGCAGCAGACAATCCAGGCTACCGTACCAGCCCCCACCCGGCAGTGACCTTCCTCCCGTGAAGGCTTCGTAGGGCAGCTCGTAACCGTGGTCAAAGGAACGGCCGCCGTCGCCTGAGCGCCGCAGGAAGACGGCCGTCCGCGACCGGAAGTAATCACTGCCGGCGGTGATCACGCGCCGCGTCGGGTCTTCGGTCACCGGAGCATGGCGGCTGCGGGTCCACAGCATCAACGTCTCCTGACTACCGGCCAGGCGCAGGAAGGAGACGCCGTACGGCACGCCGCCCAGGTAATCAGCCATGAACACCTGCGGGTCGGTCCAAGTCAGCCCTCGATCCCGCGAGACGGCGTAGAGCTTGACGGCATTCCCGGAGCACTCGTCGTAGTCGTACGCGTTCCAGTACGCGAGCACCTCGCCATCGGGGTACTGGTAGAACCTGGGTTCCTGGTGGTAGTCGGAACCAATGCCGCCACGGATGAACTGGAAGTAGCTCAGCCGGCCCGGCGTGTAACTCAGCGGCGCAATCGTGGCGACTCTCATGGCGGCGCACCTCCCCTGCCTCTGCAACCGTGAACAAGCGCTGCCCGCGGACCGAACGGCGAAGGGCAGCGACCGACCCGGACCCGGGAATCCGAGGGGGGTGCACCGCCCCTGCGGCGGGAACCGTGGACCGGCGCTACCCGGGAGGCCGACCTCAGAGGGCAGCAACCGACCGGGACCCGGGGATGCCCTTGGCCGCATGCCTCCCCTGCGTCGGGGTCCGTGAACCGGTGCTACCCGCGAAGCCGACGGCGAAGAGCCGTGCCTCTTCCGGACCCGGGTTCGGCCAACAAGGGCCGCCGAGGTGGCCGGATGGGTGGGGGCCTTCGTTGCCGCTGAGGGTCTCGCTTCCCCGGCCCGGTGTCAAGCCCCTGCCCGGTGGCCGGCGATGCAGGCGACCGGTCAGGCGGCTGCGAGACCCCCGAACTGGCGCGCCGTCGGAGCGCGGACCGGGGCCGCAGGCGCGGCGGCCCGAGCAAGCCGGCTGAAGCTCCGGCAACCGGTTCTTGGCCATGGTTGGCCGGGGGGGCCGGGTGAAGCTCCGCCCCGGTGGCCGGCGATGCAGGCGACCGGTCAGGCGCCTGCGAGACCCCCGAACTGGCGCGCCGTCGGAGCGCGGATTGGGGCCGCAGGCGCGCTGGCCCGAGCAAGCCGGCTGAAGCTCCGGCAACCGGTCCCTGGCCATGGTTGGCCATGGGGGGCCGCCCACCGCCGAGGGCCTACTGTTGCGGCGGGTCACCGGCTGCCGGTTCGTTGTGGCAGGCAGTCCGATGCCCGGGCTGCCCCAGACAGGGAAAGGGGCCCCCTATGCGCCGTGCCATCCGACCCGGGGTGTTAGCCGCCGTACTCCTGCTGACGGGAGTCCCGGTCCTGGCCGCGCCGGTGGTGAACCCGTTGGTCGATACCACCGTCTTCCCCATCGCGGTGTGGGCCATGCCCGCCTCCACGGCGCCGGCTTTTGCCGCGCTGGGGGTCAATGTCTTCGTCGCCGGCGAGCGCAATGCCCGTGGGTGGTGCGATTCCCTGGCCGCCCAGGGCTGCGTGGGCTTCGTGGGGTGGAGCTCGCGTCGGACCGCGGCCCAGCGCGAGAAGATCGTGGCCAGCCCGGGTTTCCTGGGGTGGATGCATGGCGACGAGCCCGACAACCCGGATGTGGTCGACGATGTCTTCCTGCCCTACCACGTCTCGCCGCAGCAACTGCAGGCTGACTACCAGGCCATGTTGGCGTCATCGACGCCGGCTCCCATGTACCTCAACCTGGGACAGGGCCTGGCCAACGGCATGGCGCAGAGCACGCCCGACAGTGTGTACCCCGCTTTCTGCGCTGCCGCCGACGTGGTATGCTACGACGTCTACCCCACGTCGACCCAGGAGAATGGCGCCGCTCGCCTGCACCTGGTGGCCCGTGGAATGGAGCGGCTGCGGCGCTTTGCCGGGGGGGACAAGCCGGCCTGGATCTGGCTGGAGTGCACCCGCATCGACGGCGCTCACAGCGACCTGGGCAACCGCGCTCCCCTGCCCCACGAACTGCGCGCCGAGGTCTGGATGTCGATCTTGAGCGGGGCTGCGGGCATCGGCTACTTCCCGCACCAATTCAACCCGTACCGGGGTGGTCCGGCGGCCATCCCGGAAGCGCTCCAGGCCGAGATGCGCCTGACCAATGGCCTGCTGCACCAGCTGGCACCGCTCCTGCGCACCGGCCGGCGACAGACGCTCGCCGTTGAGCCGGAGACGGGTCAGGTCAGCGCCGGCGGTTGGCGGCGGGACGAGCAGTGCCTGCTGGTGGCGGCGAACATGCGTCCTGAGCCGGCGCGTGCCCGGGTGCGGCTGCCGGAGGGGTGGCCCGAACTCAAGTGCTTGGGCGGTCCCGGGCCCGGCCAACCGGAGGGCGGGGCCCTGACGTTGGCCCTGCGGCCGTACGAAGTCGTGCTCATGGGCGCTGGCCTGGGCCCGGTGCGGCAAGATTACTCGTACCCGGAACCGACCCGCCAGGTGGCGACCGCGCGGTTGCCCGCCGTCGGACCGATCGCCGCGCTTGCCGAACAGCCCCCGGCGTCGCAGCCTATCGCCTGGGCGCGGAGCCAGCAGACCCGCATGGCTGTGCCCGTGCTGACCGGCAGGCCGCAGGTCGACGGCACGCTGGCCGAGCCGGCCTGGGCCGGGGCGGCGCGGTTGGAGGGGTGGTCCTACACCTCGGGCAAGCAGGCACCGTCTCAGCCGACGTTGGGGCGCATTGGCCAGCTCAACGACACCCTGTACCTGGCCTTCCGCGCTGACGAGGACCGGTTGGATTCGCTGGTCACACGGTACGCGGCCGCCTGGCGGAACGACTGCGTCGAGGTGTGGTTCGATGCCGCCAACCACCGCACCTCGTTTGCCCACCTGATCGTCACCTCCAAGGGGACCGTCGAGCTGTCGCGGACCGTGCCGGATGAATGGGGCGAGGGTCGGCGCGATGACGCCTGGACACCCGCCGTCACCTGCCGGAGTGGACGTGAGCCCGGTGCCTGGACAGTGGAACTGGCCGTGCCCCTGGCCGATCTGGGCTGCCAACCTGGACGCCCGGTGATCGGTTTCGACGCGGGTCGTGAACGCCAACCCGGCGGGGGCGAAAACTCGGTCTGGACCACCGGCGGGTTCAACAAGGCATGGTACTTCGGCGAACTGGACCTCAGCCCAGCCACGGTCACCCTGGCCAACGGCCAACTGATTAACCACGGCACCTCGCCGGTCCAAGCCCGCGTGGAGGTGCAGGTGTCGGCCGCCGGAGACAGCGCCCAAGCCGTCACCTGGGAGGACCGCTGGGTGGACCTGGGACGAGATACCCTGACTGTCAGCGTGCCGGCCCAAACCCTGGTGGACAGCGGCCAGGTGTCGCTGCTTACCCCCCAACTGCGGGTACGGGTGCCGCCCGCCGGCCGAGTGCGGTTCGTCCTGCTCGAACCCCAGCCGCGCCAGCAGGAGGAACTGGTCTCTATCGTGCCCCGGCGGGCTGACTGACGGCGGCGCCGACGCGCGGGCGCACGTCGGGTGCGCCGTGCGGACGGGAATCCCGGCGGCGCGGGCCCGTTCGAGCCACCGGCCAACCCGACCGAGTGGGGCGTCCCGTCCGGGTCCCCTGCAGCCCTGCGGCGGGCTGCATCGGCGCGGGGCCGCGGCGCGCTGCGCCGAACCCGGCGGACGGGGCGCGGCTACTCGGGTGGGGCGCAGTGGGCCAACCAGGCACCGGTCAGTCGCAGCACCCCGGTCTTGAGCGTCAGGTTCTGGCGCCGCACCGGCACCATGTCGACCACGTCGAACCCGCACCGACTCAGGATCTGCTCCAACCGCAGCACCGCCTGGGGCGCCCCGCCACCGCCACCTCCGGCAACCGCGATACCCACCACCGGCTTGTCGGCCATTCCCGTGCGGTCTTCCTCACTGCGGCACACCCGGCGCAGGCGGTCGAGAAAAGCCCGCATGCTCTCACTCAGGTCGGCAAAGTAGACCGGTGTGGCGAACACGGCTCGATCGGCCCGGCGCAATCGCTGGCGCAGGGACTCGAAGTCATCCGCGATCGTGCAGCGCCCTTGGGTGCGGCAGAGCCCCCAGCCGTCGGCATCGCACTGGCGGCATCGCTCGACCTGCAGTTCGGGCAGAAAGACGACCTGGGCGCCGACCCCCTGGTCGGCCAGCCCCTGCGCCAGTGCCGCCGCCGCCTGCGCCGTCTGCCCGTCGCGGTTGCGGCTCCCACAAATCACTAGCGCCTGCATAACTCACCTCCAGGTTGCGGGTCTCGATCGGTCTTCGTTCTGGGGCCCTCGTCTGCCGGCTGGCGCCGCCATCGCGCTCCGGTGGCCGGCGGCAGCCGGGCGAAGCAGCGCGAGCTAGCAGGGGCCGCGGCCTTGACTCACGGGCGCGAGAGGCGGATCACCCGCCCGCGGCTGGTTCGGTTGCTGGCTCGGCGGGTCAACGGCCGTGGCGCGCACCCACCGCGCCGATCGACTGCCTGTGCGCCCGATGTCGACCCAAGGGATGGACACGCGTCTGCTTGATGCATTCCTCGGTCCTGATGCACGCGTATCTGTGGACACGTGCCTGGCAGAACGGTACTATCCATGCGGACACCGCCGCCAGTGCCCAGGCAACCGGCAGGCGCAGGCATGGGCCGCGGCACGATTGCGACGCCCGGAC
>CAITNQ010000283.1 GCA_903893785.1 uncultured Gemmatimonadota bacterium
CCCGCACACCGACCGTGCCCTGTCGCCGGCCCCCGGGGGCGCGACCATGAGCACGGGCTCGAATCGAGCGATCGCCGCGGCCACGTCGGCATGGGCGCGTTCTGCCGCGGCGATGTCGCCCGCCCAGATCTCGGCCCTCGAGGGCCAGCACATCAGGGTCGCCTCGTGCGGAGCGAACTCGGCCGGCATCACCGGACGTGTTCCCGCCGCGACGGGATCGGAGGAGTTCACTGCCGCGGCGACCCGTTCTCGCCGTCGAGCGTGAGCAGCGGGCCGTAGAGATCCGGTCGCCGGTCCCGGAACAGACCCCACGACGCACGCGTGCGTGCGAGCGCGTCCCGGTCGAAGTCGGCCGTGAGCACTTCTTCGGTGCCGCGGCCTCCGTCGGCGACGATGGCACCCGTGTTGTCGGTGATGAACGAACATCCGTAGAACTCGATCGAGGTCGTCCGACCGGTCTCGGCACCGACCCTGTTCGCTGCCACCACGGGCAGGAGGTTGGCCGCCGCATGGCCCTGCATCGCACGCCGCCAGTGACCGCTCGAGTCCCACGCGGGATCCGGTGGCTCGCTCCCGATCGCAGTCGGATACAGGATGCACTCTGCGCCCCGCAGCGCCATCACACGTGCCGCCTCGGGGAACCACTGGTCCCAGCAGATACCCACGCCCACGCGACCGTGGCGGGTGTCCCAGACCCGGAAGCCCGTGTCACCGGGGCTGAACCAGTACTTCTCGGTGTAGCCGGGGCCGTCGGGAATGTGGCTCTTGCGGTACGTGCCCATCACCGAGCCATCGGCATCGACCATCACCACGGTGTTGAAGAAGGCATTCCCGGCGCGTTCGAACACGCTCAAGGGCAGCACCACCCCGAGTTCGGCCGCGAGTGCGGCCATTGTGGTGATCGTCGGGTTGTCCCGACGCCCACGCGCCAGGTCGAAGTAGTCTGGATTCGGCTGATCGGCGCAGAAGTATGGTGTCTCGAACAGCTCCTGCAGGCAGACGATCTGAGCGCCGCGCAGCGCCGCTTCGCGCACGGCGGCGCACGTGCGCTCGACGTTCTGCTCGCGGTCCCAGGTACACGTGGTCTGCACAGCCGCTACGGTGACTTCCCTCATGTGACCTCCTTGGTCAATGGCGCGGCGGACGGAGCACGGCGCGCACGACGATTACGCTGCTCGGCACCGAACGGGCAGACCGCGACGCAGATGCCGCACACACAACCCGGGAAATCGGGAGGCTTCACCGGCCAATCGGTCGCCCTCGAGTCCGACTCCATGCAGGCGCGAGCATCGAGCAGCTCATCTCGCGGCATCCCCGCCTGCCACCGAACGTCCCTGCCGGCGCCGGCGGGACACGCATCCACGCAGGCGCGGCACTTGCCACATCTGCCGGCGACCGTGGGCACGCCCGGGGGAAGCGGCAGGTCGGTGAAGACGGTCGCCAACCGAATGCGCGGGCCGAACGCCGGTGAGACCAGGAGGGCAGTCTTCCCGATCCAGCCGAGACCGGCCTGGGTGGCCGCGGTCTTGTGCGCAAACGTGCCGGAGACGAGTCGATCACCCGTCTTGGTGCCGGTGGGCGCGACCACCTCGCAGGCGAACCCGGCTCCGAGAAGAGCCTCCGCCAGGGCATGCGACGCCTCAGCCAGAGCCGCATTCAAACGCCGGTAGCCGTCGTAGTAGCGCGGGGTCGGGCCACGGTCCACGCCCTGCATCTCCCCGGCCGTCAGACGCATGAGCAGCGAGACGGCGCGCGGCTTTTCGGGTGACGAGAGCAGCGCCAGGGTGCCGGTGGCGGGCAGGGCGTAGTCCACGCCGGTGACGCCCAGGTCGCACTCGGCCAGGGCGTGCTTGCCGGCGGTGGGGGCGACGATTTCGACGCCCAGGGCGGTCAGATGGGCGGCGATGCCCAGCGCCTCGATTTCCGCCGTCTGCCACAGGCAGGCTTTGTGGATCTGCTGTTCGGCGACCAGCGCCTGCAGGGCGGCGGGAATTTCGGCTTCAGGCAGGCGGCGGGCCGAGCCGGCCAGGGCGTTGATCTCGGCCAGCAGGCGCTCGATTTCGGCGGCTGGTTCGCCAGCGGCGCGGCCGGGCGGGATGGGCGGGCGCGCCGCCGGGGCGGGGACGGCGTGGCTGCTCTGCCGGGCGGCCGCCAGCGAGCGGCGGATGTTGGCGATTACAGGATTATCGGTGGGCATGCGGTGCTCTCCAGACCAGGTGTTGCAAAGGGTAGGGGCACGGCGCCGCCGTGCCCCAGGCTGAACTGAAAATAGAAACAGGATGGAAAGGATGAAAAGCCGGGGAGGGGATGGGCTGAATATCCTGCGCATCCTGTCGATCCTGATGGGAATGGATTTTGACAGGATGGACAGGGTGGACAGGATAAAAAGCCGGGGAGGTCATGGGTTGAATATCCTGCGCATCCTGTCGATCCTGTTGGGAATGGATTTTGACAGGATGTACAGGATGGACAGGATGAAAAGCCGGGGAGGGGATGGGTTGAATATTCTGCGCATCCTGTCGATCCTGTTGGGAATGGGTTTTTACAGGATGGACAGGATACACAGGATAAAAAGCTGCTGATGGGAAGGATGGTATATCCTGTGCATCCTGTTTATCCTGTTGAGAATGGATTTTCACAGGATATGGGGGATTCAGGTAATTCATGATGTTAACGTCACTTCGGCATATCCTGTTTGTTGCTGCGCTGCGACCACCAGCCGCGAAAGCCGCTCTTGAAGGCCGGCATGGGGCGGACGCGGGTCCAGCGATTGAAGGGCGGGGGCAGCCAGGGCAGCCAGTCGCCTTTGCGCAGCGGGGCCTGGAAGATGGGCAGCAGCCGGCCGCCCAGGCGGTAGAGCCAGGGCCAGCCCAACGCCAGCCGGCCCAGCTTCGCCGACCAGCGCAGCGTGGCCGGGGCGGAGGGCGGGGCAAATTCGTCGCCGTCGGCCACCCGGTGGCGCAGGTGCAGCAGGATCTCGGGGATGGGGATCTTGACCGGGCACACGTCGGCGCAGGCGCCGCACAGCGACGAGGCGAAGGGCAGCTCGCGGGCGGCCTCGGTCCCCAGGATCTGCGGCGAGAAGATGGCGCCGATCGGGCCGGAAATAAACCAGCCGTAGGCGAAACCACCGACGTTCTGGTACACCGGGCAGACGTTCAGGCAGCAGCCGCAGCGGATGCACTTGAGCGCCTGGCGGCCAACCGGGTCCTGCAGTGCCCGGCTGCGGCCGTTATCGAGCAGCACCAGGTGAAATTCTTTCGGGCCGTATTCGCCGTCCTGGCGACGCGGGCCGTGGATGAAGGATGTGTAGGTGGTGATCTTCTGGCCGGTGGCCGAGCGGGCCAGAAGCTTGAGCATTACGGACAGGCTTTCCCAGTCGGGGAGCACCTTGTCGATGCCGACCACCGCCACGTGCAGGTCGG
>CAITNQ010000284.1 GCA_903893785.1 uncultured Gemmatimonadota bacterium
GTGTTCACGTTTGGCGCCTACGGCGGCATCCGCCTGGGCCCAGCCACCTACGGTCAACTGACCAACTTCAACTTCGACTGCGTGACCATCGGCGTGCACAAACTGGGCGACAATACCTTCAATCGGAACTGGCAGCTGGCTCAGGGCTCGATCATCGCCAACGCCGGGCCCCGCGTCGAGGATGTCCACCCGGTCATCGTGGAAGGGGAGGGGCACACGGCGCTAAGCAATGTCGAGGCCTTCTCGGGACAGAACGGGGCCTTGACGGCCCTGGGCCAGTCACAGGATTTCCTGTTGGTGCGCGGCCAGGGGCGCCCCACCGTGACGTTGAGCGGCTGTCGCATGCGCAACTACGTCGCCCCGGCGCCGTTGACCCTGCAGAACCCCCGTGCGATCGTGCAGGCGGTGGCCTGCGTCGACCGCGACGAGCGGCTCTACAACCGGACCATTCCTCCGGACGCCCCGTGAGCGGCAACCGGGCCTGCCGGGTCCGCGTCGAGGTCGCCGCACTCAGGTATCGGCTGGCGGCGGGGCAGCGGGCAGCAGGACGGCAAAGGTCACACCCTCGCCCGGGCGGTTGTCAACCTCGATCGTGCCGCGGTGCCGCTCCACCGCGGCGCGCGCCAGGGCCAGACCCAGGCCCGTCCCGGCTCCCACTTCCTTGGTGGTGAAGAACGGGTCGAAGATCCGCTCCAGGATGGTCTCCGGAACGCCGCCACCATTGTCGGTAACGGCGAGGCGCACAAAACCCGGAACAGCCTCGATGGCCACGCCCAGACGGGGTCGCCAGCCCGCCTGGACGGCGTCGCCGCCCTCCCGCTGACGCCGAATGCGGCTATCCAGAGCATCGCGCGAATTGGCCAGCAGGTTCAGGATGACCTGCTCGATCTGGTTAGGCCATCCCTCACACTCGGGCAGGCCCTCGCTGATTCGCTGGTCGACGGCGAAACCGTGCACGCGAAGCTGCGAGCCAATGAGTTTGAGCGCGCCTGCGAGCGATTCACCCACCTGGAAGCGGCTGGGGGCCTGGTCAGACTGGTCGCGCGCGAACACGCGCATGTGGCCGATGATGTCGCTCATGCGGTCCACCTGCGTGATGATGTCCTCGAGTGTCGCCTCCAGATCCGCTGGGGCCAGGTTCCAGTGGCGCCGCAGTCCGATCAGCGTGCCTTCAGCAAAAGTGCGGATGCCGTTCAGTGGTTGGTTGAGCTCGTGAGCTATGCCGGTCGCCATCTCGCCGAGGGCCCGCAGGCGATCGATCTGCGTGGCCAGAACCCGTTGGTGGTCCAACTCGGCGGCCATGGCCTTCTGGTCGGTGATATCCATACTGACCGCCAGGTAGTGCGGCACGCCCCGCAGATCGATCCGCTGCACCGAGGTCAGGACCCGGTGCTCGACGCCGTCGCGACTGCGCAGGTCCACCTCCAGTCGGATCACACCGTGTCGCTGCAGCGTCGGCTCCAGGCGGGCGGCGGTCAGGTCGCGGCTGATCCCCAACTCAGCCGGGGTCCTGCCCCGCAGCTCGCCAGCGCTGTAGCCGACCAGCTGGCACAGCGCCTGGTTGACCTCGACAAAACGCCAATCCATGGCCGAGATGGACTGGGCCACCGTGGCCGCGTGGAAGGCGGCCCTGAAACGGTCCTGGCTCTCGCGCAGCGCCTCTTCGGCTCGCCGACGCTCGGTATTTTCTCGGGTCAGGTCCTCGACCAAGTTGACGTACGCATTGCGTGACAACTCGAGCTGCTCGACGGTCGTCTGCAGGCGCCGCAGGCGCCTTTCGGCCA
>CAITNQ010000285.1 GCA_903893785.1 uncultured Gemmatimonadota bacterium
GCTACGCCGGCGTGAGACCCCGACACGACCACCTGGCCCGGGGCGTTGAAATTCGCCGCCACCACGACTTCACTCGGCAACTCTGCCTGCGCCCGCTGACAGGCGCTGGCCACCGCAGCGTCATCCAGACCGATCACGGCGGCCATGGTCCCGGGCCGCTCCTCGCTAGCCCGCTGCATCAACCCGGCCCGCGCGCCCACCAGGGCCAGACCGTCGGCAACCGTCAGGGCACCAGCCGCCACCAGGGCCGAGTATTCGCCCAGGCTGTGGCCGGCGCACACTGCCGGCACCAGTCCATGCGCCGCCAGAACCTGCCAGACAGCCACGCTGTGGACGAACACCGCCGGCTGCGTGATGGCCGTCTGCCGCAATCGCTCTTCGGGCCCGGCGAAACAGCAGGTTGACAGCGAAACGCCCAACTGGGCATCTGCCTGAGCAAACAGATCACGGACCGCCGGGTAGCGATCATGGAGATCCCGCGCCATACCGACATATTGGGAGGCCTGGCCCGGGAACAGCAACACCCACCTGTTCATGCTGCCTGCGGTTGTGGCATGGTCCATCGCAGCAGGGCACTGCCCCATGTATAGCCAGCGCCGGCCCCCACCAGCAGCACGAGGTCGCCCGGAGCCAGACGTCCGGTTTCCCAGGCCTCGGCCAAGGCAATCGGCACAGTGGCGGCCGTGGTGTTGGCGCAGCGGTCGATATTGATGATAACCTGGTCTGGCGACAGCCCCAGGCGCTGCACAGCAGCGTCTATTATACGCAAATTGGCCTGGTGCGGCACCAGGAGCCTCAGATCCTTGCCCGACAAGCCGTTCCGCGACAGTAGGGAAGCACACACCTCAGCCATGCGGACGACGGCGAAACGGTACACCGCGCGGCCATCTTGCCGCAGGTAGTGGAGTCGCTGGTCAACGGTTTCGCGCGAAGCCGGCATGAGCGACCCGCCGCCCTTGACGCACAGGAACTCCGCGCCGGAACCGTCCGCGTGGCACTCGAAATCAAGCAGGCCCACTTCGGGCTCGTCGACGGCTTCGAGCAACGCCGCTCCCCCGCCGTCGCCGAACAGCACACTAGTAGTGCGGTCCGTGACATCGGTGATGGCGCTCATGCGGTCGGCGCCGATCACCAGGACCGTGCGGTGGACCCCGGCGCGGATGAACTGGGCCCCGGTGGCCAACGCGAAAACAAAACCCGAACAGGCCGCCGAGAGGTCGTAGGCCCAGGCCCGCGAAGCGCCCAGCTGCTGCTGCACGATACAAGCCGTACTCGGCAGGGGCATGTCGGGCGTCACCGTGGCAACGATGATCAGGTCGACGGCAGCCGGGTCCAGCCCCCTGGATTCCAGGGCCCGGCGCGCCGCGGCCACGGCCATGAATGAGGTGGGGTGGCCATCGAGGATGCGACGTTCGACGATGCCGGTTCGCGCCCGGATCCACTCATCCGAGGTGTCCACCAACCGTTCCAGATCGTGGTTAGTGAGGACTCTGTCGGGAAGGTAGCGCGACACGGCGGTGATTGCCGCACTGCGAATACCCAGCCGGTCGCCCAATCCTCCCCCATTCGGTAATGGCCGGCGCCGCCCGGAGGCATTACCGCCTGCTGCGGTGATGACCAACGGAGGCCCTGTGACGGCACCTGGAGCGAACGAGCGGCGGGGCCGCGCGATGTGCCCGCACGCGGCCAACCGGACGCCGTTGCCCGACGGATAAGGGCGCAGCGGGCGGCCACACCCACTCCGCGCCAGCGCCCCGCGGCGGATCAGACCTCGGGCTGCACCACCTCGCGGCCGCGGTAATAGCCGCAGGCCGGGCAGACGCGGTGCGGGACCATGGGTTGGCCGCAGTGGCCGCACTTGCTCATCGCGGCAGCAACCGCCTTCCAGTGGGTGCGGCGCTTGTCACGGCGGGTACGCGAAATCCGTCTCTTGGGTACGGCGGCCACGGTGGATCTCCTTCGCTGGCTACGGGGTTGGCCTACGGCAACCCCCTCAGGTAAAACGCACTTCCTTGAGCGCGGCCCAGCGCGGATCTGCCGGCGCCGTGTTGCATGGGCAAGGCCCTTGGTTCAAATCGCTGCCGCACGTGGGGCAGAGCCCGGGACAGGCTTCGCGACAGGCGATGCGTATGGGCGACTCGACCAGGATTATCTCCCGCAGCCACGGCCGCAGGTCAAAAGCCTGCACCCCCGGATCGCACAGCGCCGCTTCGTCGTCTTCGGCAACCGCCCTTTGCTCGTCGACCGCGGCCCGCCGGCGTTGGATAACCAATCGCACGGACACCGCCTGGGCGGCGGTCGCCGGAGCCAGACACCGGTAGCATTCGCCGGTAACGACCCAGCGCAGCTGGCCGGTGAGAGTGAATGTCTCCCCTGCCCGGTAGACGCGCAGCGACGCGGCCACCGCGGGTTCCATCTCGAGTTCGTCACGCGCCACGGACAGATCCTCTGCCGTCAGCGCCAGTTCCAGCGAGGTGGCGCCTTCGCTGAGGTCCTCGAACCGCAAGACCCCGTGACCGGTACCCGGGTCCAGGCCCAAACGCCCCTCCGCTACTTCTCGGTGGCGAAGAAAAAGCTGATTTCGCGGGCGGCGTTCGCGAGCGAGTCCGAAGCGTGGACCGCGTTGCGTTGCACGTCGGTACCGAAATCGCCGCGAATGGTCCCCGCCGGAGCCGTGGTGCTGTTGGTGGGCCCGATGAAGCGCCGCAGGTGAGCCACTGCGTCGTCGCGCCCCAACACCATGGGTACCACCGGGCCCGAGGTCATAAAGGCGACCAGGTCGGCGTAGAAGGGCCGCTCCCGGTGCACGCCGTAGAACTCCTCGGCCTGGGCTCTATCGAGCCGAAGCAGGCGCATGGCGCGCAGGACGAACCCCTCTGCCTCCAGGCGCGCGATGATGGGGCCGAGTGCTTTGGCCGCCATGGCATCGGGCTTGACGATCATCAACGTCTGTTCCATCGACTCCTCTCCGCGGGTCGGGTACAGGCTAGTCACATAAAATAGGTTTCCCCCATGCCCATGTCAACTCGTGGAGTTCGTCTGCCCTGCTCACCTAAACCCATACCGCCCAAGGAGTTCCCGGATGGGCAGCAGAGCCCCGGCACGGCGGCGGTGCTTGACAGCCGCACTGGCGCCGCCTATGGTGTGGCCGCCCCCGCCGCAGCAAGGCGGCGACGGCCGATGACCGGGCGGATGGAACGACCTGCCGACAGGAGCGCCCCACAGCATGAACGAGTTCCTCGCCGAGGACCAGGGCAAAGCCATTCGCGATCCGGTGTGGGGCTACATCCATGCGCCGCCACCGGTCCTGGCACTGATCGACACCGAGGACTTCCAGCGGTTACGCAACATCACCCAGCTCGGGTACGTGCACCTGGTCTACCCCGGTGCACGACACAGCCGTTTCGAGCACTCCCTGGGCGTGTACCACTTGGCGAAGCGGTTCCTGCTGCGGCTGCTGAGTTCGGATCCACCCCTTGAACTGGGCGACGATGACATTCGCGTGTTCGTCGCCGCGACGTTGCTCCACGATGTCGGGCACTACCCTTTCTCCCACACCCTGGAGGATCTGCGCCCCTTCTTCGTCAGCCATGAGGAACGCGCGCGGCGACTGATCGAGGACCGCGCCGGGTCGCTGTTCCCGGTCCTGACATCGCAGTTTGGCGTCGATCCTGAGCGCGTCGCCAACGTCATCGATTACCGGGGCGCCGGGTCCGGCGCGCACCCCCGCGATCTGGTACTGGCCGGGATCTTGAGCGGGACACTGGACCCGGACAAGGTAGATTACCTGTTGCGCGACGCCATGTTCTGCGGCGTGCCGTTCGGCGAAAGCGTCAACCGCGACCGCCTCACGGCGTCGATCAAGTTCGACCCCGTGCATCGGCGCCTGGCGATCACGAGCAAGGGCGTCTCCGCTGTCGAAGCGCTGGTATTCACCAATTACCTTATGTTCCGCAACGTTTACTGGCACCACGCAGTACGCGGAGCGTCGGCGATGTTCAAACGCGCGGTCCAGGAAATCCTGTTGCACCCTGACTGCCAACTGGCGCCGGCGCACTTCCACCGCATCACCGAGGGCGAGCTGATCTTGATGCTGCGCCAGGAGCAGGAGCGGCTCGGGCTGGCAGGGTCGGCGGAGCTGCTCGCCGGAACGGTCCACCGACGGCTCTACAAGGTGGCCGCCGTCATCCACCCGGGGGAACGCAAGCAGGAACTCATGCGTTACCTCAGTATCCTTTACCACGACCCGGTCCAGCGACGCGAGAAGGAAAGGGAGCTGTGCCGCATCTTCAGTGCTCCCCTCGGCCGGCAACTGGCCGGACACGAGATCCTCATCGATATCCCCAGCATCGGCAAGAAGCCGGAAGTGGACCTGAAAGTTTTCTACGGCGCCGGCCTGGCCGCAGACCGGATCGACCCGCTCAGTTTTGACGATCCCGAGGTATCGCGGTTGCGCGAATCCCTGTTGGACAACTTCGAGGAGCAGGCAAAGGTGTTCCGGATTTTCTGCCAGGACGACCCGGCGTTGAGGGACCTGCTGGCGCAGCGGGTGAAGGGGTACCTTGGCTGAGGCGCCGGCGGACACCATGGCGCCGGTTGGCTGGCGACACCGGGCGTTGCTCAGGGGACTGGCCTGGGTGGCACTGGCAGCTGCGGCCCTGCCGTTGGGCGAGGCGCAGGCTGGCGCGCCGCGGGCCGCCGCCGTCATCGCGGCCGTTGACAGCGCGTCGGGCGCCCGCGGCGCCGGGGACGTGGCCGCCCGCCTCGAGGAGGAGTTGACAGCCACAGGTGGCTTCGTGGTGGTCGAACGGGCGCGAGTGCGCGACCTGCTGGAGGAGGCCGGTTTCCAGCAAACCGGCGTCACGGCCACGGCTGGCAGCGCCCAACTGGGTCAACTGCTCAATGTGGACGTGCTGGTGTATGTGCAGACCCAGGGTGCCGGACGGGGCCGCCAGTTGGTCGTGCGCATGGTAGAGGTGGCCACCGGGCGCGTCGTCGGCGCCGCCAGCGAACCCATACCCGATGCCGCCAGGGCTGCCGCCGCAGTTCGCGACATTGCCCGGCGCCTGGCTGGGGCAGCCGCCACCCCGGCGCCGGGAGACATGGTGCCGATCGCCGGTGGCACGCTGGCCATGGGCAGCGACAGCGCCGGACCTGAGGCGCAGCCGGTGCACGCCGTGGAGGTCGGGGCCTTCTTGCTGGACCGCTTTGAGGTAAGCCAGTCGGCCCTGGACCAGTGGTTGCGCAGCGAAGGCCGCCCACCCGGAAGGGCGGCGGAGGCCGGATTGCCGGCCCTGGGCGTCTCTTGGGAGGACGCGGCAGCATACTGCGCCGCCCGCGGCAGTCGTTTGCCCAGCGAGGCAGAATGGGAATGGGCGGCCCGCGGGGCTGCCGGGCGAACCTACCCGTGGGGCGAGGCTCCGCCGACCGCCAACCGGGCGCGCTTCGCCAGTCCTGGCCCGGTGGCGATAGACACCCGGCCGGCAGGGGCCACCCCAGAAGGCGTCCAGCAGCTGGCCGGCAATGCGGCGGAGTGGGTCGGCGACTGGTGGGATCCCACCGCGTACAGCGGAACCGAGCCGCCGTCCGATGGCGACCTGCGCGTCGTGCGCGGGGGATCCTGGGCCGACGCGGGCGCCGATCTTCGCAGCTTCGTGCGCGGCTACCACCATCCTCTGCGCGTGGACCGCCAGATCGGCTTCCGCTGCGCCCGGGACGCCGCGACCCAGCCGTGACCCCGCCGCCTGGCAGGGCAGGCGGGACGACCTGTTCCCTTACTGACCCCACGTCGAAAGCCGAGGGATGCCAACCACCGACAATGCCTGTACCACTGCCCGCGTGCCGCGCCTGACGCTCAAACCCGGCGCCGAGCGTACCCTGTTGAACGGCCACCCGTGGGTGTACAGCGGCGCCGTGGACAAAGCGCCGACCCAGGCGGCACCCGGATCAGTGGTCGACGTGGTCGACCACCGGGGGCGTTTCGTCACGCGCGGTTTCTACAACCCGAACAGCCTGATCCGGGTTCGCGGCCTGACTCACAATCCCAACCAGGCCCTGGATCAGACCTTTATCCAGCAGGCGCTGGAGCGCGCCATCGGCATCCGCCGCCGGGCGGGGCTCGCCAGTGTGACCGATGCCATGCGCCTGGTCCACGGCGAAAGCGACGGGCTGCCCGGGTTGGTCGTCGACGACTACGCCGGGCACCTGGTCGTGCAGTTCCACACCCATGGCATGGAGCGCTTCCGGGCCACGGTCATGGAGGCCTTGCTGGCAGCCTGCACACCGGTCAGCGTGTACGAACGCAGCGACGTCGGCACTCGTCGCGCCGAAGGTCTGTCCGACCGGCCCACTGGCCTGCTGGCCGGCGAGCGCCTCTCGGGCACGGTGTGGATACGCGAACACGGGGTATCCCTTGCCGTCGATCTGATCAACGGCCAGAAGACCGGGTTCTTCCTTGACCAACGACCCAACCGCGCCTTGCTGCAGGCTCTGGCCCGGGACCAGTCCGTACTCAACTGCTTTGCCTACACCAGCGCCTTCTCAGCCCACGCGATCCACGGCGGCGCACGCCAGACCCTTGACCTTGACATTGTGCCGCAGGTAGCGCGTCTGGCGCGGACCAATCTGCACGCCAATGGCGGCGAGCCAACGCGCTGCCGTTACGTGGTGGCTGACGTGCTGCCGTTCCTGGACGAGCTGTGCCGCCGGGGCCCGCGATTCGATGTTGTCGTGCTCGATCCGCCGTCCCTGCTGCGCAAACAGGAGCAGCTCAAGCGGGCCATGGGCGTGTACACGATGATCAACCGCAACGCCCTCCGTCTGGTGCATGCCGGCGGCCTGCTGGTCACGTCTTCCTGTTCGTCGCGAGTGTCGGCCGAAGACTTCTTCCAGATTGTGCGGCGCGCCGCCATCGGTGCTCACGTGCAACTGCGCATCACCGATTTCACCCAGCACGCCCCCGACCATCCGGTGGACCCGGCGTTCCCCGAGGGTCGCTACCTCAAGACCATCTTCGCCCGCGTCTACCGTTGACGTGCCTCAGACACCAGCGACAGGCGGTCCGTCCCCGGCCGCCAGAGCCGACGGGCAAGCCATCACCCGGGCCGGAGCTCCATCGGCGCCGGTGATCAGCAGCGGCAGGCAGCACAGGTCCCACCACCCGGGTTCCACAGCGGTCAGGTCCAACCCCTCCAGCACCGCCACGCCGCGGGGCAGCAGCGCCCGATGGGCCGGCAGTTCGATGGCCTGGCGGGCGTCGATGGACAAGGTGTCGATGCCCACCAGGGCCACGCCCGAGCCCACGAGCAGTTGGGCGGCGGCTTCGGTCAGGTATCCGTGGCCAAGGCCGCCAGCCCGCAACCGGACGCCGCCGCCAGTCAGCAGTAAGACGCGCCGCACCCCCGGCGCCAACCGTTGGCCCAACCAGTCGTCATCGACACCGGGATGGCGCCGGCAGTCGACGACCTGTGCCGGGCCGCACAGGACGTCCAGCGACCATGCCTCGACCCCGGCCGCGCCGTCGATGACGTGGCAGGGCGCATCCACGTGCGTCCCGGCGTGCACACTCGTGGTGACACAGGTGGCGCTGTAGCCCGCCTGCAGCACGGCAGCGAACTGCTCGCGACGGAACACCGGGTCGCCCGGCCACACCGGTGCATGTTCGTCAAGCGGCAGAGTGAGATCGCGCCAGGGCCCGCGCATCAGCCCCCCCGCCGATCCAGGCCGGTCAGGGCCTTAGTGCCTGAGCGATGCGCGGCAAGCACCGGCGCGCGGCGGCGCGCCACACCGACCCCTGTAGAACTTGACATAAGTCAGCCCCCGGTGTAGCCTCGAATGAGCCCACCCCCTCGCCACCGGGACCCCGCCTGCCGATGCGCGACACTGTCTCGGAGCCCCTGCGGCTCAAGCTGGATGCGCTGCCCGAATCGGCCGGCGTGTACCTGATGCGCAACCGCGCCGGCCAGATCATCTACGTCGGCAAGGCCAAGAACCTGCGCTCGCGGGTGCGCTCCTACTTCCAGGAATCCGGCCACGACGGCCGTCGCCAGTTCCGCGCCCTGGTTCGCCAGATCGTGGACTTTGACCACCTGCTGACCGCGACGGAACAGGAAGCCCTGATCCTCGAGGCCATGCAGATCAAGGCCCATCAGCCACGCTACAACATACTGCTCAAAGACGACAAGAAGTACCCCTTTGTACGCATCACCTCCGAGCTGTTCCCCCGCATCTATGCCACTCGGGATCTGGTGCGGGACGGTTCGCGCTACCTCGGCCCGTTCAGCAACGTCAAAGCCATGTACGCCGCCCTGGAGATGATGCGGAAGATCTTCCCCATCCGCATCTGCGACCACCGGCTGCCCGAGACCCGGGCCCGCGTCTGCCTGCAGTTCCACATTCGCCGCTGCGAAGGGCCATGTGAGCAACGTGTCACCGCCGAGGATTATCGCCGCAGCGTCGATCAGGCGGTGCGTTTCCTGCAGGGCCGCAACACCGACATCGTCAAGAGCCTGACGGCACGGATGGAAGAAGCGGCGGCGACCATGCGCTTCGAAAAAGCCGCCGACTACCGCGACCAGCTGCGGGCGGTGGAATCGATGAGGGCGCGCCAGAAGGTGGTGCTCGATGACCCGGTGGACCGCGACGTCATCGCACTGGCGCGCAGCGACGACGAGGCGTGCTGCACAGTCCTTGAGGTTCGCGAGGGACGCCTGCTGGGGCGCAAGCACCATTTCCTCGGCGGCGTCATGGAGCATGAGGACGATGAAGTGATCTCGGCGTTCCTGCGCTTGTTCTACCTGCAGACCGACTTCGTGCCCGGTGAGATCCTAGTCCCGGTTCGCCCGGCCGACGCGGACGAGATCACTGGCTGGCTCTCCGCGAAGAACGCCAGTCGGGTGACGCTGACCGCGCCGCAGCGGGGTGCCAAGGTCGAGATGCTGGACATGGCCGCCAAGAACGCCCTGCAGCTGCTCATTGAGCGGCAGATGAAGCGGGACAACCAGCGGGACCGTATTCCCCAGTCCGTGGTCGCCCTGCAGCGCGATCTGCAGCTGGAGAGCCTGCCGCGGCGGATTGAGGGCATCGACATCTCCAACCTGCAGGGAACTGACTGCGTCGGCTCGCTGGTGTGTTTCGTCGACGGCAAGCCGCGCCGCAGCGAGTACCGGCACTTCCGCCTCGAGGGCCTCAGCGGGCCCGATGACTTCGCCGCCATCGCGCAGGTAGTGCGCCGACGCATCACCGGTCGCCGCGAACGGCAGGAACCGCTCCCTGACCTGTTGATGGTCGATGGCGGCAAGGGCCAGCTCTCCAGCGCGGTGGCGGTGCTGGCCGACCTGGGCGAAACCCGCCAGCCGGTCGTCGGCCTGGCCAAGCGCCTGGAGGAGGTGTTCCTGCCCGGGCAATCCGAACCCCTGATCCTGCCGCGCACCTCGGCCAGCCTGCGCCTGCTCCAGATGCTTCGCGACGAAGCCCATCGTTTTGCCCTGCAGTTCCACCGTAACCTGCGCGAGAAGCACGTGCTGACGTCCGCCCTGGACGCCATCCCGGGAGTGGGCTCGCAGCGGCGCAACCGTCTCCTGCAGGCCTTCGGGTCCGTGCCCCGCATCCGGCAGGCAACGGCCGACCAGATCGCCGAAGTTGACGGCATCGGGCCCAAGCTGGCGCTGGCCATCAAGACCCACCTGGAGGCCCATGCCGCGACGGCCGGTTCCTGAAGTCGATCTGCCGCCGCCATGGGGGCCGGCCCTGGCGCAGTTCCTGGCCGAGATGGGCCAGGTGCGGGGCCTGTCGGCCAACACCTTGGACGCCTACCGCCGCGACTTGCGGCGGTACCTGTCGGCGCTGGCGGCAGCCGGGACCGCCAGCATCGCCGATGTCGATCGGGCGCAGGTGACGTGTCTGCTGTCGCGGCTGCGCGACGAGGGTCGGACGCCGGCCACGGTAGCGCGCAACCTGACTTCCATGCGCCGGTTCCACCTCTTCGCCCTTCGCCGGGGCTGGTCGAGCACCGACCCGACCCAGGCCCTGGTCCCACCCCGTCTCGAGCGCGTTCTGCCGGATGTCCTGACGGTCGACCAGGCGGAGAGATTACTGACGGCCCCAGATGTATCGACGCCGCTGGGGCAGCGGGACCGGGCGGTGCTGGAGATGCTCTACGCCACCGGCATCACCGTGTCCGAACTGACAGCTCTCCATCTGGACGCGCTGGAACCCGACCACAGCCTGGTGCGGATCGCCGGGCGGGCCGGACGGGCCCGGCTGGTGCCTCTGGGCCGACCGGCGGCCGTCCAGTTAGGCATGTACCTGGCGCGGAGCCGGCCGCTACTGGCGCAGGCCATGTCGGACGATACCGTGTTCCTCAACGGCCGTGGGCAAGGGCTGTCGCGCATGGGCGTCTGGACCCTGTGCCGCACGGCGGCGGGCCGGGCCGGCATCACAGGCAAGATCAGCCCGCACACCCTGCGGCACTCATTCGCGGCTCACCTGCTCGATGGCGGCGCTGACCTGCGCGTGGTGCAGGAACTCCTCGGGCACGCCGACCTTTCCACGACGCAGGTTTATACCCGTCTGGAGCCGGCCGATCTGCGCCAGGTCCACCGCCGTTACCACCCGCGCGGTTGAGGACTGCGCACGGCCGCCGGGCGCCTGGGCCTGGCGTTGCCAAGGCCACAGGGGCCGCTATATTCGCCACCTTATCCCCATTACGGTAGGCATACACGTGGCGGCAGCGGCCGACATCAGCCCATGTCCCATGATTGCAGCGCGCCACCTGGGCCTGCAGTACCCCAGCGGCGTGCGGGCGCTCCAGGATATCAACCTGGAGATAGGCCGCGGCCAATTCGCCGCCATTGTCGGCCCTTCCGGGTGCGGAAAATCCACGCTGCTGCGTCTGGTGGCGGGCCTGGTGCAGCCGTCTACGGGCCAACTGCAGGTCCTCGGCCACGCCCCGGCTGCCGCACGCCGACAGCAGGAGCTGGCGTACGTTTTCCAGGAGGCGACGCTGCTGCCGTGGCGCAGCGTGACCGCCAACGTGGCCCTGCCCCTGGAGTTGCGGGGGGAAGGCAACGCCGCCAGGGTGACGGCGGCGCTGGCTACGGTGGGACTGACTGAGTTCGCCCACTCGCTGCCCCGCGAGCTGTCCGGCGGCATGCGCATGCGGGCGTCGATTGCCAGAGCCCTGGTCACCCAACCCCAGCTGCTGATGCTCGACGAGCCCTTCGGCGCCCTGGACGACATCACCCGTGGTCGGCTTAACCTCGAGTTGCTGCGCCTCTGGGAAAGTGACCGGTGGACGGCCCTGTTCGTCACCCACAATGTCCAGGAGGCCGTTTTCCTGAGCCGGAGAGTGCTGATCATGAGTTCCCGCCCCGGTCGGATCATCGCCGATGTCGCCGTGCCCTTCCCGTCGCCCCGGGCCGAATCGCTCCGCCTGGAGCCCGCTTTCGCTGGTGTGGTGGCCGAGGTGACCGCGCACCTGCGGGAGTACGCCTGAGATGCGCCGACTGACGGCGATCCTGGCCCACGCCGCCCCGCCGCTGCTGGTGTTCGTCGGCCTCCTGTTGGCATGGCACGGCGCCGTGCGGCTGGCGGACATCAAGCCCTATATCCTGCCGGGTCCACTCCAGGTCGGCCACGCGGCCTGGACGCACCTGCCCCAACTGATGCGGGCGGCTTTGCTGACTGGACTGGGGGCTCTGGCGGGCTTCCTCCTCAGTCTGGCCGTCGGCTTTGCCGTCTCCGTGGTGTTCGCGCAGTCGCGCACCGTGGCGCGGTGCCTATTCCCGTACGCGATCTTCCTGCAGACAGTGCCCATAGTCGCCATCGCGCCGCTGATCGTCCTGTGGATTGGGCACGGGTTTCGCGGCGTGGTTGCGGTATCGTTCGTCATTGCACTGTTCCCGATTATCGCCAATACCACTGCCGGGCTGACGACGGTCGACGCCAACCTGCTGGACCTTTTCGCCCTCAACAACGCCACCCGCTGGCAGGTGCTAACTCGCCTGCGCATTCCCAACGCCGTCCCCCACATGCTGACCGGGGCCAAGATCTCCAGCGGTCTGGCGGCTATCGGGGCCATCGTCGGCGAGTTCTTCGCCGGCTACGGCACCGAGGATTACGGTTTGGGTTACCTGATCATCCTCACCAATGGCCAGTCGCGGACCGATTACCTGTTCGCCTGCATTTTGTTCTGCACCCTGCTCGGACTGAGCATTTTCGCGTCAGTCTCGCTGGTCAGCACCCGTTTGCTCGCCCGCTGGGGCGGAGGCCTGGGATGACCCCGTTGCCCGAGCACGAGATCGGCGCCCGGCGGCCGCAGCGCCTGACCTGGATCCTGCTGCTGCCCTTGGCCCTGATCCACTGCGGTTCAGAGCGCCAAGCCCCCAACCCGTCAGCCGCCAGCATCCGACTGGCCTTGAACTGGTTCCCGGAAGCCGAGCACGGCGGTTACTTCGCGGCGCAGGTCGGCGGGCACTACACCCGCGAACGACTGACCGTGGACATCCAGGCCGGTGGACCCGATGCGCCGGTCATCCAGCGGGTAACCACCGGTGCGGTGGAATTCGGCGTCACCAACGCCGACGAGGTCCTCTACGCGCGGGCCCAACAGGCGCCGGTGATCGCCCTGCTGGCGCCATACCAGACCAACCCGCGGTGCATCATGGTGCACGCCGAGAGCGGGATAGACTCACTCGGGGCGCTGGCCAACGTCACCCTGGCCATGTCCCAGAGACCGGCCTTCGCCCACTTCCTGCGCCGCCGTTTCGGTCTGTCCGGGGTCACCATCGTCCCTTATCCCGGCAGCATCGTGCCGTTCCTGAGCACGCCGGAGTACGCCCAGCAGGCATACGTGTTCAGCGAGCCTTTCCTGGCCCGGCGCCAGGGGGCGGCAACGCGCACCTTCCTGGTCGCCGACGCCGGTTTCAACCCCTACGCCAGCGTGTTGATTACCACCGAGGCCCTGGCGGCGCAGCAGCCGCAGATGGTCGCGGCAGTGGTTCGCGCCGCCCGCGCCGGGTGGGAAGACTACCTGCGCGATCCGGACCCGGCCAACCAGCGGATTCACGAACTCAACCCCGAAATGGACCTGGAAACCCTCGCGTTCGGCGCCCGCGCCTCGGTGCCCCTGTGCCAACCTACGGCAGCCACGCCCGTGGGCGTGGGCTCGATGACGGCCGAGCGTTGGCAGACGCTGACCCGTCAGATGGTTGAATGCGGCCTGCTGGAGCCGGGTGCGGTCGACCCGGAGCAGGCCTTCACCACCCGCTTCCTGTCGGCCGCTCCCTGACATGCCGGTTTTCGCCGATATCACGCTGGGTCGGTACGTGGCCGCCGGTTCGTGCGTTCATCGGTTGGACCCGCGCACCAAGCTGCTCGGCACCATGGTCGCCATGGCGGCTGCGCTGGCGGCGCCCGGATTCGGCCCATTGCTGCTTTACGTCGGGTTCGTCGCCGCGGCGGCAGCCCTGACCGGCCTGCCGCCGCGACTGCTGTGGGGTAACCTGCGGCCGTTCCTGTGGCTGTTCCTGTTCACCCTGCTGCTGCATGCCCTGATGACGCCCGGTGAGACACTCGTCGTGGTCCCGTGGCTCGACCAACCCATCACTCGCCAGGGATGCCTGCGCGGTCTCTTCTACTGCCTGCGGCTGGCGGTGGTTATGGTCACTGCGGCCCTTCTGACCCTGACCACCGCCCCCATGGCCCTGAGCCAGGCGCTGGAGCGCTTGCTGCGCCCCTTGGCGCGTTTGGGCGTGCCCGTCGGCGAGTTGGCGCTGATGGTCACCATCGCCCTCCGCTTCATCCCCGTGCTGATGGACGAGGCCGAAAGGCTCCGGCAGGCGCAGTTGGCCCGCGGGGCCGATTTCGGCGGCAACCCCGTGCGGCGCGCCCGCAGCCTGATCCCGCTGTTGGTGCCGCTGTTCGTTTCGGCCTTCGCGCGGGCCGACCGACTGGCACTGGCGATGGAAAGCCGGTGCTACCGCAGCGGCGCCCCGCGAACGCACCTGCACGAACTGCGCTACACGGCCGCCGACGCCGTCGCCGCCAGCGCCGTGCTACTGATGGTCTTCGGCCTGTGGCTGCTGGCCAGCGGACAGGGGGGACGGTAACGATGCCGGCAGGGACCCCGGCTGAACCCGACCGCAACATACGCCTCGTGGTGGAATACGACGGCGGCGACTTCGACGGGTGGCAAATCCAGGCCACCGGCCGCACGGTCCAGGGCGAGCTGACGCGTGCCCTGCAGATACTGCTGCGTCACGAGGTAACCCTGATCGGTGCCGGACGTACCGACGCGGGCACGCACGCGGCCGGGCAGGTGGCCCACTTCCACACGGGGGTGGCAATGGACCTGCAGCGCCTCTGCCGCGGGCTCAACGGCCTGCTGCCGCAGGACATCGCGGTGCGCACGGCGGAGGCGGTGGACCCCCTTTTCCACGCGCGTTTCAGCGCCCTGTCAAAACGGTACCGGTACCGCATCCGCCACGGCAAGGCGGCGCTCGATCGCCACCGGGTCTGGTCGGTTCCATATCCCCTGTCGCTGCCGGCCCTGCAGGAGGCGGCCGCGTGGTTGCCCGGGAGGCACGACTTCCGCGCCTTCTGTCGCCAGGACCCGGTACCTGACAACCCCTTCTGCCAGGTCAGTGCCTGCGGCTGGTCGTTCGAAGGGCCGGACGTAGTCTTCGACATCGAGGCCGACCGCTTCCTCAGGCACATGGTGCGCATTCTCGTGGGGACGATGGCCCAGATCGGCGGCGGACGGCGCACCCCGGCCCATATGGGGCAGCTGCTGCGAGGCGACGATCGGCGTCAAGCCGGCCCGACAGCGCCGGCCCGCGGCCTCTGCCTGGTGGCTGTGCAGTACCCTTGAGCACCCGCTTTCTTGAGGGGAAAGCGGCCTAACAGTATAATTGTTCCGGGCGATGCCGAGCCGCGGGGGACGGCCCGAACGCCGTGGCCGACGAGACTCCCGCCCTCTCGCCCCGGCAACCATGGTCAGGCAACGCCGGGATATCCTGCCCCTGATCGGTCTCCGCATGCGCAACGCGCTCCGCAGATCGCTGGTCCTGCTCTTCCTGGTGGCGGTCCCGGCGGCCTGGCCCCAAGGCGATGGTATTGCCGCCTCGCGGCGGACCGCCATCGTGCAGGCCGTGGAACGGGCGCAACCCGCGGTGGTGAGCGTGCACGTAACCTTCCGCGAACGTGTTCTGCGCCAGGTGGGCAGCCCCTTTGCCGATCCGTTCTGGGACATGTTCTCGTACGTGGTGCCCGAGGACCGCGAACGGGTCTCCAGCGGTTCCGGTGTCATCGTAGGCGCGGATGGCTACATCCTCACCAACAGCCACGTCATCCAGGATCCGGACCACATCATGGAGATCAGCGTCACGCTCCCCGACGGGCGCACGCTGAAGGCCCGCCACGTGGCGTCGGACATTGCCTTTGACCTGGCGGCGCTGCGGGTGAAGGAGACCGGGCTTCCCGTTGCGCCCCTGGGTGATTCCAGCGATATTCTGGTCGGTGAGTGGGCGGTGGCGATCGGCAATCCCTTCGACTTGGGACCAACCGTAAGCATCGGGGTAGTCAGCGCCCTGCACCGGGATTTCCCCGAGCAGCAGGGCTCGTACTACTACCTCGACATGATCCAGACAGACGCCGCGATCAACCTCGGCAACAGCGGGGGGCCGCTGGTCAATGCTCTGGGCCAGGTCATCGGCATCAACAGCTTCATCTACACCGGCAGCAACTACAGCAGCGGTTCCATTGGCATCGGTTTCGCGGTGCCGGTGAACACAGCGCGGGCTTTCCTGGATGAGATTGGGCGCCATGGAAAAGTCCGCGAGTCGTGGACCGGGATCTACCTGAAACCCCTTACCCCCGCTCTGGCGCGCTATCTCTCCCTGCCAACGGGAGAGGGTGCCTATGTGGCACAGGTCGCTGGCGGTAGCCCAGCTGAACGCGCCCAGGTGAAGGCCGGCGACGTGATTACCGCCGTCGGCGACCGCAAGATCCACAGCATGGCCGACGCCCTTGCCCAGATACGGGCCCATCGCGTCGGTGAGGTGTGCCAACTCACGGTCCTCCGGCAGGGCCAGCCCATCGGGTTGCGGCTGCTGGTCGAGGAGTACCCCCGGGGCAGGGGGAACGACTAGTCCGGCCTGCCTCGCCGGCAGCCAGATGCCGCGTCGAGCCGGAACCGCCTTGAGAGTGGGGCCATGTACC
>CAITNQ010000286.1 GCA_903893785.1 uncultured Gemmatimonadota bacterium
CCCCGCACGGACGCGCCGGCCGGTGGGCGCACGGCGGCCTGCAATGGCTGCATCTGCCATCGCCAGCCGTCCGCGTGACCCCCTCGTGGGGGGTGTACCTGCTCTACATGTAGCCGCAACTGGGGCCGCGTGGCAGGGTTCGCCGGCGGGGGCTGACGGTCGGCCCGACGGCACGCGCCCGAGCCCGCGGCGGACGGATCGGGTCGGGAGACGCGGGCTGACTACGCCGGGCGCGGCATGGGGCGGCTTGAGCGCCTCGCCGACTGCCTCGCGACTGCGGGCGTTCCATGCCCAACCGCGCGCCCTGCCAGGTCGGGTTGCCTCACCGCCTGCGGATGAGCCGCCGAGTCCACCCGCGAAAAAAACGCCTCAAGACCCGCTGCGCGACTGCCGATATAACCGAGACAAGGGCATTTCGGGCCTAACGGGCCCAGGCAAACCAGCAGCCCATCGGGGAGAGCGCCATGCAGGTAACCACTGCCACGCACGGGAACCAGACGGCCAAGGCGCCGGTCGCCCCTCGACCGACCGCGACGGCCGCCGCCGAGGAGCGCCGCGAGCCCGCGGCGGAACAGGCTCGCGAAGCCCGGCAGGGCGGCGAAGCCGCGGAGTCGGCGGCGCTGCAGATGTCGAACCAGGGCCGCGTACTCGACCTGGTGGCCTGAGGAGCGCTTCCGGCGTTCACAGCACAGCCTGGGCGGCCCGTTCGCGGCGCCGCCCGTCCATGGGCCAGGGGGCGGCCCGCCGCGTTTGGCGGCGGTCGCCCCCTGACTCGTTCTTATGCCGCCGTGCCGCCTGGACGTTACCGCATCTGCCCTTCACGGCTGCGGCGCCACGGCCGGCGCCGGACAGCCCGTGACGAGCCCTCGGCAACCGACGCAGGAAACGGTCCCATGCTCGATGTCCTGGTGACCATTGCGCCGCTCTTCCTCCTGATCGCAACCGGTGCCTGCCTGCGGTTGGCCGGACTGGCGGACGACCGCTGGACCGCCGCGCTCAATGAATACGGGCTGTGCGCGGCCTTTCCGGCCCTGATCCTGCAGAACCTCACCACGCTCCCAGACGCGACCTCGGTGCCGTTCGCCCTGGTGGCCGCCAACCTGATTATCCTCAATGTGTTCCTGTTCGGTGTCCACGCCCTGGCGCGGGCCCTGGGCGCCAGTCCGCCGCTGGCCGCATCGCTCGCCGTGTGCGGCACGTACGGCAACATCGCATACCTGGGCCTGCCTTTCCTCGCCGCTGTCTTGCCCGGAACCGAGACCAGTGCCATTTACCACGCCGCCGTGTACCTGGTGGTACTGTTCACGTCCGGGATCGCGCTACTGGAGACAGTGCGCGGTGGCCGGATCGCGCCCTGGGCCTTGGTGGCGTCCGTGGGGCGCAATCCGCTGACGCTGGCCATCGGACTCGGCCTGGCCCTGGCCGCTGCGGGCATCCGCCTGCCGGGCCCCATGGCAAAAGGCGTCAGCATGCTGGCCGCCAGTGCCTCTCCTGCCGTGCTGGTCAGCCTGGGGGTTTTCGTCGGTCGGGGCGTCGGCCTGGACCGCGACGTATGGGCGGCAGCGCTGTTGACCGCCGTCAAGCTCGTGGCGCTGCCAGGGCTGTTCGTGCTGGTCTGGGTGGCTCAGGGATGCGACCCGGCTGCGCGCGTGTCGGTCCTCCAGGCGGCCATGCCCGTCGGCCTGACGGGCTTCGCCCTGTCGCAGAGATACCCGCTCGAAAGGCGCGTGATCGCCTATGCCGTCACCCTGAGCACCCTGCTCTCGGCGTTCACCCTCCCTCTGCTCACGCACTGGCTCTGAGGGCTGTCAAGCCACCGGGGCGACCTGACGCCGCCGACCGCGACTCGAGGCCGTCGATCCGGCCAGCCTCGGGCGGCGCGCGGAGCTGGCGCAGCACCTGCCACCCCCACCACCAGGAGACTGATCCGTGGCCGAACCCATCTGCGTACACCCCGACAACCCGCGGGTTTTTGCCTTTCGCGGCCAACCGCTCGTCCTGCTGACCGCCACCGAGCACTACGGCGCGGTGATGAACCGCCCCTTCCGCTTCGAGCGGTACCTGGACGACGCCGCCGCCAAAGGCATGACCCTGACGCGCCTGTTCACCCTGTTCCGCGAACTGCAGAACCACTGCAACCCCTACAGCACCTGCAAACCCGAGTCCCCTGACTACATTGCCCCGTTCAGGCGCACCGGTCCCGGGCGGGCCCTCGACGGCGAGCCCAGGTTCGACCTTGATCAACCGAATCCGGAGTTCTTCGAGCGCCTGCACCGGTTCCTTACCATGGCCTCGGACCGGGGCATTGTCGTCGAGGTGGTCCTGCTCAGTAACACGTACGAGGACCGCATCTGGGCGCTGAACCCGTTCAACCGAGCCAACAACATCAACGATCTGCCAGCCATTGACTGGCCGGAGTGCATGACCCTGCGCCATGATCGCCTGGTGGACCGACAACTGGCCCATGTCCGTCGCGTCGTGACCGAGATCAACGCGTACGACAATGTCATCATCGAGCTGTGCAACGAGCCTGGTGGCGGCCTGCCTGAACCGGGTCGGCCCACGGTCGACGAAGTCAACGCCTGGCTGGGGGTCCTGGCCCAGACCGTCCGCGCTACCGAAGCATCTCTCCCCCACCAGCACCTGATCGCGGGCCAGGAAGCGTTCGAATGGAGTCCCTTCGTACAGCTGTCGACGCGGACCTTCCGCGATTTCCCGGTGGACGTGGTCAACATGCACCCGCTGCCCGGCACCACGTACGATGGCGTGGCGTACGACCTGGGGCCCTTCATGTCCAAGCGCCTGTGCCTGCGGGCCCTGCGAGACTACTGCCTGGCCACCCTGGACGAGCCCAAACCGCTGAACCTGGACGAGGACAATATCGCCAGTCAGTACAAGGATGTGGATGGGTGGACCATCCACCGCAAACGCGCCTGGACCGCGCTGCTGAGCGGCGCCCACTACGACGTCATCGATTTCTCGATCATCAACTACTGCGAGACGGGCACAGAGGCGTCGCAGGCGGCCCTGCGCACCTGGTTCAAGCACCTGTCCGAGTTCGTCCACAGCTTCGACTTGGTGCGGTCGCGGCCCCGCCCCGAAGTCGTCAGCGGGCTGCCACCCAACCTGCTGGCGATGGCCTTCGGGGTAACCGACAGCGACCTCGCGGTGTACCTGGCCGATGAACGTGAACTGGACGAGGACGGGGCCGGCACGCCCGTTGTGGGCGAACTGGTACTGGACCTGCCGGAGGAGCATTACGAAGTGGCTTGCTTCAGCCCGACTACCGGCCTGTATTCACCCGGCGTGACTACGGCATGCGGTCAGGCCACCCGCCTGGCGCTGCCGAGTTTCCGCCACGACCTGGTCGTCCGGTTGCGCCGGCATGGGGATTCGGCCAGTCGTTCGGCGCGCAGCCACGCGTGAGGGGTGCGTTACCCTGAGACTGGCGACCACCCGCCGGTACCGCTGACCCGGATCGGCGGGCGCCGCTGAGTCCGGTTCGGGGGGGCGCCGCTGAGTCCGGTTCGGGGGGGCGCCGCTGAGTCCGGTTCGGGGGACTGGCCGCGCACCG
>CAITNQ010000287.1 GCA_903893785.1 uncultured Gemmatimonadota bacterium
CTGGTGGAGATCGCCCGGCAACGCCTGCGCCTGGGGCGGCGCCCGGTTATCGCCGCCGCCCTGGTCGGCCTGCTGGTGCCGGCCGGGGTCTTCGCCTCGCTGTACCCAACCCAGAATCGCACCGGCAACTACATCGCTTATGACTACGGGTACAATCTGCTGCAGTCCTGCGACCCCGACGGCATTCTGTTCACCAACGGCGACAACGACACCTTCCCGTTGTGGTTCCTGCAGGAGGTGGAGGGTGTCCGCCGCGACGTTCGCGTGGTCAACCTGTCCCTGCTCAACACCAACTGGTACATCAAGCAACTGCGCGACCGCGAGCCCAAGGTCGATATCCGCTTCACGGACTCGTTCGTCGATTCGGTGCTCACCGACACCGAGGAAGCCGATCTGATGCGTCGCTACTGGCCCAAGCCGCAGAAGGTCAGCGCCGCCGGGCTGGAGTGGGAGCTCCCGGACCTGTCAGGGTACAAGATGCTGCGGGTGCAGGATGTCATGACCCTGAAGATCATTGATTGGAACAACTGGAATAGGCCGCTGCACTTCGCGATCACCATACCCGGCAGCAATCTGCTCAACCTCACCGACCACATGACCCAACAGGGCATGGTGCTGAACCTGACGCGCGAAGCCAACCAACCGATGGACGTGGCCAAAGGCGAGCACCTGCTGTACGAGGTGTTCAAGGTACGCGGGCTAGCCGACGCCCAGGTGTACAAAGACGAGGAGACGACGCGCCTGCTGGGGAACTACCGCGCCGTGGTGAACTCGCTGGCGGCTGAGTACCAGCAGCGGCAGGACGCCGAAGCCATGGAGCGCCTGCAGTCGTGGGCCCGCAGCCACCTCCCCCCGGCATGGGAGGGTGACTACAGCGCCGCGGTGGCTCTGCAATCCGTGGGGCGCACGGGGGCAGCGGCTGAGTACCTCGCCAACGCCGGCGCAGCCATGCTGGACCGCTACGGCACAGACCCGAATGCCACGTACGACAATCTGTGCGCCATCGCCGACATGCTCCAGAGCCGGTACCACGATGCCGCCCGGGCCGAGCCCCTGTACCGCCGGACCGCCGCCTTGGCGCCGCAACGCCCCGAGGCTCTCTATGGCCTCGCGGCCAGTCTTCAGTCGCTGGGCCGAACCCAAGAGGGACTGGACACGGTTGAGGCCTATGTGGCACGCTATGGCGAACAAGGCCAGATGGGCCAGGCCCGACGCCTGCTGCGCGGCGAACTGGAGCAGCGGCAGGCCGCGTCCGCTAGCAGCGGCCCCCCTTGACCGCCGGCCTGCCGACGGCAGCAGCACCTGCAGGTGCCCCGTGCGCCTGAGCGCGGGCCGAACGGCGGCGAGGGGTTCGCGCAGGCAAGCCAGGACGCAGCCGTTGCCGGCGGGCCGGTGGGTTGGCAGTCCCAACCGGTGCCCTTCGCCTGGATAGACCACCAAGCCCATCCGGCACCCTCGGGCGGCCAGGGCCCACCAGGCGTCGGCGCTCCTCAGCGCCCGCCCACGGGGAGGAACTCGCGCAGGAACGCCAGGACCCGGCGGTTGCAGTCCTGCTGGTGGGCCGGCAGCCCCAACCGGTGCCCTTCGCCCGGGTAGACCACCAGACCCACGCGACACCCTCGGGCAGCCAGGGCCCCGAAAGCAGCCCGGGCCTGCGACACCGGACAGACCGGATCGGCCGCACCGTGGGCGAGCAGGAGCGGGGCGGCTATGCCACCCAGTAGTGGAAACACGTCGCCCGCTCTCGCGGCCACGTCCGGCGGCCACTCAAGCGGCCCGATGAATTCGGTCTCGTAGGTCAGGTCGCCCGTCTCCACTGACATCCACCGGTTGTCGATGAAACCGGAGATGGCGATACCGGCCCGGAAGCAGCCGGTCACGGCCAGGGCCCGGAGCACCATGTAGCCACCGTAGGATCGCCCCATGACGCCGCAGGCCGGTGCGCCCAGGTGGCGCACGCCGGCGACGATATCCTCCAGGTCGGCGCGCCCCTGAACGCCGATGTTGGCCTGGCTGAAGCCATCGCCGAAGCCTAGCGTGCCGCGGAAGGCCGGTTTGAGGACGCGGTACCCGGCGCGCAATACATGGCGATAGCCCACGGCCTCGCCCCTGGCCTCCTCCAGCGGCGCGGCCGGCCCGCCGTGAACCTGGACCAGCAGCGGTGCGTCGCCGGGCAGGCCGGCAACCTCATAGACCAGTCCCGGTATGCAGGCGCCATCGGCCGTCGTCCAGCCGGTGGTGCCCACCCGCAGGTCAGCCCAAGACTCGGCTTGAGGCACGGTCAGGCA
>CAITNQ010000288.1 GCA_903893785.1 uncultured Gemmatimonadota bacterium
ACCGGTGCCCGAAGGTCTGCGCGTGCTGATCACCGACGACAATGCCACCAACCGGCTCATCCTCAGCGAAACGGCACAGCGCTGGCGCGCCCAGGTCGACGTGGCCACCAGCGGATCGGGCGCCCTGACCCGGATGGATGCGGCGGTCGCTGAGGGGCATCCCTTTGACCTGTTGATCACCGACCTGATCATGCCCCAGATGGACGGCCTGGCCTTGGTGCGGGCAATGCAGGCGCGGCCTGAACTGCGCGCCACGGCCGTGGTTCTGTTATCATCCGCCGACGACCCCAAGCTAGCGACCCAGGCGGGGGCCCTGGGGGTCACCCAGGTCTTGCGCAAACCCGTGACGCGACCCGAAATGGAGATGGCTGTCGGGGCGGCCCTGAACCATGTAGCCCAGAACGGCACCGGCTGCTCCCTGTCGCCGCCTCCTCAGGCTGCATCCGCAGCCCGCCGCCCCCCGGTTGCCGTCGACGCCCCGGCAGTCGCCGGCGGCGCCTCTGGACCCGAGCCAGCCCTGCCAGCTGTGCCCGTACGCTCCGGGGTGGGCGGCCGCACGGGATTGAGCATCCTGCTCGCCGAGGACAACCAAGTGAACCAACTGGTGGCGACGCGCATGCTGACCGCAGCCGGACACCAGGTGACCGTGGTCGCCGACGGGGTCCAGGCCCTGGAGGCCATGGCAACGACGCCGTTCCACCTGGTTTTCATGGACGTGCAGATGCCCAATCTGGACGGCCTGCAGGCCACGCGCCAGTTGCGGGAGCAGGAGCGCCACCGGGGTGGGCACCGGATTATCGTCGGGTTGACGGCAGGCGCCCTCCGGGAGGACCGCAGCGCCTGCCTGGAAGCCGGCATGGATGATTTTCTCGCCAAACCGGTGCGCCGCCGCGAGCTCCTGGCCGTTCTCGACCACTGGTGTCCGCCGTCGTCGGGCGACCTGCCGGCCGAGTCCTGAAGCGACGGGGCTCGCACCGGGAACCCGGCGGCCGGCACCCGGCCCCTAACTGCCTTGCCCTCAGACCCACAACCCGCAGGGAGGACCCATGAGAGCGGTGCTGATGGAGCGATTTGCTGGTCCGTTGGTGGTTACTGAACTGCCTGACCCCACACCGCCCGAAGACGGCGTCGTCATTGAGGTGAAAGCCAACGGCGTCTGCCGCAGTGACTGGCACGCTTGGATGGGCCACGACCCCACTGTGCCCCTGCCCCACGTTCCGGGGCACGAACTGGCCGGCGTGGTGGCCGCCGTGGGGCCGCTGGTGCGCCGCTGGCAGCGGGGTGACCGTGTGTCGGTTCCCTTCTGCTGCGGCTGCGGCGTGTGCCCCGAGTGCCGTAGCGGCAATCATCAGGTATGCCCGACCCAGTTCCAGCCCGGGTTCTCGGCCTGGGGTTCTTTTGCGCAACAGGTGGCCATCCCGTTTGCCGACGCCAACCTGGTGCGCCTGCCCGACAACCTCGGGTACACCGCGGCCGCGGCCCTGGGGTGTCGCTTCATGACCTCGTTCCGCGGCGTGGTCGACCAGGGCCGAGTGCGGGCCGGCGACTGGGTGGCGGTACACGGGTGCGGTGGTGTGGGCCTGTCAGCGGTGATGATCGCGGCTGCGCTGGGGGCCCGGGTCGCCGCAGTTGATATCGACGCGGAGAGACTGGCCCTGGCGCGCCGCCTGGGGGCAACGGTCACGGTGCTGGTGACCCCGGAGCAGGACCCGGTGCCGGCGCTGCTGGATCTGACTGGAGGCGGGGCGCAGGTGTCGATCGAAGCCCTCGGCCATCCGGTCACCTGCGCCAACTCGGTGCGGTGTCTGGCCCGACGCGGTCGTCACATCCAGATCGGCCTGACCCTGGGCGAGCACAGTCAGGTGTCCCTGCCCATGGACCTGGTGATTGGTCGCGAGTTGGAGATTCTGGGCAGCCACGGCATGCCGGCGCATCGCTTCGGCGCCATGCTGGGCATGATCACCGCGGAACGCCTCGACCCTGGCCGACTGATCGGCAAGACCATCACGCTGGACGAAGCGCCGGCCGAGTTGGAGGCCATGGGCCGCTTCGCCCAGCAGGGGGTAACGGTAATCGATCGCTTCTGAGCGCAGCGACCGTACCGACGGCCACGGGGCGTTTTGGACGCGCCCCGTGGCTGCCCGCATCAGGCGGCGTAGACGGCCTCGCGCAGCCCTTTCAGATAACCGATGGCAAACAGGCGCCCCACGGAGGAGTAGGACGGGTTGTCGTTGCTGTCCCCCTCCATGGTCGGCACGTGGTCGGGCCGGCAGACGCCGTCGAACCCGATATCGCGGTACGCCTTCATGCACGCCAGCATGTCCGTCTTGCCGTCGTCGTGGAAAGTCTCCACGTATTTTTCGGCCGTCCCACGCACGTCGCGGAAGTGGACGAAGAAGACCTTCCGCTGGGCCCCAAAATGGCGAATCACGCCCGGCAGGTCGTCGGTCATCAGGGTGAAGTTCCCCTGGCACAGGCCGATGCCGTTGACGGGGCTGGGCACCAGGTCGAGCAGGCGCTGGAAGTTGTCGATGCTCCGCATGATCCGGCCCAGGCCCCGAATGGGTGACAACGGCGGGTCATCGGGATGCATGGCCAACTTCACGCCGGCTTC
>CAITNQ010000289.1 GCA_903893785.1 uncultured Gemmatimonadota bacterium
ATGCTCTCGGCCCGTTCGCCCTCCCTCAGGAAGCCTGCGGTCAAGCGCCGCGCTGACCTCGGCGCCCGGTGATATTGTGGTTGCCACGGGTGTTGGGATCACGGCCCCCGCGGAGGAAACCCGGCCCGCCCGACGACGACGCACGCCCGCCGGACCGAGGTCCGGCCCCGGGGCGTCCGCCGGCGGCCTCGCGCTCACGTGCTTCATTCACCTGCAGCTTGCTCCCCTCCCATTCGGTGTCGTTCAAACCGGCGATGGCGTGCTCGCCCTCGGCCCGGCTGGCCATCTCGACGAAGGCAAAGCCTCGGGAGTCGCCGCTGCGCCTGTCCCTGACCACGGCGGCTGCCACCACCTTGCCGAAGGGCTCGAACAACGCAGCCAGATCCCGATCCTTGGCGGTTTTCGGCAGATTGCCCACGTACAGGTTCATCGCGCTCCTCCTGTGCTTGCTGGCACCGGGTCAGGCGAAAACCCGGCGCATGCGTTCGCAGTAATACTGGACATTCTCCCAGATCGCGTCGCCGGCGATCCGATGGTCCATGCACGGCAGGAAACCACCCAGATCAACCAGGCGACGGAGCCGGTCCACCTCGCGGTCCACCGCCGCGTAGTCGCGGGCAAAAACGCGCTTGTCCATGCCGCCCACGCCCAGAAGGCCCTTGCCGTACTTCTCGCGCCAGGGAGACAGCTCAGCGCCCCAGGTGCCCACCTCAATGGGGAACATGACGTTGACGCCGTTGTCGAGCCACACGGGCAGCAGCGCGTCGATCCAGCCATCGCAATCGAGCGACACAATGTCGATGCCGTGGCGGGCCAGCAACCCGGTTATCCGACGATAGTGCGGCCCCACCTTGTCGCGGAACACCGCCGGGTTGACCAATGGGCCGTTCTTGAAGGCGATGTCTTCCCAGAAGTGACCAATATCGAAAGGCACGCCGCTGTTCAGCGCCGCTTCGGTGCACTGGTAGCAGAGCTCGCCGTTGATGCGGATCATCTCGTCGAAAAGGTCCGGATCGTCGGCCTGCACAAAGCAGAGACCTTCGACCCCCATGTAATCGCGCAGAGCGCCGTACAGGCTGCCGCAGTAGAGCAGGATATGCGTTTCGCGCGTGGCGTCCATCAGGAACTCACGGCCACCCTGGTCGAAGCGCCGCATCTCGCCCCGGCAGTTCACCTGCGCCGCGTTGACCCTCTCCGGGTGGAACGCCAGCCGTGGCACGAACTCCGCATCCCAATCCTGCCGCGTTTTCAGAATGTGGTCCACATGGGGTGAGATGCTCTGATTGTCGTCGCTGTCTAGCACAATGGCGCCAGACCCGGTCAGAACCTTGCGGAACCCCTCGGGAGTGGTCTCGAGAACGCGCGACTCAAAAGGAGGATCGATGCGGGAGTTAGGCCCGAACACCCGGTGGTAGTTACCGTCGAAACCCAAGCGCCGGCTGAGTTCCTCTTCGGCCGGCGAGGCATCGTAGATGGCCCCGATGGACTGGCGGTCCAAGTGCCCCTCGGCGGCCCACTTGTTCAGCGTATCACCGAGGAAACCGAAGTGCAGAATGGGCAGGTGGTCGTAGGGCTGGTACCGCAGAACCGCCAGAATGCGCTCACGGTCGGTCATTTTCGCCTGTTTCTCCGCCGGCTCGATCAATGGCTCGCCGGGTTAGCCAGTTCGGTGGTCAGGGACTGCAGCCGTCCGGTCAGGTCGGTCACGGCCTTGACGTAGTGCTCCTCCCATGCCGCCACCTGATCGAGCTGGTTGGTCTCGACCTGGTGGCGCAGCCCGGGAAGCGGCCACGCGTCGTAACCATTGAAGGGGTTCACACCCATATACAGTGAACGATTCCACGGCCGTCCGGGCAAGCCCGTGGGCAGGACGAAGCTGCGCTCAAGTCCAAGCAGGATCCGGTTCGCCGCTCGCAGGCGCTCTGGCGATGGCACCGGCGACGCCAACACACTGTCTCGCGCCGCGACGGCGGCGGCCGCCGCCTCGCGCAGCGGGCCGAGCGCTTGGTCCAAACGCGTCAGCTGCAGCGCCGTGCTGTCGTGACCGGTGCGCTCCCTCAGCGCCTGCAGATGAAGGGCGAAGTCCGTCGGGTACCGGCCCAGGTCATAGGGCAGCAGGTCCGCATTGGCCAGGCGGAGGAGCACCACCCCGTCGATCCGCGCCATGGTGGGGCCGTATTCGAAACGCGGGTCACAGAACCGGGCATAGAAGGCCAGGTCGTCGTAATTCGAGTGGTAGAGCGACGCCCCGGAGAGCGACAGCGCCGCGGCAGGGATACCCAGGTGCGAGTAGAAACCCAGGTGATCCGAACCACCGCCCAGGTCGCCGATGCCGGGTTCAGCCGCCTTGCTGGCCGGCGGATTCCAGGTCTGGTACACGGTCAACGCCGTGTCCGGGTGCTGGACGACGCCGGCGGCGGCGATGATCAAACCTTTGAGCGTCGGCGCTCCGGCGGCCCCGAAGTGCGGTCCGGACACGGACACGTCGGCGTTGATGTACGCGACCCCCTTGGCCGCCAATTCGTCGCGGTGCTCCTCTACCCACTCGGTGGAACCGATGATGCCGCATTCCTCCGCATCCCAGTGGGCCACTTTGATGGTCCGGCGGGGGCGCAGCCCGTCCTTGGCCAGCTGGCCAAGGGCTTCAGCCACGCTGAGGATCATGGCCGTGCCGCCGTTGGGGTCTTCGGCACCAAACGACCAGGCGTCGTAGTGGCACCCGATGATGATCCACTCGTCAGGGAACTCAGCCCCCGCCAGGGTGCCCACCACGTCGGTAATGCGCGTCAGGCCCAGGGGCTGCTCCACGTGGAGATGAACCGTGAGTTCGGAACCACCCTCGACGCGGTAGGCGAAAGGCAACCCACCCTGCCAGCCGCCCGGGACGGCCTGACCGCGCATTCGCTGCAGGATCTCGATCGCTGAGCCATAGGGGAGCGGCACCACCGGCAGCTTGGGCAACGCGACCTGCTCGATCGGCAGGCGTCGCGTCGGCCGCGGATCGTCTGTGGTGAAGGCCGGCAGAAACGGCGTCAGAGCATCGCCGGTGTAGTCGAGTGTCAGCAGGGAACCCCGTTGCACAGTACTCGCGCTGTTGGTCTTGCCTTCAGGATAGGGGATCCCGGCCATGTACCCCCCATCGGCAGGATCCGAATAGATTACCAGGCCCACCGCGCCGGCCTCGCTGGCGAATTTGGCCTTATAGCCGCGGTAGTTGCCGCCATAGCGCGCCACGGCGATCTTGCCGATCAGTGACACCCCCAACTGCCGTAACAAAGCGAAGTCCTCGCGCCGGCCGTAGTTGACGTACACCACTTCAGCAGTTACGTCGCCGGAGCCGGAAAACGCGTTGTAACCCGGCCCTAGGTTCGGATTGGCCGAATAAGGGTCCTCAGGCAGCACGTACTCCTGGTTGTTCAGGGGCAGCCGTACAGGAGTAACCAAAGCCGCAGTCGAGACCGGATTGAGTCGCGGCAGCAACACGTCGTAAACCGCGCGCTCGACGGTCAAGCCGGCGGCTTCCATGGTCCGCGCCAGGTACTCAGCCACCTGGGTGTTGGCCCGCGACCCCGCCACGTGGGGTTCGCTGGCAATGGCCTCCAGGTGCCTTCGGTAGGCGGCGGCGGTAGGCAAGGCCTGCAGGCGGGCTTCGATCGCTCGCTCCCCACGGACGCGCTGCGGGGCGAAACCAGTGAGCGTGTCGGCGGCTCGCGTCAACGCGGGCACCGCCAGAACCAGGACCGCTGCCAACGCGGCAAGCCCAGTGGCCCCGACGCCGCAGCCGATTTCGCCAGGGGTCCGACGAGTCTCAGCCATCAGTCACCCAATCCCGCGAACAGGTTGATGAAGGCCATCATGTTGGTGGTGGTCCCGGTCTCCAGGCGCTGCCGCTGCCAGTTCAGACCCACGTTCGCGGTCATGTTATAACCTTGGTACGCCGAGTTGTTGGTGACCTGAGTCGTCAGGATCAGCGTCCGGGCGTCGTCCTGGTAGTCGGCCGGGATCGGGTCCGGCTTGGCGATCAAATTGCGGAACACCTCGTATTCGGTCCCGGCAATCAGGTTCAGATTCCGCGTCAGCGGCCGCGTGACGATGAACGATCCGACCTCGGACAGGTCGCTCTGTTTCAGCGCCGTCAACTGCGTTGGCACCTCGCGGTGGTAGAGTTGCTTCCACCGCGGCCACAGGGTCCATCCATGCGCCTTGAGCGGGTAGTCGGCCTTGTTGATCAGGCCGAAGAAACTCCGGTCGCGCTTGCCGACGCTCTGCGCACCGAGTTGGTGGTAGTTATCGTACTTGATGCGCGTGACGAAGGGGAGGAACTCGTCGTACGCGACCTCGAGGAAGGCCGTGTTGATCCAGGTGTCCTGGGCCACCAGCTCATCCACCAGGGGCTGCGAGGCCCCGGTGGTACCGATGGCTTCAACCCAGACATTGACGTTGTTCGGGATATCATCTTTGACCTTGCGCGGGTTGAGAACTGCCCACACCCGCAGATGCCGCGTCGGCAGCTCCTTCTTGACGGTCAGCAGGCCATAGAAAGACCGACTCTCCCGTGCCGTTTTCAGCAGCTGCTCAGAGCTGTGTCCCAGCAGCAGTCGGGTCTGCGGGAAGAACTCCACCCCGGCATAGGCATTGTACCCACGGTGCCCGCGCGGGTAGGGATAGTCAGGCTCGTTGTCGTCCTCGAACCGGTCGATTACCGTGTTGTTGTTCATGTCCAGACCGAACAGGAACGAGGGCGGATCGACCTCGTAGCGCAGGAAGGGTTCGGCGTAGTCGGGCATGTTGTTCCGGTTCTGGTTGTAGTCCGAGATGTCGTCGTTGTTCTCGTCCAGACCCGGGAACACCCAGTTGTCGGCCAGCGTGCTCAGGTTGCGCCCCTGCCCCGAGGTATCGCCAAAGTACCGCCGCGTCCAATCCGGGAACTCGTCCTGGTCATCGTTGTCATCGACGAATTCGTACAGATTGGACACCTCGCTGGCGTAGTTGACGTCGCCCTGCTGGTCAGGGATGAACATCGTGGTCGAATAGTTGGCGTCGACGCTGAAAGCTTCGGCGAAGGCAAACCACGGGTACGAGTTGTTGGACGCGGTGGCAAAGAAGGCATCGGCCTTCTCGGTGCCCAGGGCCTGGTTACGGTCAATGGCCTGGTTGGGGGAGCGGCGGTAGCGGTCGTTGCGCACAAACTCACTGCGCAGGTTGAAACCCATGAGATTGTCGACATCGAGCGTCAACCCCACTAACTGGTTGCCGCTGGGCAGTCCGTAGCGGAACTGCCGATAGGCCTGGTTCGAGCCATCTTTGACATTACCCGCCGACCGAGCCACCGGCAAGAAGACCTGCTGCCCCAGGGCGTCGGTCTGCAGGTTGGAGGTGATGTCGACCCGGTAATCATTGGCCAGGACCAACCCCACCTCGACTTCGCGGATCTCGCGGTAGTCTTCGATCTTGTCAGCTGCTCCCGGCCGGAAACCATTCTGCAGGTCGAAGGTCAGGGTCACCACGTCGGAACCGTTGGCCTCGACCACCCCGCGCCGATGAACCCCGCCCTCAACTAGCGGCTCAATCTCGCTGTGCTCGACCCCGTTGATGAAGATCGTCTGGTGCAGCAAGCGGGCCCCGGAGGCGCCGTCCTCCGGCGAGTCGTCGGTCAGGCGCACGGTGATGGTGCGCAGATAGCCGCTGTTCATGCCACCTGACAGCGTCCCTTTCAGCGAGTTGTCGCCGAACGAGAGCTTGCTGTTCCGGTGACTGGCATTGACGTAGGTGAAACCGGTCTTGGCGAAGTCGCCAATCTGCACCACGCCGCGGCCACCGATTAGGTCCGTGTAAGTGGTGAACGAGGTGGGGGCAGCGCCTTCGGTAAAGGCCTGGACACCTGGGTGGCTGATACGCGAGGCGATGATCGTCCCGGAGTATTTGTCTGTCATGGCATCCCACTGGATGCCGTCAAACCGCGGTTTGGAGAAAGTCAGCGGCGTCAAGGTGGTCCGAATCTTCTCGCCCACGGTCAGACTGGTGTGGAACTGGCCCGAGTGGCTGGAGGTGACCACGAGCCGATTGAAGAAGGAGATGAACTTCGGGTCCTTGTAGATGCCGCTGCCCAGGTCCTGAGGGTATTCCTCGCCCCAACCGTAGATCTGCCACCCCTTGGTGATGAGATTCCCGTACTGATCGTAGTAGCGCAGCCCTTCAAGCGCGATGGGTGTGTACCGCTCGTATTGCTGCTGGGCGTAGTTGCTGTACTCCTCAGGTTTCCACCCGTACATTTCGTACAGGCGCTGCGGCAGGTACCACTTCCGCAGGCTAGGGACGAGCGTGCTGGGCGAGATGCGCGTTCCGGAACTGTAGTAGGGGTTGGACAGCCCCGTCTCGAGCTGTGCACTGCCGGCCGCAGCCCACCCGAGCAACAGCGCCAGCGCCAGTCGGAACCGTCCGTTGGCCAGTGGATTCGCTCTCACCTGTTCCCTCCTGAATCGTCGGCGCCCGGCTGCCAGCCGGCGCTTCGGTCTGTCTGCTGCCAGTTATCTCGCGTCAGTATGCCACGCCCACAGGCCGCAGGATCTCTTCGTCGCCGGCGTCGGTGCGAACCTGGACACGGATCAGGTACAAACCAGGTGCGACGCGCACGCCGCTATCGGCCAGGCCATCCCAAGTGCAGTGCCACAACGGCCCGGTGCCGACCGCGGGGGTCAACTCAGCGACCACGGAGCCGTCCAGGCGGAACACGGTCACGCGCGGGACGGCTTCGGTGCGCAACAGCCCGAACGACAGTTCGAGCTGGTCATTGGTACCGTCCCCATCGGGGCTGAAGGCGCGATCGCAGGTCCAGCCGAAAACGAATGAGCGGCGCTGATACACCTCGGGCACCACCACTTTGTCAGCGGCGGCGGAGCGCGCCACCACGCCCTGCCATACGCCGGGCTGGGCCGTATTGCGCACCGTGGCGCCGATCACCGTGGGGTTGGCCATCAACCGCGTCTGGAAGTTCACCGTAACTGAGTCACGCTGGACCCGCTGGGGCAACTGCACCAACAGGGTGTCGTGCTGCCGGTCCACGGCCTTCAACTCCACCGGACGCCCGGCCACGGTGGCGCTGACGTTGACCGGGGCGCCGGGAACCTGCAGGGCGATCTGGTCAAACCCGGGATCAGAAGCCGAGAACTGCGGCCAGAGCGTGTAAGCGAAAGCCGTCAGCGAGTCGAGTTGCGCCTGATGGGGCTGCACCTCGCCCAGCAGGCCGTTGGCGATCAGGGGCGGGTTGTACACAAAGGAAAGGTCACGAATGGCCGGCATGACGTCGGGGTCCTGACTGCTCAGGAAGACACGCGCCTGCAGGTAGCGTCGCGGCGTCGGTGACATGAACGCCGTGCCCGAACTGGCGTGCAACTCGCTCCAGTCGCTCCAATCGGCGCCCGGACGGATCTCCTCGGTGATCTTGCCCTGCGAAACTTTGGGGAGTTTGCGGTACTTCTCTTCGGTTACCTCTACCTCCTGAGTACCCTGCTTGGCGAAGTAGTGCTTGATGGTGTCGAAGGTGTTGCCGGTCTTCGTCTGGACCTGGATCTCGGTGCCGGCGGGCTGCTCGGCACGCCACTCGACGCGGCTGATGCTGCGGGCCGAGCCGAAGTCGATCGCGGCAGACGTCATGGCCACCCGAGCCGGGTACCCCTCGGCGTGGTAGACGAAGACCTGCAGCGCCCGCGTCCAACCGAAACTCAGACGGCGATCATAGTGCCAGAAGAGCAGCCGCACGGGACGGGCCGGGAACTGCAGGTCAAAAATCCAGGCCGGACTGCCAATCTCGTTGTTGACCTCGGAGAGCATCTCATAGGAAAAGTCCCCTTCCTCCGGCGTGCCGCCGGCGACCGAGGCCCCTGGCGTACCGTCGGAAGTCGTGAAGGTCGTCCCTTCCCACGCAACCTGGCGGTCGTTGTCCATGGCGTAGAACCAGGGGCTGGCGTTCTGCACTACGGGCAGCCAGACGATACGGTCAACCCGGAAGGTGTTGAGCATGTCCAGTTTGAACCACATGCCGGCCAGCCGCCAACCTTCCTGCCGACCCGCATTGTGCTCGATACCCCAACCACCCTGGGTGCTCAGGTCGCCGCCGATGAGTTTCTCGACCCCGGCGCTGCGCGGCGACGCGCTGATCGCCCCCCCCCAGGCAGCGGCCTTCAGGGCGATGTTCTCGCCCATGGTCTCCACCTGGATTTCGGCCAAGGCGGGGTCGGGCATCGCTCCTTCGGCGACGAAGCGGACGAAGCGGATCGGGGCGAAGGGCAGCAGATCGTCGGTCTGCAGGAAGGCGCCGGTGGCCCCGGACTCATTGCGCGACGTCAACGCATACTCCACCACCCGATCGGTGTTGGCCTTCACCGTGCCGCCGACGCGGTCAAAGTAGATGCTGCCAGGGGCCGCGGTGATCTCCAGCCCTGGGCTGGTATAAACCGAGAAGAAACGGAAGGGACGGGCGGCCACCGTGTCCGGGAACACCAGGCGAATCCGCGTGGCCAGGACAATGCGCTTCAGGTCCAGTTCTATCCACCAGTCCGTCAACGGGCTAGCTTGGCTCGGTTGCCACCAGGTCGCCTCGTTGCCATCGCGGACCCGATCGACGCGAGTGCCGTTAGTGGCCGTCCGGGCGATCTGCGTACCGTGGACGCCGATCGCCTTGGCCGTGAAGTCGGGGGCATCGGTCAGGGCGTTCTGCCGCCCGGAGAAACGTTTCACCCGCACCCCCGCCGAGTCCACCCGGACCAGTCCGCGGGGATAGTCCCAGGAATCCCACGGATTGTCGCGAGGGATAACGAAAACCTGCTCGGCGGCCACCGCCTGCCAGCACAGCAGCACCAGCGCCGCACTCAGGAGCGCTTTCATCGAGCTGTCCCCTTTGCCGGGAAGCCGCGCCCGGGAGGTATGCAATCAGTAAGCCACGGTCAGCGGCCGCACGACGCGGTAGGTACCCCGGTCCACCTTGACCTCCACCTGCACCAGATACACTCCGGGTGGAACCACGGTGCCGTGGCCATCCCGGCCATCCCAGCTGACTGCATGCACTCCAGCACTGGGGCGACCGCCCGGGAGACGCGCGACCTCCCGCCCGGCCAAATCCAGTACCGCTACCTGCACGCCTGCCTCCTCGACGCCGAACAGGGCAAACCCGACCGCAGCCAGGTCATTGACGCCGTCGCCGTTGGGCGTCAGCACGGCGGGATGCACGTCAACTGCCTGCAGGACCTGCACGCGCACCTGCGACGAACGCAGCTGGACGCTGTTGGTCGCCACCTCCGCACTGGCATCACCCGGCGTTATGGTCTGCGGCAGACGCGTGCCGCGACTGTCAAGCACGGTGCCCGTCAGATAGGTGCTGGACTGGTACACGGCGCCACGCAGACGCACCCGCAAGGGCACGTTGGCGGTCCGCGTGATACGGTGCGAAGCAAAAGACAGGCGCAGCCGTTCCGGCGACACCTGGATCACTGAGTCAGGCGCCACGGGCGCCAGGGGGGTGCCCGCTTCGAGTCCCACGAACCGCATACCCGCGGGAACATCGAGCTGCACGCCATCGAATCCCTGCTGATCGGCGCTGTCGAACACCGCCCGCAGGTCGTAGACCAGCACCGTGTCCGCGCCCATGGGCAACTCGGCCACGGCAGCCGCCGGCCCCTGCCCGGCGACCGATACCTCGCCGAAAACATTGGCCGCCAGCAAAGGGCTGTACTCGATCGACAGGCTGTCGAGACGACCGAAAGCAAGGGGGTCATCGGTCAGGAGCTGGAAGCGGAACTGAAGGTACGGACGGGCATCAGCTGAGCGGATCTCCTCACCCGAGACCTGGTAGGGCGACGACCAGGGGTCCCATCCTTCGGTGTCTTCGGTGATCGCGCCGCGTGAACCGGCCGAGCCGACTTGGAACTGCGTGCGGGCCACCGTGGCCGCCAGAAAGGCGGCCTTGTCGACCACCTGCTGGCGCCCCAACTCGTCAAACACGTGGTATACGCGCGGCTCGTCGTCCAACCCGGTGCGGGTGCGCAGTTCCAGGCGCACCGGCGCCAGGGAATCCGGCACCACGGAGCCGTCAGCAGCCAGCCGGAAACGCGACAGATGCCAACGAGCACTGCCATAGCTGACGGGCCGGCGCTGGTCAACGGCGATCGGCACCGAGACATAGCGCGCCTCGGCCGGGAAACCACGGCCGAACGCTTTGATCTCGGCCACGGAGAACGTTTGCGCCACGCCGCCGAAATACACCCGCAGAAAACGGGTGAAACGCAGCGGGAAAGCCAACCCGACGACGCTCCGGGGGTTGCCGAAGGTCTGTGAAACGACCTCGGCCAGGGGGTGGTAGGACGAACTGCGGCCGGTGTCGTTGGGCTCTTCGTCGCTGATCAACCAACCCGTGGGAACGGTGGCCCGCGACACGGCATAGCCGCGCGGGAAAAGGTCGCGATAGAGCTGCCCCAGAACCGGGTGCAGGCCGCGCTGGGGGGGAAAGAAGGCCACACTGTCCACCGGCACGGGAATGGCCAGATCCACCGTGTACCAGTCGTCCGGATTGGGTCGCCCGGTGATCGGTGCCTCGGTGAACAGCGCCGAAAGGTCCTCGACCCCATCGACGAGGGCCGGGTTGCCGGCGGCCGTAGCCGATCCGCCGCTCCACAGACGCGGGTTCCAGCCCACCTCGTACCCGTCCATGTTCATGTACAACTCGCCGCGCCGGAAAGACCACACGTAACCGAACACGGTGGTCATGCCGTTGGCGCTGGGGTTCGGCGGCCCGGCGTGCAGGATGTTCTCGCCGGGACGTACCTGGCGCGGCTGCACCGAACCGCGAACCGTGCTGTCGTCGAGGGCCAGCGAGCGCTCCAGGGGTTCGGCCCAGGTCCGGTGTCCGGCCCCGACAACCCATTCGTCGGCAGCGGCCGCAGACGGCCAGACCCACGCAACGGCAGCGGCCCACACGGCACCGATCAGGATGTGGCGGACGCTCGGTTTCATCAGTAAGCCACCGCTATGGAGCGTGTCTGAACATAGCTCTGGGCGTCTGCAGTCACCGCCAGACGACACACGTAGACCCCGGGCGGCAGAGGCGAGCCGTCGTCCCCGCACCCGTTCCAGCGAACCTGGTACCCCCCGGGCGCCTGGTCCGCCTCCACCAGCCCCGCCAGGCAATGACCGCCCAGGTCGAACACCTCTAGCCGCACGCGGACCTGGTCGGCAAACTGCGACAGAATGTAGCTGAGCGTGACGTCGTCGTTGGCGCCGTCACCGTTGGGCGTCACCACCCCGCTGGACGTGAACAGGTCCACCGCAGGCCGGTAGCGAGCGGCCAGCACCTGGAGGGAACTCGTGTTCAGCAGCAAGCCGGCGTCACCCGGGCTCAGCGGCTGCGGCAGGCCCGCAGCCGCGCCCAGGAGCCAGGCGTCCACCTGGGTGACGTACTCGAGTACGCTGCTGCGAAAAGTAACGCGGAGCGGGCTGTTGGTGGCCCGGGTCACGGGCGCGAAGTACGCCTCGAAACCATCTTCGCGGGCCACCACACTGTCGGGTGCAGTGGGCACCAGGGGATCGCCCATCTGCAGCTGAACGAACTGCGGGGCCGGGAAGGACGCCAGGCGCACGCCGCGGAACCCTTCCTGGCTGTCGCGGCTGAAGCGCGCCTTGATGTCGCACACGAAAGTCGTCTCGCGCCCGGCCGGCGCGGTCGCCCGACCACCCGGCGGGGTCGGCTGGGAAGCCAGGGCGACCTCGCCCAGCGCTTGGGTTACCAGGGGCTCGGAATACTCGCAGGCCAGCTGGTCAACCTGCATCGCTTGCGCCGCGTCACCCGCGAAGGCGATGCGGAATTGCAGGTACTGACGCGGGCTGGGCAGGTTCAGCGGCAGCGACACCACCCCGGAACTGTCGAGAACTATCGGGGCAGACCAGGGGCTCCAGTTGTCGCCGTCTTCGCGGATGGGTCCCTGCTCATAGGGTATCAGGGCGTCGTAGGTTGCTCTGGTGACCTCCGTCTGGACGCCCGTTTCGCGGTCTTCCCGGTAATAGGTCAGGGGTGTGTCGTCGGCACCGCTGCGCACCTGAACGGCCGCCGAGGCGACCCGGGGCGCGACGGCACCCGCGCGGTTGAGCAGCGTCGACCGCAGCCGCAGCCGACCGAAGTTCACCGCTCCTTCGGTAAAGGCGTGCAGCGTGGACTCGTAACTGGCGCTCGGCACGAAACCCTGACCGTAGATCTCGACCTCGGCCAGGGCAAAGGCATCGCGGGCCAGGGTGCGCAGCTGCAGGAAGCGCACCTGAGTCACCGGGAAGCGCAGGTCAACCGTGTTGCTGTCGGTGAACTCAACGCGTCGCAGGCTTTCGTACTGGGGCGTATCGAAGGCAGTGAAGTGCGTCCCATCGCTGGCGAAGAGCTCGAACGAGTGGATCGCCAGGTCCGGCATCGACGGGGGCGGGTAGAAGCGGACCCGGTTGACCGGGTAGGCAACGCCCAGGTCAAAGAAGAAGGCGCGGCCGGCCTGACTGACCTTCTTCTGGAACCGATCGCCGGTGGAGGTGGTGTCGATGCCATCGACCAGGATCAGCGAGCCGCCGGTACCGGAGTTGTCCCACAGGCGGGGGTTGCCCTCGACGGTGTAATCTTCCGGTTGCCCTTCGCGCCACTTCAGGCGGGCCGTCAGGTTCTGGCCGGCCCCCAGTTCCACCGGATGGAGGCTGGTACCGCCGGCCACCAGGCCGGCCTGCAGTTGCGCCTGCGAATCCCAGGTCAGGTCCGTCCCGCCGATCCGCCAGAGGCGCACCTGACCTGCGGCCGGCAGGGACAGGGACACCGACAACAGGATCGCAACCACACAAGCACAATGTCGCGGGCTCCCGGCGTTCACGTTCACCACATCCTCACTTGGTGCCGGTCAGACGAACCGGCGGGTGCATGCCGCGCACGACTTCGCGGGCGAACGAGAAGCTCAGGTCAGTGGTCTCGAGCGGTTCGTCGGCGTAGTTGAAGCGCAGCACAATTCCGTCCAGGGCCACGGTCAGGCGCGTTACATCATCGTCCAGGGGCGGGAACACGATATAGCCCTGCGTGTCCTGGCCGCTGAACAACGGCGCGCGGCTGAACATGGTCCGCCGCAGCACGTCGAGTCTTTCCTTGTACAGGTTCCAGCGATTGCCGGTCAACCCGAGGGCATAGGCACGGAAATACTCGCTGAGTTCGTCGAGGCGAAGCGCCTTGTAGGTGCGTTCGTTGCTGGTGGTGATAACGGCCCGGTACGGGTCGAACTGAACCTTCGGGTACGCGTAGTTGCTGATCTGCAGCCAGAACACGGTGAATCGCGCGGGCGTGTACGTATCGCCCATGGGCTTCCAGTCGCCGAAGGTATAGGGGTTGGTCGACTCCCGCCCCTGGCTGCTGGCCGCCGGGAACTGACGGTTCAACTGCTCGTCGGTGACCGCTCGGAGAGTCACCGTCAGGCGCCCTTTGGTGTAGACCACGGAACCGTCGTCCCTGACCTCCATGTCGGCGGCCTGGGGCGCGGTCGGCGTCAGTGGGCCGGGGAAATGGCGGCCGCAGCCCAGGATGGCCACAGCAAACAAGGGGAGGAGGAGTTTGGCCATGTGTCTTCCGCCTGGAGAAGGGGTCGCCCGCGGGCCGGGGGAACAGGCAGATCCGAGGGGCGCCTGAGAGCGCCCCCCGGACCCTCAGTGCTTACTTGCCGAACGTGTCTTTGATCGAACCCCAGGTGCTCGTCTCAACCGCGGTCGGCGAGGTATAGTCCGACAGACCCAGCAGGGTCGTGCCAGAGAAATACGCCGCTGCCGTGGCTTCGGCGCTGCGGGCGGTGATGTCGTAGCGCCAGCCACCGTCGCCGTCTTCGATGTTGACCAGGATCGGAATGAACTTGCCGGCTTCAAGGATGGTCCGCGTGCTGGCGGCCGGACCCGTGGGCGAACGCCAGTCGAAGATGGCCATCTTCAGCTCGTAGAACATGTCGCCGCCCGTGTCCGAGGTCCAAATGGGGAACTGCAGGGCTTCGGGCGGGTTGCTGGCAACAGCACCATACGCATACGGAGCGCGGCCGAAATCGCGCCAGGGGGCCGGATCACCATCCCAACGCGACGGCACGATCATCTCGGGCGTGGTCAGGAAGCGCGGGCTCTTGATGACGTAGGGCTGGTAATACTCGCGCGCCGCCGCGTCGCCGGCCTGACGGCCGGTGTCCAGGGCGTTGAAGCCAAAGTTGACGCAGTCGTCGGCCCACGGATTGGCGACATCGGTGCTCTCGATGTCCAGCGTGTCGTCGTGCACCTTGCAGAAGAAGTACCACATGTTTTCGGGCGCCGGGCTCCAGCCCATCTTGAAGGTCACGTCCATGTCGGCCGGATCGGGCATCGGCGCGTCCTGCTCACTGCGCAACTGATCCATGGTGACGACGTAGTTGGGATCGAACCAGGCCCAGTCAGCGTCACTGCCGTCGATGACCATCTTGGCCGGGTTCGGCACCTGCAGAACGTAGTACCCCACGCCGTTGGCATTGCGGTTGGCCGGTGCCTGGGCCATCGCCGCGGCGGCCAGGGCCAGAACGGCCGCGACAACCAGAAGCTTGCGCATGCGGTAACTCCTTGGGTTGGGAGGATGGGCGTACAACCGAGGACGGGAGCGGGTCAAACAGGCTCAACCGTGAATCTGGTCACCTCCTTTCTGCAGGGGCGCAGGGGCGTGCTATCGCACCTGCGGCCGGAAGGGTACCTGCGGTCGGAAACGCCAGTGCCCGGCAGTGTACGCAAAGGGCAGATCAGGGGCAAGAAGAGCCGATCGGTGCCGCGGCTGCTGCCCAGGCACTCGCCCGGATCCGGGACGGCCTCCGGGCACGGCCTGGCCGCCATCGGCCGGGCCGGCAACGGCGGGGCTGCAACCTGCGGCCGCCGGTGGGCCATCGCGCGTCAACGCGGTGCATAGGGTTCGGTACCGCTGCCCACGGTCAGGCCGGAGAACTGCACCACGCCCCACATTTCGGGGATGTGCATGTTCACCTCCCCCTGCGGCGACCACACCCAGTTGTCACAGGCCACTCCCTCCCGGCGGCGGTACCCACCCTTGGTCCGGTCGAACTCCCACTCCACGCGCGAGAAGTTCACCCGCCACTGATCACCAGGGCGCGGCGGACAGGCCGTCAGGGCATGGTCCGCCATACTGGTCCACGGAATCGCCACCTCAACAGTCCACCCGCGGTCGGTGTCATCACTGCAATTGAGCGTGCCATCGATCTGGACCGCGTGGCGGATGCCCACAAAGTCCCAGTCCACGTCGGCCTGCCCGCCCTTGTTGTACGCTTTGGGCAGGTACAGGTCCCAGACGGTGTTCAAGGGGTTGATCTCGAACTCCATATACTGCTCGCCGTCGCCGTCCGGGTCGATGAAGATCTCGAAGTCGTTATCGTTGCAGATCACCGAGTCGCGGGCGGTCAGCGTCCCCCACACATGGGGCTCCTCAAGGTCAGCGCCAAAGTAGAAGTAGTCGTCATCCCACAGCATGACCGCCCGGGTGGCGAAACGAGGCAGGGGGCGGCGCAAACCCTCGATGTCGATGAACAGGTCCGTCCAGGGAGCGCGCTTCCACGACGGCTCGGTAAGATGGCCGTCGATGACCAGGGGTTCGGCCGCGCGGTAGCACACGTATCCTTTCGGGGCGGGCGTCAGCATAGGGGCAACTCCTGGACGTTGTTGAGGGCCACGGGAACGGGATCGACGCGCCAGATGTCGCGGGCGTACTCCTGGATGGCACGGTCGGATGAGAAACGCCCCATGCCGGCGCAGTTGAGGATGGACATGCGTGTCCAGGCGCGGGGGTCGCGGTAGGCCGCCGCCGCCCGCTCGTGGCAGGCGACGTAGGCAGCGTAGTCAGCCATGACCATGTACGGGTCGCCCTGGTGCAGCAGTGAGTCGACCAGGGGGCCGCACAGCGCCGGACGGGACGCCGAGAAATAGCCCCCCTCGATCATGTCGATGACCCGGCGCAGCTCCTCGTTGGCGTGGTAATAGTCCCAGGGGTTGTAGCCATTGACCCGCAGGGCGGCGACCTCGTCGACCGTCAACCCGAAGGTGAAGATGTTCTCGGCGCCCACCTCGTCGCGGATCTCGATATTGGCGCCGTCGAGCGTGCCAATGGTCAGGGCGCCGTTGAGGGCGAACTTCATGTTGCCGGTTCCCGACGCTTCCATGCCAGCCGTGGAGATCTGTTCGGACAGGTCCGCTGCGGGCACCACCTTCTCGGCCAGCGACACGCCGTAGTTGGCCAGGAAGACGACCCGCAGCCGACCACCGACGCGCGGATCGTCGTTTACCTTGGCGGCAATGCAGTTGATCAGTTTGATGATCATCTTGGCGGTGTAGTAACCGGGAGCGGCCTTGCCGCCGAAGACCACCGTGCGCGGCACAACGTCGAGCCCGGGATCATCCACGAGGCGATTGTACAGGGTCACCACGTGGAGCACGTTAAGCAGCTGCCGCTTGTACTCGTGGAGGCGCTTGACCTGGACATCGAAAAGGGACTCGGCATCGATGTCCAGGCCATTGTGGCGCCGGAAGTACCTGGCCAGCTGCGTCTTGCCGGTCAACTTGGCCCGGCGCCACTCGTGCTGGAAATCGGCGTCGTCGGCCCACTGGCGCAGCCGCTGCAGTTGCGCCAGATCGGTCACCCAGCCGTCGCCGAGCCGGGAGGTGATCAGGGCCGCCAGAGGCGGGTTGCATTTGCGCAGCCAGCGCCGCGGCGTAATTCCGTTCGTTTTGTTACTGAATTTCGCCGGCCACATCTGGTGGAAGTCGCGGAACAGATGCTCGGTCAGAATGTGGGTATGCAGCGCGGCCACCCCGTTGACTGCGTGGCTGCCCACCAGGGCCAGATGCGCCATGCGGACACGCCGCTCGCTGCCCTCCTCGATGATCGACATGCGGGCCACGCGGGCTTCGTCACCGGGGTACCGCCGCCGCACTTCGTCCAGGAACCGGCGGTTGATCTCGTAAATCAGCTGCAGGTGGCGCGGCAGGACCTGCTCGATGAGGCTGACGGGCCAGTGCTCAAGGGCTTCCGGCAGAACCGTGTGGTTGGTGTAGGAAAAGGTCGACTGAACAATGGTCCAGGCGTCATCCCAGGCCATCAGTTCCACATCAAGCAGCAACCGCAGCAGCTCGGGGATGGCGATGGCCGGATGGGTGTCATTCAGCTGAATCGCCTGCATGCGCGCAAAGTCCGACAGGTCAGGATGCAGCTTGAGGTGACGCCTGACAATGTCCTGCAAGCTGGCGGCGACGAAGAAGTACTGCTGCTTCAACCGCAGCTCGCGGCCGACGAAGAACTGGTCGTTGGGGTACAGGACCCGGGTCAGGGTTTCACTGCGCGCCTTGTCTTCGACCGCGCGCTCGTAGTCACCGTAGTTGAAGGGTTCCAGGTCGAACTCGCGGGTCGCCTTGGCGGCCCACAGCCGCAGGGTATTGACCGTGCTGTTGGCATAGCCGGGTACCGGGGTGTCGTACGCCATGGCCATCACCGAGCGGGTATCGAGCCACTCGTGGCACAGGCGGCCGGCGGCGTCAGTGTATTCGCGTACCCGACCGTAGAAATGCACCGGGTACAGGTGCTCGGGCCGGGGGATCTCCCATGGATTGCCGTAGCGGAGCCAGTTGTCCGGCGCCTCGACCTGGAAACCGTCGTACAGGCGCTGGGTGAAAATGCCGTACTCGTAGCGCAGCCCGTAGCCGTAAGCCGGCAGCTGCAGGGTGGCCATGGAGTCCAGGAAACAGGCCGCCAGGCGCCCCAGTCCGCCGTTGCCCAGCCCGGCATCGGCTTCCTCGCCGCGGATCTCCTCCAGGTCGACGCCCAGTTCGCGCAGCGCCTGGGCCGCCTCGGCGAAAATCCCCAGGTTGATCAGGCTGTTGCCCAGCGTCCGGCCGATGAGGAACTCCAGCGAGAAGTAGTAGACCCGCCGGGCGTCGCGTCGGTAGTAGGTCTGCTGGGTGCAGAGCCAGCGCTCGATCAGCCGGTCACGCACGGTCAGGGCGACGCTGAGGAAACGGTCGTGGGGCGTGGCCGAGAATTCGTCCTTGGCCAGCGAGAATTCGAGGTGGTCCACCATCGACTCGCCGAGCGACCGGCAGTCCATGCCGCGAAGCCGATTGTTGGACGGGGTGAGCTTGCCTCCCGACGGCGCCGGCATCGACATCGGCTACGCCTCCAGCCCAGGGTCCGCGAGCATCGCAGTACCCCCAAGGTACGCGGCCTGGCAAGCGTCGGCAACGTAGACCGCCGGCTTGGCGTGGGCGGCCGCGATTGCCTATTTTCCGTCGCGTCCAGGCCCCCTGCCGCGGCCGCGCCGCGGGCGCGGCCAGGAGGCGACCACCCCCCCGGGACGACCATGAAGATCGCGCTCTTCAGTGGCACCGACGAAGAAGGGCTCCAGTTCCTGCGTCAACTGGGTCTGCGTCACGTGGTTCACGGGTTACCAGCCACCGCCAACGGCATCCTTGACTACGACCTGCTGGCGCGCACCCGCGACACCTTTGCCCACGCCGGCCTTGAGTGGGACGTGATCGAGAACCTCCCGGCAGAGCACTACGATCAGGTCATGTTCGGCCTGCCCGGCCGCGACCAGCAACTTGAGCGCATCGCCGCCACCGTGCGCCACATGGGTCGGGCCGGCATCGGCGTGCTGCAATACCAGTGGATGCTTCTGGGCGGCCTGCGGACCGAATACACACCCACCGGCCGTGGCGGTTCGCGCTACCCCCGGTTCGACCTGTCCGTGGCGCAGCGTTACCCCGCCGCCGCGCTCGATTGGCTGGGAGGCGGCGGCAAGCGCTACCCACGACTGCCTGACCACAGCCTGAGCGCCGACGAGGTGTGGGACAACCTGGTGTACTTCCTGGAGCACCTGGTTCCCGTGGCAGAGGAGGCTGGCGTGCGCCTGGCCGCCCACCCCGACGACGCCCCGGTGCCCGAGTACATGGGCGTGGCCCGCATCCTGACCAGTCTGGCGGGACTCCAGCGCTTGATCGACGCGGTGCCCAGCCCCAACAGCGGCCTGGGCTTCTGCCAGGGCACAATCGCCACCATGGCCGGCGTGGACATGATCGAGGCGATCCGCCACTTCGGGCGTCAGGGCAAGATCTTCTTCGCCCACTTCCGCAATCCGCGCGGGCAGATGCCCTGTTTCGACGAGGTGTTCCCCGACGAAGGCGACACCGACATGGTGGCCGCCGTGCGGGCCTATCGCGAAGTCGGCTTTGATGGCGTCATGCGCATCGATCACTGCCCCGGAGTGGTCAATGATAATGCGCGCGCGGACCGCTCTTTCGCCTTCCAGGTCGGGTACCTCAAAGGTCTGGTGCAGGCCCTGGATCAACTCGACCCTGGCCAAGGAGCCTGAGGTGGAACTGGCCCTGACAGTGCAGTGCGGCCAGGACGATCAGCTGCTGCTGGCGCAGCAGTTGGGCGTCGAGACCGTGTTCTTGGAGACCCGTGAGTGGACCCCGACGGCGCTGCGGCGGGCGCGACACTGGGTGACGCAGACCGGCCTGAGGCTGGCCGGCATTGAGAATCTGCCCCGCTCGCTGTACGCCCGCGCGGTGGTCGGTTTGCCCGGCCGCGAGGCCCAGATCGAGCAGGTGTGCAGCGCGGTACGGGCGGCCGGCGAGGCTGGCATCCCGATGGTCGGCTACCGCTGGACGCCGCCGGGGGGTCAGGCGAGCGAACGCACCGCCGCGGGGCGCGGCGACGCGCTGGTGCGCTGGCGAGACACGTCCGCCCCTGATCCGGCCCAGGTGCGCTTCGGCCCCGAGCATCTGTGGGCCACGCTGGAGCAGTTCCTCGGACGGGTCCTGCCGGCCGCCCGCGAGGCGGGGCTCCGCTTGGCATGTCACCCCGACGACCCACCGGTGGCGTGTATTGGTGACGCCGCCTGCATCCTGGCCACCCTGAGCAGCTTGCAGCGCCTGCTGGCGCTCAGCGACAGCCCGTGCCACGGAATCGACCTGTGCCTGGGCAGTCTGGCTGGCATGGTCGGGGCCGATATCCAACCCGCATTGGCGTCGTTGCCGGTCGACCGCGTGCTCGCCGTGCACGTGCGCAATGCCCGGGGTCGCGGACCGCGGCTGCAGGACGCCTTCGTGGACGAGGGCGATCTGCCCCTGCCGCAGGCACTGGCGGCGCTGCGGCGGACGGGGTACCGGGGCCTGGTGCGCGCCGCCGCCCCGCCGGGCCTGGTGGCCGACACCGCCTGGGGGCACAAGGGAAGAGCCTACGACCTGGGCTATCTCAAGGCAGTGCTGCAGGTTCTGGGTGCCTGAGACCGCCCCGCGACACGCAAGGAGCCGGGTATGAGCCAGAATGACCAGGAGGGCAAGGCCCCAGTTCGCGGCCTGCAGGATGTAGTCGCCGGTGAGACCCGCGTCAGTTATGTCGACGGGGTCAATGGCATGCTGATCTACAACGGGTACGATGTGCGCGAACTGGCCGAGCACACCACCTTCGACGAAGTCGTGTACCTGTCTTGGTACGGACAACTGCCGACCCGCAGCGAACTGGCCTCCTTCCGCGCCCGTCTGGTCAGCGAGATGCGCCTGCCCTCACAGGTAATCAGCATGATCCGTCTGGCGCCGGCCGGGGCGCACCCCATGGATGTGCTGCGCACGGCGGTGTCAGCTCTGTCGATGTTCGATCCGGAGAGCGGCGACATGTCGCCGGCAGCCAACGAGCGCAAACTGGTGCGCCTGCTGGCACAGGTGATGACCATCATTGCGGACATGCACCGGGTGCGCAGTAACGAGAGCGTGGTGTCACCCGACCCCGGCCTGGATATCGGTGACAACTTCCTTTATATGTTCCGTGGCCGGCAGCCGGACGAGGAGGAGAAGAAGGCCTTCGACCAGCTGCTGTTGCTGCACCTGGACCACGGGTTCAACGCCTCGACTTTCGCCGCCCGGGTGACGGCGTCGACGCTGGCCGACATGCACGCGGCACTGGCCACGGCCATCGGCACGCTCAAGGGTTCATTGCACGGCGGCGCCAACGAGCGCGTCATGGAGATGCTCGACGAGATCGATCACGTCGACATGGTGGACTCGTACATCCAGGGCATGCTGGACAACGGCAAGCGGATCATGGGCTTCGGCCACCGGGTATACCGCGTCGAAGACCCCCGCGCGCGGGTGCTACGTCACTGGTCGGAGCGCCTGTGCCATCGGGCCGCCATGGCAGACCTGTACGCCATCTCCCACCGCATCGAGCAGGTCGTCCTGGCGCAGAAGGGCATCTATCCGAACGTTGACTTTTACTCGGCTACGGTGCAGCACGCCCTGGGAATCCCCCGGCAATACTTCACCACGCTGTTCGCCGCCTCGCGGACGGCTGGCTGGTTGGCACATGTCATGGAGCAGTACGCTGACAACCGTCTGATCCGCCCCACGTCCAAGTACATTGGCGGCTGGAACCGCAAGGTGGTCCCGATCGCTGAGCGCGGCTGATCCAGCCCCCGCCCCGGCGCCATCGAGCGCCGCTCACCCCGAGGCAGGCGCGGTTCGGGTTGCGCCACCCCCCAACCCGCAACCCCAGGAGGCCCATGGCATCGGTGTCGTTCGACCAGGAATGGCGGCGCAAGGTAGCCAGCGTCAGGGCTTCGTCATTTTGGCAGCAGGTGGGAGCGCCACCGGAGGCGGCCATCGAGGCCGAGACGCTGCCGCCCCACGGTCGCGAGGTGGCGCTGGGGGCAGAATGGATCGTCACGGCTGAGGGCGACCTGACAGCCAACGGTCCGGCGCGGTTGGCGGTGTCCGACCTGGTCCGTTCAGTGCACTGCCGTTTCGGTGTGCTCCTGCGTCAGGCGGGCACTGAGGGGCCGCGTCTCCGCTTCTGCCTGGGGCCCCAACCCGGCGCCGACCGCTGGGGCGGGGCGTTCCAGATCGCGGTCGCGCCTGGCCAGATAACCGTCCGGGCCGCGACCGAGGTCGCCCTGCTGCGCGCCAGCCTGTACTTGAGCAACTACTGGGCCCTGCGTCGCTGCCTGGCGCTGCCGCGCGGGCGCCGCCGCGTACAACCGCGCGTGTCGCTGCACCTGGGCGCCGATCTGTGGGGCGGCTTCTGCACCACCCAGGCCTGGATACACGGCCGCGAACAGGACGACAACTTCATCGAACTGGCTCGCATCGGCATCAACGCGATGCCGCTGATGGCCCTGTTCGAGGACTACCTGATCCCCCCGCCCGGGTCTCCCTTCGCGGCCCTGGCCCACCCCGAGGCCAGAGCCAACCGCGAGCGGCTCAAGCTGCTGGCCAGGCAAGCGGCACGCGCAGGGGTGTACCCGTTCTTGATGGCGTACAACCCCAAACCAGCGCCTGACCACCCGCTGTTCGAGGCCATGCCTTCGGCCCGTGGCGCCGTCCAGAGCGGCGGCGCGTTCCGCACGCTGTGCACCAGCGATCCGGCCACCCGCCAGTTCATCGCCGCGTCCTGGGCGTCACTGTTCGCCGAGATCCCGGAACTCGGCGGGTTGCTTGCCATCACCGGCGGCGAGGGCTTCTACCATTGCTTCATGCGCAGCGAGCGCGGGGCCGCTGACTGCCCCCGGTGTTCCTCACGTCCAGGTTCGATCGTGGTCGCCGAGTTGGTCAATACCGTGGCCGTCGCGATCCGCCGCGCCAATCCGGAAGCTCGCCTGGTGACCTGGCCTTATTCGGCCAATCACTGGTCGGGCGACCGCGACCAGACCGACTTCATCGCCGGGTTGGACCGTGACCACGTGGTGTTCCAGACCGAGGTCGACAAAGATTCGGTCGACTGGCGTCCCGCGGGTTACGCCAAGAACATCTGGGACTACTCCATGAGCAAGGTCAGCATCAGTGAGCGCTGCCGGCGGCAGCGAGCGCGGTGCCGCCAGCTGCGAGTCCCGTTCTCGGTCAAGCTTGAGGTCAACACCTCCATCGAATGCCTGAGCGTGCCGTACCTGCCGGCAGTGGAGAACCAGCGTCAGATCTGGGAGAACGCCATTCGTCTGCGGCCCGAAGCCATCCATTCGCGCTGGCTCTTCGACGGCGCCTGCAAGGCGCCGGCCGAGGAGCTCGGTTTCTGGGCTATCTGGGGCCGGGGCAGCGAGTTCGCTGACCTGCGCCAGGTCGTGGCCGCGTTGGCGGAGCGCGACTTCGGGCGACGCGCGGCCCCGGCCGTCCGCCGCGCCTGGCGGCATTTCTCGGCTGCCATGCGTCACCATCCGCAGCTTGACTACTACGTGGGCTCGTACTTCGTCGGTGTCGGCCAGCCGCTAATCCTCGACCGGTCCAAGGCCAGCCTGCAGGCGGGCCTGGATCCGGCCTTCTTCGGCCTTTTCTACTGGCTGTGGGAAGACACGGCCACGGATGACGATGCCGCCTTCTCGCTGCAGCGCCCGCTTTTTTACGACAAACCAGGCTTCCGGGCGCTGGCCCGACGAGGGCCCAAGCAGGGCCAGGACGTGGCCCTGGACGAGCTCCAGGAACTGGCCGCCCTGTGGGAAGCCGGAGCACGCGAACTGCGTCGGGCCGAGGCCATGGTGCCGTCGATCTGCCGCCACCGCTTTCGCCAGGAACTCGTCCTGGCCCAGCACCTGGCCGGGACCTGGCGCTCCGCGGCACAGGTCGAGGAGTTCCTGCGGTTACGCGACGTGGTGCGCGACCACAGCCACCAGAGCTGGGTGCGGGCTGGGCACCACCGCGAAAACATGCGCGACCTGAAACGCATGCGAAGCCTGGCGCAGGCTGAGTTGGTCCTGGCGCAGCGCGAGTTGGCGCTCGTGGACGGCGTGGACTTCCTCGATCTGGGGCTGCGTCTGGACATGGGCACGCACGACACCCCAGCCATCCTGCGGGCCAAGATCCGCCAGGTGGAACACGTGCTGAACGTCGAACTGCCGCAGTGGCGGGCCGAATTGACGCGCTGGTGACCCACCCGATCTCGGGTGGGTGCGGGCCGATGTCGGCACCGCCCGGTCACAGCCGCGGGAGCCGGCGCAGCGTCAGTCTCGGTGCGTCAGCAGCAGGTGTCCGTGCCGAGCCACGGTACGGCCGCTGAGCAACACCCGGTCCACCTGGAGCAGCGCTTCGGGCGTCACCGACGGATCGCCGTCGACCACGATCAGATCGGCCCGGCGTCCGGCGGTCAGGGTGCCCACATCGTCGGCCAGGCCCATCACCTGTGCCGCGGTGCCCGTTACGGCGGTGATGGCCGCCAACGGGTTCCACTGGTACAGCCGCACCAACGCAGCCACGCTCAACGCCAGGCCGCCGAAGGTGCAGCCCACGGTCCCGGCGTCGCTGTGGCAGGCCAGCACGACCCCGTCAGCGCGCATCTGCTCATGGATGTGCGTCAACGCCTCCAGCCGGGGCAGGGCCGCCAGCGGCAGCGATTCACCCGCCGCCACGCTCTGCGCCAGCTGCCGCTCACCGCCGCCGATGGTCAGTCCCACGCCGCAGCCCTGACGAGCCATGGCGGCGCCAAGGGCGGCATCGTAGCGGAGCACCCCAGGAGCGGTCTGATCGTGCCAGACGCAGTGCTCAAAGGTGTCCAGCCCGGCGTCCAGCCCGGCGCGGATACCGGGAATGGAGGCGATGTGCCCGGCCACCCGCAGTCCCAAGCGGTGCGCGTCGTCGGCAATAGCCGACAGCTCGGCCGGCGTGTACTGCAGGGCGAACGGGTTGGTGCGAGGCGTCATGTACCCACCCGTCACCATCACTTTGATGTAGTCAACCCGGCGCTTGTGCAGTTGCCGGACCGCGCGCCGCAGATCATCGACGCCCTGCACTTCCAGGCCACAGAAGTGCAGATGCCCGGCAGTGGTCGTCAACGGGGGCCCGGCCGCCTGCAGGCGAGGACCGACGATCACGCCGGCGTCCAAGGCATCCCGCAATGCCAGGGTCGCCCCGTCGAGGCCACCGCAGTCGCGGACGGTGGTGATCCCAGCCGCCAGCGCCCGCTGAGCATTACCGGCCGCCCGCAACAGCTGCTGCGGTTCAGACTCGCGCAGGGCATCTGCCAGCGGCTCGGGGCCAGCACTGAAACATAGATGGACATGGGAGTCCACCAGGCCCGGCAGCACGGTCTGGCCGGTGGCGTCAATGACCTCCGCATCCGGCGGGGCCGGCGATTCCTGGCCCGGTCCGTGCACGCTGCAGATGCGGCCGTCTTCGATCACCAGCGTCGCGCCCGCGATCGGCCCGGAGCCGGTGCCGTCGATCAACCTGCCCGCGTGAACAAGCAAGGGTCGGCCCATGGTTTACCTTTCAGTAGCGGTGTACGCCACAGCCGCGTCAGGCGGCCTGGAGCCAGGCCAGTACGCACGGCGCCAGCGCCGCGGCAACCGCCTCGTTGCCAGCCACCGACAGATGGACACCATCAGGCAGAATGTAGCTGGCCGGAGCCGCGCGGACGACGCTGTCCAGGTCAAACAGCTGCACCTGTCGTCGGGCGGCGTGCAGGCGCGTCACCCGACGGTAGGCCTCAATGAACGCGTCCTGGCCGCCCACTGGGGCAAAATCGGCGTACCAGGCATGCGCGGGGTCGACCACTGGCGGGAAGGTCAGCACGGCCACGCGAGGGCAACCAGCCGCGTTGACGGCGAACTCGATACGGCTGAGGTTCCGCTCGTACTCGACCAGGTGCACGTGCCGCTGCGGGTCAGGAGTGGCGTCGTTGCCGCCGAACTGCACCAAGACCAGGTCCGGGTGATGGGGCAACACATCGGTGTCGCAGCGGACCAGGCCTTCACGCGAGGTGTTGCCACCCACACCGGCATTGACTACGCGGGCCGCCGCCCACCCGGGGACCTGCCGGAGCGCCGCTTCAAGCCGGGCTGGCCATCGGTCGCTTTCGGCCATGTCCGCGCTGGTCGCGGTGATGGAGTCGCCGAAAGCCACCACCAGAGGCGCCGAGCGGGTCCCGGTCGGCAGCCAGGGCACAGCGGTCTGAGCGGCAGGCATGATGGTACTCCCGGGCAGGGCCGTGGGCAGGAACAAGCCGGGTTAGGTTAAGCCGGTCGAGTGACCCTGTCCAGTCGCGGCTGGCGCCGGCCGGCAGGTGGGGCTTGACGCGCCCGCGAGGTGGCCGCAGTTTCCGGCCCCGTTATCCCGTACCGCGGGCCGTCCGGCCGACCCCCAACGAGGGCGCGCCGGGCGTGCCGGGGGCCGTCATCCCTGTCCCGTCACCCCAGACTGAGCGACGCCTCTGGGAGAGGAGGAGGGTAGTGCACTGGATTGATTGGGCGATCGTACTGGTGCCCCTGGTCGTGGTGACCTGGTTGGCCCTGAAGACACAGAAATATGTACGAGGGGTGGCCGACTTTCTCACCGCCGGCCGCGTGGCCGGGCGCTATGTCCTGTGCGTCTCCGGCGGCGAGGCCGGGTATGGGCTGATCAGCCTCGTGGCTGTGTACGAGAGCTACTACGCCTCCGGGTTTGCCTACGGGTTCTGGGGATCTATCTCAGCACCCATTTTCATTGTCCTGGGCCTGACCGGGTTCTGCGTGTACCGCTTCCGCGAAACCCGCGCCATGACCGTGGGGCAGTTCCTCGAGATCCGCTACAGCCGCCGTTTCCGCATCTTCGCCGGTATCCTGCAGTCCATTTCGGGCATTATCAACTACGCGTTGTTCCCGGCCGTGGGTGCCCGGTTCCTGGTCTACTTCTGCGGCCTGCCGGTCACCACCAACATCTTCGGTTGGCACTTCCCCACCTTCGGCCTGTTGATGGCCCTGAACCTGACCCTGGCGGTGTTGGTGGCCACCAAGGGCGGGCAGATCACCATCATGGTGACCAACTGCCTTCAGGGGCTGCTCAGCTATCCGGTGTACGTGATCATCGTGGGGTATGTGCTGTACCATTTCTCCTGGTTCCGCGACATGGCGCCGGCGCTGCTGGATCGGGCTCCGGGCAAGAGCCTGATCAACCCCTTTGACATTTCCGAGCTGCGCGACTTCAACCTGTTCTACGTCATCGTGGGCATCCTGGGCGGGATCGTGAACCGGCTAGGATGGTCGGGCAACCAGGGGTACAGCGTGTCGGCCCGCAACGCCCACGAGCAGAAGATGGCGGGCGTGCTGGGATCGTGGCGCGGCGGCTTCGAGAGCATGATGTACCTGCTCTTGGCCGTCGTGGCGATGGCCTATCTCAATAGCGACAAGTTCCAGAATGGTGACCGGGGCGCCATCGCGGCCCGCATGGAACTGGCGATCAAAGCCGTTAATGACGTGGCCGAGAGCCCGGAACTGGTCCAGGTGCGCGAACAGGTCACGGCGTACCTCCAGTCGGGCACGGTGACGCCCGAACTCCAGAGCATGTTGGACAAGACCGCGGCCATGAAGGCCAAAGAGGAGGCCGACCGCGACCGGTTGCGCTACAACGCCGAGGAACCGAAACCGGCGGAAACGCCGACGGTCGCTACCACCAGCGACGCCGAAGCCCGGCAGGCAGCCCGCGAGGCCCGGGTGCAGACTGCCCGCGACGCGATCCAGTCCGTGGATCCCAGTGCCGCCCAGACGTTCAACACGATCTTCGGCCAGATGCGCGTGCCCATGGCCCTGCGCTACATCCTGCCCATGGGCGTCACCGGCCTGTTCTTGGCCATCCTGATCTTCCACATGGTTTCGGTGGACATGTCCTACCTGCTGTCCTGGGGCAGCATCCTGGTGCAGGACATCGTGCTGCCGCTGCGCAAGACACCCTTTACCCCCGAACAGCAGCTCCGCCTGCTGCGCTATATCATCGCGGCGATAGCGGTATTCGCCTTCTTCTTCAGCTTCTTCTTCGGCCAGGTCGACTACGTGCTGATGTTCTTCGCGATCACCGGCGCGATCTGGCTGGGTGGCAGCGGCCCCTGCATCACCGGTGGCCTGTACTGGAAGCGGGGCACCACGGGCGGCGCCTGGGCGGCGCTCATCTCCGGCTCAGCTCTGGCCGTGGCCGGCATCCTGCTGCAGAAGTATTGGGTCGGCAGCATCTATCCGTGGCTCTACGCCAATGGCCATGTGGAGACCGTGGCGGTATGGCTCAAGACCGCGTCAGCGCCGTTCGAACCGCTGATCACCTGGCGCATGAGCAGCGAGAAGTTCCCGATCAACTCGCAGGAGGTGTACGCGATCGGCATGGTCGTGTCCCTCGGGCTCTACATCATCATTTCGCTGGTCACCTCGCGCGGCGGCCGCGTCTTCAACATGGACCGCATGCTGCACCGCGGCGTGTACCAGCGCGCCGAAGACAGGCGCCAGGAGGTGACGCGCCCGGAAGACAAGCGGTGGAGCTACCGCTGGCTGGTTACCCAGTTGATCGGTATTGACGATCAGTACACCCGTGGCGACCGCTGGTTGGCCTGGTCGGTGTTCATCTACTCCTTTGTCTGGGGCTTCGGTTTCTGCTTCCTCGGCGTGATTCTGTGGAACGCGGTCGACCCCTGGGGCAACAACGGCTGGTCCAACTGGTTCTACTTCAACAACTTCCTGCTGGCAGGTGCGATTGGTCTGGTGTCCACCGTGTGGTTCTTGATCGGCGGCACCATGGACCTGCGGCGGCTGTTCGTTGACTTGGCTGCCAAGAAGACCAACGTCCTCGACGACGGCCGCGTCATCGGTCACGTCTCGGCAGACGACGTGGAGCTGGTCGAACGGGTGGAGCACGGTGGCTCGGATGCGACCGAGCCGAACCAGGGCGGCAAGCCCAAGGCCTGAACCCGACGCGGGCAGCGCCGCGCCCACACGAACGGAACCAACACAGAAGCCCGGAACCCCTGACAGGGTTTCGGGCTTCTGCTGTATTGACGGGTCGGCGCTGCGGCATTGGCCGCGGTGACGTTTCAGGCGCAGCGAGGATAGTGGCAGCGCATGCGTTCCACCCACGCCCGAGCATCGTCGACGGCGTCGAAGCAGCGGTTGAACACCAGACGAGTGCCTGGCGGCGCGTTGGTCACCAGCGTCCGAATCAGCGCATCGTCCGCCCAACCCATGACCAGTACCGGTCCTGCCGCCCCCCCGAAGGCGTCCAGCATGGGCTGGTACCCGTGCCGAGCCGCCACCCGGTTGAAGGCGTAGAAATTGGGGATGCGGCGGAAAGAAGCGAACTGGTGCTCAGCGTCGGCACAGCAATGCATGCCCAGTCCCCCGAAGGTCTGCGCCAGGTCAACTAACTCGGGCAGGCAGAAGGACTCGAAGGCGGCCACACTGATGGCGCCACACTCGTCGTTGGACAGCCAGGGACCTAGGTCGGGTGGCACCCAGACCATCGGGCAATGCGCCAAACTGGCGGTGGGATGGCGACGGTAGAACTCGGTCAGGAAGGCTCTGAACAGGCGTGCGCACTTGCCCACCAGACGATGGACAGCTTCCTGCTCGCCCGGCGTGAGCATGGCCGCGAACAGGCTGGCCTTGTCGCACACCAGACAGGCGGTATCGAAACCGCTCTGCAGGTCCGGAGGCCCGAACAGCACATCGCGGCCAAGTTCCTGCTGCACCAACTCGGCCAGCTCGAAAACCCGCATCAAGGGCCGGCACTGCGCCAGGTCCGGCTCCGGCATGGCATCGGCGTCCCGGGGCGAGGCGAACACCGGCAGGGCGCAGGGGTTGCTGTCGGCGAAATGGTGCACCCGGGCTCCCAGGGCCGCCGCGTAGATGTGGGTCCCGGTGGTCAAACCAACGATGGGCACGGAATCATCGCCAGCGGCCTCGGCCAGTTCGCAGTCACGGCGATACGCTTCGACAATCCACGGCAGCCAGTCTTTGACCGGCCGTGTCGAGGTGGTGTAGTCACCCACCTCCCAGATCGGCGTCCGCGGCGCACTGACGGTGAACCCGTGCCCCTGAAAGACACCGCGATGGAACAGGTTGGCGAGGAACTGCCGGTTGCTCTCGAGCCGCGCATCCATGTGGCCTCCGGATCCGGTTTGTGTCGATGCCAAAGGTACGCCACCTTAGCTGCGCCTGGCCACCGCCACCCCCTCGGGAGCGATCGGAGTCACCTATGGCGTCACTACTGTGTCCGGGAGAGCGCCTGGTCCGCAGTCTCAGCGGCGGCGATCTCGACCACGTGTCTTTTGGCACCAATTTGGGCTACTGGCCGTGGGGCGAGACAATGGAGCGGTGGCGCCGGGAAGCAGGCCAGCCGGACCTGGACCTGGCGCGCCAGTTTGGCTACGAGGCGGGTTTCGCCGCGCCGGCCGTCGAATACGGGGTGTGGCCCCACTTCGAGGAACTGACGCTGGAGTCCACCGACGAGCACGTGGTGACCCGCGACTGGCGCGGCATTACCATGCGCAACCGCCACGATCGCTCCTCGATGCCCGAATTCCTGGATTACCCGGTCAAGGACGCCAATGACTGGGACCAGTTGAAGAGCCAGCGGTTGCGCCTGGAGGATGCCGATCGGCGGGTCACGCAGGACTGGGCGCAGTGGCGGGCGCGCGTGGCGCAGACAGGTGAAGCCGTCCAGGTGGGGAGCTACCCCTGGGGCGTCTTTGGCACCCTCCGGGATCTGATGGGTGTCGAGGCGCTGTTGATCGGGTTCTACTCCGAACCGGACCTGATCCACGACATGATGGATCACCTGACGACGCTGTGGCTGGCCCTTTACGAGCGGGTCGCCCGCCACGTCCCGATCGACCACGTGCACATTTGGGAAGACATGTCGGGGCGGCAGGGCTCGCTGATATCGCCGGCCATGGTTGAGTCGTTCATGATGCCCTGCTATGATCGCATCCACGCGTTTGCGCGGGGCCATGGCGTACGGGTGATGTCGGTGGACACCGATGGTGATTGCAGCGAACTGGTGCCGATCATGAAGCAGCACGGCATCAGCATGTTCTTCCCCTTCGAGGTCCAGGCCGGCAATGACGTGGAGCAGTACCGCCAGCGCTACCCCGACCTGGGCATCATGTGCGGCTTGGACAAACGCGCCCTGGCCGGCGCGCGCGCCGACATCGACCAGGAGATGGCCCGGGCCGAGCGCATGGTTCGGCAGGGCCGCTATGTGCCCGGATTCGACCACCTGATCCCGCCCGACGTGCCATGGGACAACATGTGCTACGCCGTGCAGGAGCTGCGCCGGGTCTGCCGCGCGGGGTGACGCCGGTCCCTGCCGGCGTCGAGCCCTGAACGTGGTGGCGGGGCGCGCGCCGCGCCCCAGACCCCGGCCGCACGGACAGTACGGTGGCTGTCAGCCCGGCATCCTGACAGCCTGATCGCGGCGCGCCCGCATGTCTTTCTGCATGGACTCGGGGTACCGATCGGGCAGGGCCGAGACCCGATCGAGTCGAGCGCACACCTCTGCCTCCAGTTGCCACCCCGCGGCCCCCAGGTTATCGGCCAACTGCACCGCGGTCCTGGCACCGACGATGGCCGCGGTGACCGCCGGGCGCTGCAGCAGCCAGCGCAGGGCCAGCTGTGCGGGCGAGCGCCCTGCCTGTGCGGCGACTTGCAGCAACTCGGCTAGCGTCTGATCGGCGCTGCCGGCGAAGTAACGGCCGGGAAAGGCCCAGTCTTCGTCCGAACGAGTCGCCGGCGCGCGGTGCTGCCCGGGTCGATAGGCACCCGACAGAAAACCGCCGGCCAGCGGGCTCCAGGTTACCATGCCCAGTCCCTTGGCCAGACACAGGGGCACCAGTTCCTGCTCGACATCACGCACCACCAGGCTGTATTGGGGCTGGTACGCCACGAAACCATTCCACCCGTTGGTCTGGCTGACCCACAGGGCGTCCGCTAGGCGCCAGGCAGGGTAGTTGCTGCAGGCGATGTACCGCACCTTGCCCTGCGATACCAGATCGTCGAGAGCCCGCAGCATTTCCTCCACCGGTACCTGCACGTCCACGTGGTGGACATAATACAGGTCGACCCAGTCGGTTTGGAGCCGCCGCAAGCTGTCTTCCAGGGCATGGATGATGTGGACTCGCGACATGCCGGAGTCGTTCGGCCCGCCGCCCATGGGGTTGAAGAATTTGGTCGCTAGCACGACCTGCCGGCGGCGCGCGCCCAGGGCCCGTCCAACCATGACCTCGGCCTGGCCACCGCCATACGAGTCAGCGGTATCGATGAAGTTCACCCCGCGCGCCAGGGCCATGTCCACCATGCGCCGCGCCTCCTCCTCGTCAGCGCCGTGGCCGAAGGTCATGGTCCCCAGGCAGAGCTCCGACACTTTGACGCCGCAGCGACCCAATCGGCGGTATTCCATGATCCCCCAGAACGTGAAGCCGGCGGCGGACAGACGCGCCGGGAAGTGTGCGCCAGACCTCGCGAAGCGACAGCCATGCCACCCGATGCCACACCAGAGCCCGCGGGCGCTGGCCCGGGGCGAGGCCGACGCGGGCCCGGGACAGAGCGACTCGGCCTGACGGTACCCGGAGCGCTAGTCTGGCCACGCCGGCCGGCACCCGCAAGCCCTGGCCAAACCGTGGCCAGGCGGACCGGGGCCGCGCACCGCCTTGACGCGCGGGCGGCCAGGGCCCTTTGTTCGTCAGCGTTCGGCCCGCCCGCCCACCCGGTCTCCATGGAGGAGCGCATGGCCTCGCCTGGACCTGTCAGTTCGCTGGAGTTCAAACCTGACTTCGCCGAAGCGCAGCAGCGCTGGTTGGCCTTCTGGAACCAGGAAATCCTCGACCGGCCGGTGTGCGTCATCCGCGCCCCCAAAGACAGTGCCGCGGCCGTGCCGGGTCCCCGCTATATGGCCGGCGCCCACGGCGACTTCGGCCCCATCGTCGACCAGATCTTGGCATCGGCCGCCGGCGTCTATTTCGGGGGTGAAGCCATGCCCTCGTACACCCCCAGCTTCGGGCCGGACATGTTCGCGGCCTGGCTGGGCGCCGAACTGGACTTCTCGGCCGACGGGTACGGCACGAGCTGGGCCAGAACCTGCATCGACAACTGGGACGAGTGGCTGCCCCTGACCTTGCGCGAGGACAGTCCGTGGTGGACGCGCATGGTGGCGTTCTGCGAGGCCCTGGCCCAGGGCCTGGCTGGAAAAATGCTGATCACCCACCTGGATCTGCACAGCAACATGGACGCCCTGCTGGCCATGCGGGGCGGTGAACGGCTGAGCATGGATCTACTTGACGTCCCCGAGACCATCGATCGGGCCATGGCCAGCGTGCGTCAGCTCTACACGCCCGTGTACGAGCGTTTGTACACCGCCGCCAACATGGCCGCCACCGGCACCTGCGGCTGGGTCCACGCATACCATCCGGTGCGCACCAACACCATCCAGTGTGACTATGCGGCCCTGATCGGGCCCCGGCAGTTCCGCAAGTGGGTGTTACCGGCGCTGGAGGAAGAGGCGGCGTTCCTGGGACACTGCGTGTACCATCTGGACGGCCCCGAGTGCCTGGTCCACGTGCCTGACCTGTGCCGTATCGCCGGGCTGGACTGCATCCAGTGGACAACGGGGGCACGCAACAAGGCGTTCATGGAGTGGCTGGACCTCCTCAAGGACATCCAGGCGCGAGGCAAGAGCCTGTGGATCCCCTGCAGCATTGACGAAATGAAGGTCTACCATCGCGAACTCAGACCCAACCAGCTCTTCTACGACACCTGGGCTTCCAGTCAGCAGGAAGCCGAGGCAGCGCTGGCCTGGCTCAAGGCCAACACCTGACCTGGCTTGGGTCCGGGCCGAATGCCGGCGCTGGGGCCAACCCGCCTTGGGTGGCCTGCGAACTGGACCGAGCAGGGGGCCACGAGTGGGATGCGGCGCTGGGGGCCGTGCGGTGCGCCCGAACCGGCTCGACCAGGGGGAAACGTGCGGCGCCCGGCACTGCGGGCGTCGCGCTGCCCTTTACCCATGCCGCGCCGGGCATCTGAGCACCGGGCGGAACACTCGACCAACCGCCCGCCGCAGCCTCAGGTGGCGGCGGTGAACTGGAAAGAGAACAGATCGGCGTCGCGCAACTCGAAACGCAACCGCAGCGGCGTTCCGGCCAGGGCCCCCAACTCGGCGCCCCCGGCCCATGACACCGGCTGGTCGAGGCAGTCGCCGTACAGCTCGTCGCAGTCCGCCAGGGCGAAGCCGGGGATCGGGGACCCATCCGGATCCTGCAGCTCGACCCGCAGCGAACCGGCCGCCGACGTCGAGTAGTTGACCTCCAGGCGCTGCCCGGCGAAGGTAACCAAGGGGGTCACCACGCCGCCGCCTGCCAGCGGGGCCCAGGCCGACGCGAAGCCGTCCAGCCGCAGGGTGTAGCGGCGGATCTGCGCCGCGAACTCCTGCAGGGTGCGCTCGGTTACATACAGGGAGAGCTCCGGCGGACCGTCGGCCAGGGACGAAGCCGTCTCCACCAACCCCCAGCACTGGTACATGTCGCCATAGAACCAGCTGTCGGTCTGGCGCAGCCCGGGCCGCAGGAATGACTCGGGCCAGATGCGGAAGTGGCGGCCATCGCGGCTGGCCATGAGCATGCCATCGGTGATCGCCGTGCCTTCGCGGCGCGAGCCGGCGGCACGGGTCTGGCGATAGGCCAGGCGCGGCAGATGCTGTGCCGCCGCTGTCCACCCGCGGTCGATGTATCGCGTGGGAAAACCCAGGAACAGGTGAGGGGCCCGATGGTACGGCATCACCTGGTTGGTGTACAGCTCGCTGACTCGCCCGGTCGGATAGGCTGATCCCACCGGATCGCGCACATCAGCGGCTTCGCCGGCCGCCTGTCCTGAGTCAACGATGGCGGTGTAGGCCAGGAACTCGGGTTCGGGCCAGTGAACGAAATCCGACGAGGCTGCGGTCCGCACGTCGCGGCCCTGGCGCCCCTGGCGATGGTATTCGCGGTACTCCCCGCGCAGACCGTCCCAGAACGCAATGTTGTGAGAGTCGAAATCACCGACGGTGATGACCGGTTCGGCGGCAAGCAGCGACCAGTGCAGGCCGTCGGGCGACGCAGCGGCGTACAGTCCCGGGCTCTGCACGCCCACCCCAAGGGCTTTGTACCGCGCGGCCGGAGTGACCGCCGGATTGGCGTCGATGAACGGGGCGAAGTTTTCGGCATTGGCGCCCCCGCCACCGGTCCACACGATATTCGTCGCTGGGTTGGCTTCCCAGGGGTGCAGGTCCAGTTGGGGGCGGGTCCAGTGGATACCGTCCAGGCTCTCCACGCAGCAGTACACGTCGGCGTGATTGGCGCGGTCGCGGCCGGCCAGGTACGAGTAATGGCAGCCCCGGTAATACATCCGGTAGCGATCGCCGTCGCGGAGGACGGTCACGTAGTTGGTGCCATTGCCCTCCCACGGCCGGTCGGTCACCAGTACCACCTCACGAGCCACCGGGTGGTGCAGGCGCACCTGGGCGCGCCCGGTCAGACGCTCGGCCATGAGCGCATCGACAAACAACTCCCGGCGTGAACCCAGCGACAGGCAAGCCGACATCTGGACCCCCTTCTCGCGGCGGCGCCGCGCACGCGCACATTGCGGACCCGCTTGGCGGGCAACCCGGCCCTGTTCGGGCTCGCCCGGGCGCCGCCGGGCCAGAGCGACAGGCCGAGCCTGCTGTCCGACCCCGGCGCACCCGGAGTGGCTGGCAGTCAGTATCGGGCGGCGACAACGCCAGTATTGAGGCCAGCGGCCAGG